>CAXEHY010000042.1:0-5625 GCA_963996865.1 uncultured Flavobacteriales bacterium | reverse complement strand
TATTTTATTTTTATATTTTTTTTTAATTGAATTAATTAAAGTTACAGCTTGTTCATATTCTCCTAGGGATGCGCAATGAAACCATATAACGTTTTTGATATTTTTTTCTTTTAATATTTTGTTATGGTTACAATATAGTTTGCTTATTTTTTCGTTATTAAATTTTAAAAACGAAACAAAAAATTTGATAATATAAATTAGAGTATTATAGATCAAACTAATAATAGTAATTTTTGTTAGTAGTTCTTTTAGATACAGGTATCCACCAAATGAATTTTATTCCATTCATTAAATCAAATTTTAATTTATCGTCGTTACCCATTTCAACAAAATTAAAACTTCTACGATTTTTAGTAAAACCTATTGATGATTCTAATCCTATATGGAATTTATTTTTTTTCTTTTCATATTTATAGCCTAAGAAAATATTTGTATTAAAGCCATTCGAAAGCTTGTCGTAGCCCTTTAAATATTCTTCTGAAAGAGCAGGTATTGTATTGTCTTGATCTTTTATTTTAATTTTATATTGTATAAATCCAACACCAAATATTAAGCTAAAATTTTCTTTTAATAATTCTATGTCTTTGCCTATTTTACACATTATTTGATATCCTCTTTGGTATAAATACACTTCTCCTTCTTGACCTACTTCATCAACAATGATTCCATTTTCTGAAAACATTAAAAACATGGAACTGTCTTTCACATTCTCGCCAAATATATATCCAAATCCTATTGAATGAAGTAAATTATTTTTTTCTAAAATAATATCTGACCCTATAATTGAATTTATTCCAAAATTTTCTTTTAGGTCTAATCCGGGTAAAAATAATCCGTAGTGAGTTGTTAAATTTATTTTCAATTTATTTTCATCAATGTTTTGAGAGTATGTAAATTGACTTATAAGTAATAATAAAAAAATAATTTTACACATAATTATGTTACTAATGTAGTATTTTTCAGTAATAGATAAATATAATAATTACTTATATTTGGAGTAAATGTCATTCAAAAGAAAAATATTAATTACAGGTGGTGCTGGTTTTATAGGTTCACATTTAGTGAGACATCTTGTCAACAAGTATAGTGATTACTTGATAATTAATTTTGATTCATTAACATATGCAGGTAATTTATATAATTTACAAGATATAGAAGATTGTGATAATTATCATTTTTTCAAAGGTGATATAAATAACACTTCAGATTTAGAGAATATATTTTTGCAACATGATATAGACGGTGTAATACATCTTGCCGCTGAATCTCATGTAGATAGATCTATTGATGATCCTAATGTTTTTATAAAAACTAATGTTTTAGGAACTACTAATATTTTAAATGTTTGCAAAAAATATTGGAAGAATAATTATAAGAATAAATTATTTTATCATGTTTCAACTGATGAAGTTTATGGTTCTTTAGATGAAGGTTTATTTTTAGAAAACACTCCTTATGATCCTAGATCTCCATATTCTGCTTCTAAAGCAAGTTCAGATCATTTTGTGAGAGCTTATGGTAATACTTATAATTTGCCATTTGTTATTTCTAATTGTTCTAATAATTATGGTCCTAATCAATTTCCTGAAAAATTAATACCTGTTATAATTTCTAATATTAAAAATAAAAAAACTTTACCTGTGTACGGTGATGGTTTAAATATTAGAGATTGGTTATATGTTATAGATCATGCTATTGCTATTGATTTGATTTTTCATAAAGGCAAGATAGGAGAAACATATAATGTAGGAGGCAATAATGAGATTAGTAATATAGAGTTGGTTAAACAATTATGTTTGATTATGGATAAAAAATTAAAAAATAAAAAAAGTTCAGAAAAATTAATTAAGTATGTTGAAGATCGTCCTGGTCATGATGCTCGTTATGCTATAGATTGCACAAAATTATCTAGTTCTTTAGGCTGGGCTCCTACAGTTAATTTTAATCAAGGTTTACAGAAAACTGTTTCTTGGTATTTAAAAAACTTTGAATGGATAGAAAACATTGTTTCCGGAGAGTATTTAGAATATTATGAAAATAATTTTTAAATGAATTCAATTTTCAAATTTAAAAAATCAAAAAACATTTTACCTGCAATTGATTTTTCACAATTTAAATGTGATTTGCATTCTCATTTAATACCAGGCATTGATGATGGGGCTTCTTCTATGCAGGATAGTATCATGTTAATTAAAGGCTTGATAGAGTTAGGTTTTCAAAAAATTATAACTACTCCTCATATTATGCCCGGAGTTTATGATAACAATGTAAATATAATTCAATCAGGTTTAGATTTATTAAAGAAGGAACTTACAGCACAAAATATCAAAATAAACATAACAGCTTCTGCCGAATATTATCTTGATTTTAATTTTTTTGAATTAGCTAAGAAAAAAGAACTTATGTCTTTTCAAGATAATTTTATTTTAGTTGAGTTGTCTTTTTTAGATCCTCCTTTAAATTTATATGACATCATGTTTGAATTACAAGTTATGGGTTATAAAGTTATTTTAGCTCATCCAGAAAGGTATTCTTATTTTAATATAGATGATTATAAAAAATTAAAATCTAAAAATGTTTATTTACAAATAAATTTGTTGTCTTTAGTAGGTTATTATAATATTGATTCTCAAAAAAAAGCTGAATCTTTGATTGATTTAGATTTGGTCGATTTTATAGGGACAGATTTACATAATTCCATACAGTTAGATTTATATAGTAAAGTAAAAACAAATGAATATTATCATAAGTTATATCAAAAAAATAATTTATTAAATAATATATTATAAACATATAATGCATAGATTTTTATTTTTATTTTTTTTATTTATTTATTTTAATTCAACAGCCACTATACATAATATACAAGTTTGGAGTGGTTATTTTCAGTTTTTGCCATCGACTTTAACACTTCAATTAGGAGATACTATTCAATGGACCCCCTTAGATCAGCCTATGCCTAATATGCCTCATACTATAACATCTTCTAACATACCTATAGGGGCTATGTCTTTTGATGTTTCATGGGGAATTAATGATTCTTTATTTTTTCAATATGTGCCTCAGGTATCTGGAATTTATGATTATGTGTGTATACCTCATGTCACACAATACAATATGATTGGACAATTTATTGTGCAAAATAAACCTGAATGTGATTCTTTAGAAATAACAAATTTTGTTTATGATAATTATACTGCACTTCCTTATGAAAAATTAAATTTTCAAATAACGAATAATAATCCATCTTATAATTTCCCTTATGGGGGATTTGTCTTATTTGATCAAAATATGGATACTATAGCTGTAGATGATGGCGGCTCTGTATTCGCGATTAATTATGGTGTGATTAATTATGAATCATTAATTATTTTGAATCAAATTACATTCCCATTTCAAGGTTATTTAAATATATATTCATATTTTTTTGCAGGGAACAAAGAGCTTTTCTGTTCTTTTCCAGTTAATATTCAGTCAAATTGTTATTTAATTCCTGATCCAGGACTTTGTTTTGCGGCTATATCAGCTTATTATTATAATCAACAAACAAATCAATGTGATACTTTTATATGGGGAGGATGTGATGGTGTTGTTCCTTTTTGGACATATATTGATTGTATTTCAGCTTGTGGCAGCGTTAATGTCATTAATGACAATATTAAAGAATCATATATCATTAAAGTAGTTGATATTTTTGGCAGGAAGCCAAAAAATCAAAATCAAATTTTATTTTATATATATAATAATGGAGAAGTGAAAAAAAAATTACGTTTTGAATAAAAATATTAAATTATTTAATGATTGGGCTATAATAGGTAAAGATAAAGGAATGGAAGATGGTCATGCGGATTCTGTCACAAAGATGTTAAGTTTAATTCCAGATTCTATTATTTCAAAAAAATTTAATTTTATTGATTATGGTTGTGGTAATGGCTGGGTAGTTAAAAATATGAGCTCTCATATCAATTGTTCACGTTCAGTTGGATTAGACGGAGCAGAAGAAATGATTAAAAAGGCTAAAAAAAAAGACGCGAAAGGAGTTTATTATAATGTTGATATAGAGAATTGGAATAATGATGTTCAATATGATATCGTTTTCAGTATGGAGTTTTTTTATTATTTAAATAATCCATTATTTTTAATACAAAAGATTTTTGATAAGGTATTGAAAGATCAAGGCTTTTTTGTAATAGGTGTAGATCATTATTTAGAAAATACTAGTTCTTTGAGTTGGGGGTCTGATTTAGATTTAGATATAAAAACTTTATCTAAAAAAGAGTGGAAAGACATGTTTATGGAATCTGGTTTTAAAAATGTTAATATGTTTTGTTACGGCGCTAAAAATCAATGGGAGGGAACTTTAATTATATATGCCTCAAAATAGTATTTTGTTTTTTTTATTATAATTTTATTTAATATTTATGAATTACGAACAGATAAATTTTATTCTATTAATTATTATCACTCTTTTAGAATTTGGGGCTATTGGCTGGTTGATACATGAAATGAGAAAATCACATAGTGAAAGAGACGAGATTTTAAGACTTGAGCAAAGACAAATAAAAATGGAAGAGAAAGTTTTAGATAAATTGAATGAATTAACTAGCAAATTACTTAAAGAATAATAATATCTTTTTTTGTTCTTCTAAAAAGGTTTTGTAAAACTTTGCCGGGACCTATTTCTTGTATAGTGTCAACTTCATCTTTTATCATATTTTGCATAGTTTGTGTCCATTTTACTGGAGAAGTTAATTGAGCTATCAAATTGTTTTTTATTTTTTCAGGTTCAATATATTTTTTGCCAGATATATTTTGATATATAGGACATATAGGTTGTTTAAATTCTGTATTATTAATTGCTTCTTTTAATAAACATTCTGCTTCTTTCATTAGAGGAGAATGAAAAGCCCCACCTACATTTAAAAGTAATGCTCTTTTAGCGCCATTTTTTTTTAATTCTTCACAAGCTTTTTCTACAGCTTGTAATTCTCCTGAAATTACTATTTGTCCGTTACTATTATAATTAGCTGGAACTACTATTCCTTCTGTGCTTTCACATATTTTTTCTACAATTATTTCTTTTAAACCTATAATAGCAGCCATTGTAGATTTTTGATTTTTACACGCTATTTGCATAGCTTCTGCTCTCTTGGATACTAGTTTTAATCCATCATTAAATGACAAACAATTATTCGCAAATAGTGCTGAAAATTCACCTAGTGAATGTCCTGCCACAAAATCAGGTTTTGTATTTTGAATTTTGTATTGTATACTTGAATGTATAAAAATTGCTGGTTGAGTAACTTTTGTTTCTTTTAATTCTTCATTATTGCCATCAAACATGATTTTAGTTATTTCAAATCCAAGTACTTTATTTGCTTGTTGAAATATTTTTTTAGCAATTTTATTTGAATTGAATAAATCTTTTCCCATTCCTATGAATTGTGATCCTTGTCCAGGAAACAAAAATGCTTTCATGTGTTTATTTTATTAAATTCATAAATTCTATTCTCGTTCCAGTATTTTACAGGAATTCTTTAGAAAACGCAGATGTTGTTGTAATAGCATTTTGTTTTTCTACGCCTCTCATTTGCATACATAAATGTTTCGCTTCTATCACAACCG
>CAXEHY010000041.1:0-7345 GCA_963996865.1 uncultured Flavobacteriales bacterium | reverse complement strand
TTAGATATTATTATTTTATTTTCTTTATCTACTATAGGTTTTTTAACTATGTTTCCAACAGCTAAAATACATGCATCAGGAGGATTTATTATAGCTGTAAAATTATCAATACCAAACATTCCTAGATTTGAAATTGTAAATGTATTATCAGAGAAATCATTGGGATGAGTATTTTTTGATATTATTTTTTCTGCAAAATTTTTAACAATAATTGATATTTCAGTTAATGTTTTTTGATTAGTTTGCTTTATTACAGGAACAATTAAACCTTCTTCAATAGCCATAGCGACACCTATATTAATATTATTTTTGTAAATAATAGAATCATTATTCCAAGAAGCATTTATTTTTTTATGTGATTCTATAGCTACAGCAGAAGCTTTAACTATAATATCATTATACGAAATTTTAGTATTATTTATTTTTTTTATGGTTTCTCTTAAATCAACAATTTTATCCATATTAACTTCTCTTGTAAGATAAAAATGAGGAGCAGTAAATTTACTTTCACTTAATTTTTCTGCTATTATTGTTCTCATGTGAGATAGTTTTTTAGAATAATTTTTATCTTTTGAAGATGATTTATTTTGCAGTAGCAGTTTTTCTATATCTCTTTTAATTATTCTCCCATTATCTCCAGTTCCTTTAACTAATTGCAATTGTATATTATTTTCTGAAGCAATTTTTTTTGCTATAGGAGATATAGAGAAAAGTAAATTTTCATTTTTAAATTGTTCTTTTGTTTCAGGTGATTTTATTTCAGGTGATTTTATTTCAGGTGATTTTATTTCAGGTGCTTTTGTATGTGTTTCTGAATTAGAATTATTTGCTTCTTTTTCTGTATTATTATTTTTAATAATATTTTCTATGTTTTCACCTTTGCTTCCAATAATAGCTAAAATAGAGTCCACTTCAGCGCTTTCTCCTTCTTTTACTCCTATGTAAAGAAGAGTCCCTTCTTGAAAAGATTCAAATTCCATTGTGGCTTTATCTGTTTCTATATCAGATATTAATTCTCCTTCTTTTATAAGATCTCCAATTTTTTTGTACCATTTTGAAACTACTCCTGTTTTCATAGTGTCACTTAATCTTGGCATTTTTATTATTTCGGCCATATTTTAATTTTTTATAAAGGGATAATCACTTTGTTTGTAAACATTTTTATATAAATCTTCTTTTTTAGGGAAGCTAGAATCTTCAGCAAATTTCACAGCATCATCTATTATTTTTTTGACTTCATTATTTATTTTTTCTATTTCTTTTTCACTAGCTAGTTTTTTTTCATATATGCTATTTAATATTTGAGTAATGGGATCTATTTTTATATAATCATTAATTTCCTCTTTTGATCTATATGTTTGAGCGTCTGACATAGAATGACCTTTATATCTGTAAGTTTTTATTTCTATCAGAGAAGGGCCTTCATTGTTTTTGCATCTTTCTACTAATTCGCTCATTGCGTAATATACATTTTCAAAATTCATTCCATCTACATATTTTGAATTCATTTTATAACCTGATCCTAGTTTCCAGAGTTCTGTATGATTTGATGATCTATTTACAGAAGTTCCCATAGCGTATCCGTTATTTTCAATAATAAATATAACAGGTAAGTTCCACAACATAGCTAAATTTAAAGTTTCATGAAAAGTTCCTTGTCGTATAGCTCCATCTCCCATAAAACACAAAGTGACATTATTTTTGTTTTTGTATTTATCAGCAAAAGCTATTCCTGCTCCTAATGGAATTTGTCCTCCAACTATACCATGTCCTCCAAAAAAATTATGTTTTTTCGAAAACATATGCATTGAGCCGCCATTTCCTTTTGAACATCCATCTATTTTACCCATTAGTTCAGCTATGATATATTTCACTTCTACACCCATAGCTATAGGATGAACATGATTTCTATAGGCGGTTATCATTTTGTCTTTTGATATATCAATTGCCTGACAGCACCCTGCCAAAACAGCTTCTTGACCATTATAGAGGTGTAAAAATCCTCTTATTTTTTGTTGTATATATAAGGCGCTTGCTTTTTCTTCTACTTTTCTCCATATTAACATATCTTTATAACATTGTAAATATGTTTTTTTACTTATTTTTTTTTGATTTAGTTTTTGTTCATATGATATAAAGTGTTTAGATAATAAATCATTGTATTTTTTGTTGTATTTCTTGTCTTCTTTTAACCATCTGTAATGAGTGTCTCTTGATATATTACATTTTTTGCAAGCTAAAGACACGTTTCCTTGAAATTTAACAAGATATTCTAGAATTTTATTCTTTTGAAAAGATATCTTGTCAGATATGTAAGATTTTTTCTCCATAAGGGAACAAATATATAAGATTTAATTTAAATAATATATTTTTATAGTGAGATTAATAATATTCTTATCTTCGCTTGTATTTATGCGATTAATAATATTATTTTTTTTTATATCATCGACTTTGTTATCTCAAAGTCCATTTAAAAACACATTAAAATTTAATTTATTTGAACCTTTTATAGAGGGAACTTCTTTTTATCCATTTGAAAGAAATTTTTCAATTTCTTATGAAAGAATACTTTCTTTTAATCCTAGATTAGAACAAGTGACATTACAATTAAATTGTGGTTATATATATGATGTAGATAAAGAAATAGTTGGGAGCTTTGAAGGTAATGATATTTTTGCAGATGCTTTTTATACTAAAGGTTATAATATAGTTCCAGAAATTAAAGTGTATTTTGGATGGAACGCTCCATTAGGGATGTATGTTTCAGCTTTTTTCAGATATACAGATTATATTATGGAATATAGATCTATATTAGAAAACACAGATTTATATTCTGAAAACTGGGTGCAATATGGTAGAGGATTAATGTTTGGATATCAATTTATTTTTAATAATTATTTTATTTGTGATATAGGTCTAGGTTATGACAGGTATCATTTTTTATATAAAAGAAAGGCTTTTTCTGAAGATGAATTTGTAGATTTTACTCCCGAACACCCTGATAATATTATTGAGTCTGTTAGAGTCATGTTAGGACTTGGAATTCCTTTTTAATTTTATTTTAAATCTAAATTGTCTAATATCTTGTCAGATGCAATATTTGGTATAGTTACTTTTAGATTTGGATTTGTCTTCATAGCTCTTTTTATTGTAAATTTCGCTTCTTGATTTCTTGCCCAGCATCTTCTAGCAATACCATTATTTACATCCCAGAATAACATTGATTTTATTTTTTCTTCTGAATCTTTACTTCCGTTTAGCATCATTCCAAAACCTCCATTTATTGCTTCTCCCCAACCAACTCCTCCTCCATTATGTATAGACACCCAAGTTGCCCCTCTAAAACTACCACCTATAACATTTTGAATAGCCATATCTGCTGTGAATTGAGATCCATCATAAATATTAGCTGTTTCTCTATAAGGAGAATCAGTTCCGCTTACATCATGATGGTCTCTTCCTAATATAATAGGAGCAGATATTTCTCCTGTTGAGATTGCATCATTGAAAGCTTTTGCTATTTCTATTCTACCTTGAGCATCCGCATATAGTATTCTTGCTTGAGAGCCTACTACCATTTTATTTTTTCCTGCAGCTTTTATCCAATTTATATTATCATTCATTTGCTGTTTTATTTCTTCAGGAGAATTTTTCATAATTTTTTTTAAAATTTTTGTTGCAATTTTGTCACTTTTTTCAAGATCCTTATAATTGTTTGAACAACAAACCCAACGAAAAGGTCCGAAGCCATAATCAAAACACATAGGACCCATAATGTCTTGCACGTAAGAGGGATATTTAAAATCTCCATTTTCTTTTATAATATCTGCTCCTGCTCTACTTGCTTCTAAAAGAAAAGCGTTACCGTAATCAAAAAAATACATTCCTTTTTTTGTTAATTTATTTATTGCATTTGTATGTCTAATAAGTGTTTTTTGAACTTCTTTTTTAAATTTTTTGGGATTATTTGACATCATATTGTTAGATTCATCAAATGTTAGTCCAACAGGATAATATCCTCCAGATAATGGATTATGTAAAGAAGTTTGATCTGATCCGATTTCAATATAAATATTTCTTTCTACTATTTTTTCTAATAAATCTACGATGTTCCCATTATAGGCTAATGAAATTGCTTCTTTTTCATTTCTAGCTTTTATAGCTCTATCTAAAATAGAGTCTAAATCTGTATAGATTTCATCTACCCATCCTTGTTCTTTTCTTTTATATGCTGCTGCTGAATTTATTTCGGCTACTATACAAATACCTTTTGCTATTACCGCTGCTTTAGGTTGAGCTCCACTCATTCCTCCTAAACCAGCAGTTACAAAAATTTTTCCACTTAAGTTTTTTGCTTGCGGATCAATTTTTCTTGCAGCGTTAAGAATAGTAATAGTTGTTCCATGTACTATCCCTTGAGGACCAATATACATGAAAGATCCTGCTGTCATTTGTCCAAATTGAGTTACTCCTAGTGCATTAAATTTTTCCCAATCATCAGGTTTTGAGTAATTAGGAACCATCATCCCGTTTGTGATAACTATTCTTGGTGCATTTTTATGAGAAGGGAATAATCCCATTGGGTGACCAGAATATAAAATTAAAGTTTGTTCATCTGTCATTTCAGCTAAATATTTCATACATAATAAATATTGTGCCCAGTTTTGAAATACAGCTCCATTACCACCATAAGTTATGAGTTCATGAGGATGTTGTGCGACAGAATAATCTAAATTATTAGAGAGCATCATCATTATTCCCGCCGCTTGTTTACTTTTATGCGGGAAATCTTCTAAATGTCTTGCCTTGATTTTATAATCTGGGCGAAATCTATACATGTATATTCTTCCATATTTTTTTAATTCTTCATTAAATTCTTTTGATAATTTCAGATGTAGTTTTTCAGGAAAATATCTAAGTGCATTTTTTATTGCTAATTTTTTTTCTTCTTTGTTGAGTATTTCTTTTCTTTTTGGAGCATGACTTATATTATGGTCATATTCTTTTTTGTCAGGTAATTTAGAAGGGATACCTTGTAGAATACATTTTCTAATATTTATCATATTTTTTCCTTTGTAAGGACAATGTTTACAATTATTATAACAACAATATCCTCTTTTTAAATGATATTTTTTAGTAAAAACAATAAATCCTTTTTTATTATAATAATAATCTTCAGAATCTATTTTTTTTTTATTTTGAAAAATATTCATTTATTATATTTATAACAAATTTAAATATTCGTTTCTATAATGAAAATTTTAGACAAAAATGTCATAGTTGAAGAAATTAAAAATGATTTATTTGAATCAAAAAAAATTAAATTTTTTATAAAAAGAGAAGATTTACTTCATGATATTATTTCAGGAAATAAATATAGGAAGTTAAAGTATAATATAGAAGAAGCTACTAAGCGCTATAATAAAATTTTATCATTTGGAGGATCTTATTCTAATCACTTATATGCTTTGTCGTATTTAGGCAGTATTAGGGGAATAAAAACTATAGGAGCAGTAAGAGGTGATTTGAATACTGAAATAATGAAATATTGTCAATCAAATGGCATGAAAATCATAAATTTAGATTACAGTAAGTATAGAGAAAGAAATAACAAAATATATATTAATTATTTAAGAGAACAAGAAGGAGATTTTTTTTATTTACCAGAAGGAGGCACAAATGAGCTTTCTGTAAAAGGATGTGAAGAAATATTAGATAAAAATTGTGATTGTTTTGATTATATATGTTGTGCGGTAGGAACGGGAGGAACTATTGCGGGTCTATTAAGGTCTGCAAAAAAACATCAAAAAATAATAGGTTTTTCAGTTTTAAAAAAAAATAAAAATATTATTAGCAACATTTTTAAATATTCAAATAATAATAATTTTTCATTAAACAATGATTATAATTTTGGAGGAATTGGCAATTACAATGATGATTTAATTATGTTCATGAATACTGTTTTTGTGAATTTCAACTTAAAATTAGATCCTATTTATAATTCAAAACTTTTTTTTGGAATTTTTGATTTAATTGAAAAAAATTTTTTTAAAAAAAATTCTAAGATCTTAATTATTAATACAGGTGGTTTAAGTGGTTTAAGCGGTTTTAAAGATAGAAAGCTAATTTATGTATAAGGTTTATAGAATATCAAAAAACAAAAATCTTTATTTACTTTAAAGAATAATTTATTATATAATTGTTGTTTGAAATGGTAATATCTATTTTGTCATCATTATTTAAATCATTAATTATTGAGAAGCTGTTTCCCTTAAACTTCAAATGACTTTCAACTTTTTGTTCAGAATATTTAATTAAATGAATATTCTCATTATTATTGTCTTGTATTGCTATATATGTGTTTTTTTCATCATCTAAAAATAAGTTTATTTTTTCTGCGTCTAGATTAGCTATTTTATATATATTTTTTTTGTTATTGTTTTCGAATAGGAAAATTTTATTTTCATCAACACATATAAATTTTTCTTTATTGTCTGTTTTAATAAATAAATGTTCCTTTGTAAAGTTATTTTCATATAGTAATTTTACATTACCTTTTAAATCAGTTTTAAATATGCTTCCATTTATACTAGAAGAAAAAATATTACCTTCATCATCGACATAAAAATTATTTTTATTTGAGATAGGAATTTCTTTATTTATTTTCACTCTATTATTTCCGTTTCTTTTTAATATATATATATTACCATCATTATCTGCTATATATATATAATCCAAGTTTTTATTATTTTTTGTTATTGTTTTATGTATGATTTTAGGATTCAACATATTTTGCAACTTTGTTTTAAATTTCCATCCCGCAACTATCTTTCCTTCTTTTGAATAATTATTTATTGTATTATTTTCCTTTATTAATATTCTATATAATTGGTCATGATACGTTGACCAATTATTATCTTTGTAATTTATTAAGGTATGGCCATAATTAGTATTTGATTTAAGTTTTTTCGGATAGTTTTTTATATAATTTCCATATATATCTATAATGTATAATGAATCTTTTGTGTTAAATAATATTTGTCTGTTTGTATTATTGTAGTAATTGATAACACTTATTTCACCTAATATTTTTGATCCAATTTTTTTTGGCCATCCGTTGAGTTCGTTTTTTTTTGTATACGCCTGTATATTTCCATCTGATTGATATAAGCAAATATAATTACTCACATCTTGTGTTAATATTTTTTTTGTTTTATGTTGTGGATTTTTAAATGAAAATATTTTTTGTATTGCAGTGTCATTTTTTATTTTCCAATTCACTTTACTCAATTTGTTGTAATTAGGTTGATTTTGTAAAGATATGGTGCTGAATATAATTTCATTA
>CAXEHY010000040.1:0-1629 GCA_963996865.1 uncultured Flavobacteriales bacterium | reverse complement strand
TTCCATATATAGAGATTAGTCCTGGTACAGAAATGCAATGGATTATGTATTGTGATTCTTCAGGAGTTAATAATGAGGTTGTTAATTGGGATTATAATGATTATATGACTCATGTAGACACATTAGATTTAGGCTGTGATCCTTCTAATCCTATTTTACAAGAAGTAGTGGCACTTGATTACACATTTAATAATTCATCATGTGGATGTCATTTAGAAACTGTTGATGGTTTTATTAATATTAGTGATGCTTTTATTCCTTCTATAATTTATTATCCAGAGTGCGGTGATACTATTGGACCAATAACTGGATTAGAAGTTAAGATTAGCCAACCACCGTCTCCTTCTTTTAATTCTCTTAGTGATATTTGTCTTGGAGAAACTTTGGATTTTCATAATAATTCTCATTTGGATTGTGGTTGTCCTCCTGAGTCTCCATCAATTCCGTGGAGTATTAATGATCTTTATTTTTATTGGAACTGGGGAGATTGTGAAATTGATTCTATCACAAACATTGACCAACTAGCTTATGAAATTTGTGATTTCGGGATACAGTCACATACTTATAATCAGCCTGGCGTCTATTCTGTAGAATTGATAGCAGAGGATATTTGTGGGTCAGGAAATTTTATAGATACTCTTATAGTATATCCTATTCCGAATGTATCATTTACTGCTGATCCTGTATGTGAGAGAGATACTACTATATTTGATGGTGATGCTTTTGCGTCTATTTCCACTATTGATACTTGTGTTTCCCCATCTCCTTTAAATGATACCACTATTTTTGATGTTCCAGCTGGGGCGCCTATTAACTCGTATTCTTGGGATATGGGAGATAATGGTGCTGGTCAATATGTAAATAGCACTTTATCTACAGATGAAGACCCACAATATATTTTTGCTTCTTGTGGAGAGCATTTAGTGACATTAACAGTGACAGACACTTTTGGATGTGTAGGTTTTTTTACTGATACTGTTATAGTATATGATTTGCCTGATCCTCTTTTTACGACTAGTCGTGTTTGTGTTGGAGCTTGTACCCAAGTAACAAATTTATCTTCTGCAAATAATGATTCTAATTGTTTTGGCAATCCATTAGTTCAATGGGATTGGGAAATAACAGATATGAATGGAAATATAGAATACACTCATACTTTTTTTTCTGCTACAGATTTTTGTGACACATTAAATGCTCCTTGTGGGCCTTTAGATACATTTTATGAATATAATGTAGAATTATTGTTGATTGATAGTTTTGGTTGTTCTGATAGTTTAACACTTCCTGCTTTTGTTGATTGTAATCCAATAGCAGGATTTATAACAGATAGTATTATTTGCGCAGGTGTTGAAATGATTTTCACTAACACCTCTGTTCCTTTGTCTGGTATTAGTTTTTCATGGGATTTTGGAGATGGTGATACTTCTAACGCTACAAGTCCTAATCATACTTATAATGTAGCTGGGATTTATCCAGTGGAGTTATATTTATTTGACGCTGTCACAGGGTGTGAAGATTATTATTATGACACAATTACTGTTTTCCCAACTCCTCAGGCTTCTTTTACTTTTAATGATATTTGTGATGGCTTGGTTATTGATTTGGCAAGTAATTCTATTTCAACTATTA
>CAXEHY010000039.1:0-30671 GCA_963996865.1 uncultured Flavobacteriales bacterium | reverse complement strand
GGTACTACTTATAGCTGGCAAGTGATGTCTTCATGCCAGTCAGATGACAGTAATAATTCTGCTTGGGTATCAGGTACAGCTTTTACTACATTAAATCCTTGTGATGATCCTACAGGCTTAACAACAACTAATATATTAATAGATAGAGCCACTTTAAATTGGTCTACTGTTTCTGGAGCTAATCATTATAATTTAAGATTTAGAGAAGTTGGTTCGGGAACATGGTTAACTTTAACTAATTTAACTTCTACAAGTAGAACTATTTATAATTTGAGTAGTAATACTGATTATGAATGGGAGATTCAATCGTCTTGTGATGCTTCAAATTCTAATGTTTCTTCTTGGGTGTCATCAACATTCACTACAGTTGGATGTATTACTCCTTCTAATTTAAGTGCAACTAATATTGCTACTAATAGAGCTACTTTAAATTGGAGTTCTGTTAGTGGAGCAAGTCATTATAATGTAAGGTTTAGATTACAGGGAAGTAATAACTGGTCAACTATAAGCTATGTTTCTTCGACTTCTAGAATTATTTATAGCTTATCAACAGGCACTTCTTATGAATGGGAGGTTCAAACTTCTTGTAATTCTGCAAATTCAGATTTATCTTCTTGGTCATCTACAGAAACATTTACTACTTCTGCAGGATGTGTTAATCCTTCTACTTTTAACGCAACTAACATAACGAGCACAACGTCAACTTTAACTTGGAGCGCAGTGTCTTCAGTTTCTTATTATAGAGTTAGACACGCTCCTGCAGGTGGAAGTTGGGGTAGTGGAACATTTACAAATACTACAAGTACATCATTAGATATAACAGGCTTAACACCTAATACTAATTATGAATGGCATCTAATAACGGTTTGTCCTGGAGGTCAAAATGCAGGTTGGTCTAGCAGGGTATATTATACAACTTCTGCTAGTGGCGCACGATTAATTATGTTTGATAATATTGAAAAATTAAATGTTTATCCTAATCCTAATTTAGGTTTATTTAAATTAGAATTTATATCTAATTATGAGCAGAATATATTTATTAAAATATTTGATGAATTAGGAAAACCAGTATATGAAAATAAAATTTCTAATTTTAAAGGTAATTATATTAATGATATTAATATAATGGGATTAAAACCAGGAGTTTATTATATACAGGTGGTTGCCGAAAATCAAATTTTAAGTCGAAAAATAGTTATTAAGTAGTTTTACTTATTTAAAAATTTATGTAAATTCGCAAAAGTTTTTAGGGGGCAATGCCCCCTATTTTATTAATTTGTTATTAGATAATTATATGAAAGATTTAAATTTAATAGAATTTTTTGCTGATTTTAAAGAAGCTAAAAATATTAATCGAGAAAAATTAAGAGATATTCTTGAGAAAGTGATAAGAAGTTTGTTTGTGAAAAAATATGGTTCTGACGAAACTATAGATGTTGTTATTAATGACGAAAGAGGAGATTTAGAAATTTGGAGAAACAGAGAAATAGTTAAAGATACAGATATAGAAGATTATAATTTACAAATTGCATATTCAGAAGCAGTTAAAATAGAGTCAGATTTCGAAATAGGAGAAGAAGTATCAGAGCAGCTTTATTTGTCACAATTTTCAAGAAGAGATGTTAGTCATATAAAACAAAATTTAAAAAACAGTATTACAGATTTAGAAAAACTTAAACAATTCGAGTTATATGAAAAAAGAGTAGGAGAGGTTGTAAGAGGTGAAGTTTATCAGATTTGGAAAAATGAAGTATTATTAAGAGACGATGAAGGGAATGAGTTAATTTTACCAAAACAAGAACAAATACCAGCTGATTTTTATCGTAAAGGAGATAGTATAAAGGCTATTGTCAAATTGGTTGAAATGAGAAGGAATAATCCTTATATTATGTTATCAAGAACAGATCCTGTTTTTTTACACAGATTATTTGAAGAAGAAATACCAGAAGTCGAGGACGGATTAATTACAATTAAGAAAATTGTTAGAATACCAGGTGAAAGAGCAAAGGTTTCTGTTGAATCATATGATGAACGAATTGATCCGGTGGGAGCTTGTGTTGGCATGAAAGGGACGAGAATACATGGTATAGTTAGAGAATTAAAAAACGAGAATATAGACGTCATTAATTATACTGATAATTTTCAATTATATGTTTCAAGAGCTCTTAATCCTGCCAAAATAAACAGTATAAATGTTGACGAAGAAAACAAAAAAATAGATGTTTATTTAGATTCTGATCAGGTTTCTCTTGCTATAGGTAAAGGGGGATTTAATATAAAATTAGCAGGATATTTAACAGGCTATGAAATAGACGTGTACAGAGAATCTGATAATGTTGAAGACACTAATGATGACGTGTTATTATCTGAATTTTCAGATGTTATAGATTCTTGGGTGATTGAAGAATTTAGAAAAATAGGATGTGATACCGCTAAAAGCGTTTTAGATATAACTTTTGAAGATCTTGTTAAAAGAACTGACTTAGAAGATGAAACAGTTCAAAAGGTTATAGAAATATTAAAAGCTGAATTTGAATAAATGAATAATAATAGTCAAAGGTTAAGTAAATTTTTACATGACAACAATATTAATGTTGCTCTTGATCATATAATTGATTTTTTAAAATCTGAAGGATTTTCAAATCTAAATAGAAATTCAAAAATAGATTTAGATGGGCAGCAAAAGTTATTGATTAAATTTAAAGCAGAAACAAAGGAACAATTAATAATAAAACATAAAGAAAATTTAGAAGAAGAATCTATTAATGATGTTGTTGATACCGCTGTAATAGAAAATAAAAATATAGAAAATAAAAATCATCCTTTACAGGATGTAAAAAAAATCGAAGATGTTAAAGGAAAAATCATTAAAGAAAAAATCGTTAAAGTAGAAACAAAAAGCAGTGATGCTGGTATTAAAATATTAGGTAAGATAGATTTAAAATCCAAAAAGAAGCGAAAAAGAATAAAAATTTCAGTTGATGGTAAGCAAAATAATGACAAAAAATTAAAAGACGAAAATAAAAAAGAACTTGGAGAAGACGAAAAAAAAGAAGTAAACAAAAAAATAAAAGAAAATTTAAGTAGACTTTTATCATCTGAAAAGAAAAAGTCAGTTAAATTAAGACGAAAAAAAAGAGCAGAAAAAAAACAACAGAGAGAAGAAGAATTGATACAAGATGAAATAGAGCAAAAAATTTTAAAAGTTTCAGAATTCTCAACAGTTAATGAATTATCTAGTTTAATGTCAATTGACGCAAATAGTATTATAGCGGCATGTATGCAGCTTGGATTAATGGTTACTATGAATCAGAGGTTAGATGCTGAAACTATATCTATATTAGCAGAGGAGTTTGATTTTTCAGTTAAATTTACTGATCCTCAAGATGAAATGATTGAAAATGAGGAAAATAATGGTATAGATCAAAACGAATCAAGACATCCTATAGTTACTGTTATGGGACATGTTGATCATGGTAAAACATCTTTTTTAGATTATATAAGAAATACTAATGTTATAGCTGGAGAATCAGGAGGAATAACTCAGCATATAGGAGCTTATGAAGTGACATTGTCAAATGAGAGAAAAATTACTTTTCTTGATACTCCTGGGCATGAAGCTTTTACTGCAATGAGAGCTCGTGGCGCAAGATTAACGGATGTGGTTGTGATAATTATAGCGGCAGATGATAAAGTTATGCCTCAAACCAAAGAAGCTATTAGTCATGCTAAAGCAGCTAATGTTCCTATTGTTTTTGGAATTAATAAAATAGATAAAGAAAACGCAGATCCCGAAAAAATAAAGGAACAATTAGCTAATGAAAATATGTTAGTAGAGGATTGGGGAGGCAAATATCAATCACAAGATATATCTTCAAAAAAAGGAACGGGGGTAAATGAATTATTAGATAAAGTTTTATTAGAAGCAGATTTATTAGAATTGAAATGTAATTCTACAGTTTCAGCTAACGGTACAGTTATAGAGGCGTCTTTGGATAAAGGAAAAGGATATTTATCTACTGTTTTAATTCAAAATGGAACTTTAAAGATAGGAGATATAGTTTTAGCAGGTCCTTATTGGGGCAAAGTAAAAGCATTGTTAAATGAAAGAGGTAATAATTTAAAAGAAGCGGGACCAGCTATACCAGCTGTTATTTTAGGATTAAATGGAGCTCCTCAAGCTGGGGACACATTAAAGGTTATGAAAGATGAAAAAGAAGCTAAAAAAATCGGGGCTCAAAGAAGCCAGATACAAAGAGAGCAGCAAATTAGGACTAGTAAACATATTACTTTGGATGAGATTGGAAGAAGAATAGCTTTAGGAGAATTTAAAGAATTAAATTTAATTTTAAAAGCTGATGTAGATGGCTCTATAGAAGTATTGGCTGATTCTTTACAAAAACTGGGGAGAGAAAAAATTCATATTAATATTTTACATAAATCTATTGGTCAAATCACAGAATCTGATGTAATGTTAGCTTCTGCTTCTGATGCAATAATTATAGGTTTTCAAGTTAGGCCATCTCTTGCGGCAAGAAAATTAGCAGAAAAAGAAGAAATAGATATCAGAACCTATTCTATTATTTATAATGTTATAGAAGAATTAGAGCAAGCTATTGATGGTATGCTTTCTCCAGAAACGGAAGAAAAAGTTGTTTGTAATATCGAGATAAGAGAAGTTTATAAAATATCAAGAATAGGAAAAGTGGCTGGATGTTATGTTTTAGATGGAAAAATTCATAGAGGAACAAGCATAAGATTGTTGAGAGACGGAGTTGTTGTTTTCACAGGTGATTTATCTTCTTTAAAAAGATTTAAAGAAGATGTAAAAGAAGTTGTTTCAGGATACGAATGTGGCTTAACAATAGACAATTATAATGACATAAAAGTGGGAGACGTGATCGAAGGGTTTGAGCAAGTTGAAATAGAAAAGAAATAATTTATTTTATTTTCACATTTACTATATATATATTTCTAAATTGTTTTTTTATTTTTTTTAGATATCTATAAGCTCGTCTTTTAGAATAATATTTTCCTACTCTTATTTTATAATATGGAGATTCATGAATATATTCTATTTTGATTTTAGGGTAATATTTAATAAATTTTTTTCTTGTATTTTCAGCTTCTTCTCTGTTAGCTCCCATGTATATTTGTATTTTAAATCCATTTATTCCTTTTTCTTTTGATATACTTATAGAAGTATCTATTAAATTTTTAATATCTGAATTCATATTAACTTGACATTTTAAATTGAAACTTATAAAAACTGCAAAAATTATATATATGTAATACATATGATTCTAATTTATATTTTTTTCTTGAAATAATCTTATTAAAGTTTAAAAAAAAAGATATAATTAATTAAATTCGCCAAAAGATTTTTTGTGGATTTGAAACATATATTAAATATTTTTCTCTTTCTGTTTTTTTTGCATAGTATTAATTTACACGCAGAGGATAATCAAGGTGAATCTTTATTTAAACAACATTGCGCTTCTTGTCACGGTATAAATACTAAGTTAATTGGTCCGGCATTAAAAGATATTCATTTAAAATACGATCGTGATTGGCTATACAATTGGATTAAAAACTCACCAGCAATGATTAATTCTGGTGATGAGCAAGCAATAGCTATTTATGAGGAATATAATAAATCTCCAATGAATGTATTTGAAGGTATTTTAAGCACTGAAGATATAGAAAAAATATTATTATATGTAGAATCTTCAGATAGTGGTCAAAATAATTCTTCATTAGGACATCAAACAGGAGAAGAAGAGAATGATAATAAATCTATAATGTTTTTAATAATGATGATAATGATTTTCGGATTATTAATATTCATTTTAGATAATGTCAAGAACACTTTAAAATCTGTAGCAAAAGAAGAAACAGAGACAATTCCTCAGTTCCTATATAAAACATCTTTAATGCTTTCTAAAAATAAAAAGTTTTTATTTATGACATTTTTATTGTTTATAGTTCTTATTACAAATGCTGCTTGGCACGGGATGTCTTCTGTAGGGGTGTATGATAAATATCAACCAGAGCAACCGATAAAATTTTCTCATAAAATTCATGCAGGAGATAATGGGATAGATTGTAATTATTGTCATCATACCGCTAGAGAGAGTAAACATGCGGGGATCCCTTCAGCAAATGTTTGCATGAATTGTCATACATTTATTAATGAAGGGTCTATTGACGGAGACAAAGAGATAGGTAAAATTTATGAAGCTATAGGGTTTGATCCTGTATCTAGAACTTATATTGAAAATTATAAAACAAAACCTATAAAATGGATTAGAATCCACAATTTACCTGATTTAGCTTATTTTAATCATTCTCAACATGTTAATGTAGGAAAATTAGAATGCCAAACATGTCATGGTCCAGTTGAAACAATGGACGAGGTTTATCAGTTTTCTGATTTGACGATGGGATGGTGTATAGATTGTCACAGAACACAAGATGTACAATATGATGAAAATAAATATTATGAAAATCATTTAACAAAAATTAATAATAAAAGTAAACACGTCCATGTTGAAGATATTGGAGGCTTGGAATGTGGAAAATGTCATTATTAGAGTATGAAAAAAAAGTATTGGAAAAGTATTGAACAAACAAAAAATAATAATTTAGAATTACATAAAGAATTTGCAGATAAAATTCCTATTGAAAAAATAATAGACAATAAAAATAATTTTACTGCCAGCAGAAGAGATTTTTTAAAATTGGTAGGATTTTCAACTGTAGCTGCGACTATAACTTCATGTGAAACTCCAATTACAGAATCAGTTCCTTATTTAGTTAAGCCTGAAGAAATAACTCCAGGTAATGCTAATTATTATGCTACTACTTTTGATGATGGTTATGATTTTGCTTCAGTGTTAATAAAAACAAGAGAAGGTCGTCCAATAAAAATTGATCCTAATTATGAGGCAAGATCTCTATATGATGCTAATTCTAGAATACAATCATCCTTATTATCTTTGTATGATAGTTATAGACTCAAATCTCCTGTTAATCAAAAATCAAAAGAATTAAATATTTCTTTAGAAGATTATTTTAGAAATTTAAATTTTGATTTATCTAGTAATAAAAAAACAGTTTTTTTAACATCTTCATTTACAAGTCCTTCTTTAAATAATATTATAAAAGACCTTAAATTAAAGTATCCTAATTTTGAAATTATATTTTATGATCCTATTTCATATTCAGGATTATTAGATTCTTACGATGAGATGTTTGGAGTTAGAGCTTTGCCAAATTATCGTTTTGAAAAAGCTGATTTTATTATAAGTATTGGAGCAGATTTTTTAGGAGAATGGTTAAATTTTGATCATTCAGAAGGTTATGCTTCTAAAAGAGACCCTGACAATAAAATGTCACAACATATACATTTTGAATCTAATATGAGTTTGTCAGGAAGTAATGCGGATAAAAGATATATAATCAAGCCTTCAGAAAAAGTTTCAGTACTTACAAACCTTTATAACATTATAGCAAAATCTTTTGGAGAAAAACAAATAAATTCTCAATCATGTAAGTATGATGCTGAAATAAAATTATTAGCTGCAAAATTAATTAGATCGAAAGGAAAAAGTATTGTTTTAATAGATTCAAGTGATAAAAATTTACAAAATCTTTGTTTTAAATTGAATATGTTATTAGGTAATATTAATAAGACAATTAATATTGCTGAACCTCTTTTTATTAAGAAAGGAGACGATAATAAATTTAATATTTTATTAAATGAAATGTTGGAGGGCAAGGTGGAGTCATTAATTATTAATGATGTAAATCTTTTTTACAATTTTTATGATCAAAATAAGTTAAAGAAATCTTTTAAAAAGGTTAATGTTATTACACAGTTAACTTTAAAAGAAAATGAGACATCTCCTTTTGTAAATTATATTATTCCAAAAAATCATTTTCTTGAATCATGGGGAGATAGTAATCCTAAGAACGGAATGTATACTTTAAGACAGCCAGTAATTAATCCTTTATTTGATTCAATACAAGTGGAAGATTTTTTATTAAAATTATTAGGTAATTCAAAAAATTATAAGGACTATTTAAAATCTTTTTGGAAAAAATCAATTTTACAATCAACTACAAACTGGAATCAAGTTTTACATGATGGATTTTATTTTTCAAAACAAAAGTTGATTATTAATATTAAAAATAATCTAGATATAAATTATACATCAAAAAATATTTGGTTAAATCATAGCGACGGAGGTTTAGAACTTTTATTATTTGCTAATCATTTAGGAGATGGTAAGATGGCTAACATTCCATGGTTACAAGAGCTTCCAGATCCAATAAATAGAACTTGTTGGGATAATTATTTATGTATATCAAAGAATTTAGCAGATAATTTAGGATTAAAAAATAAAATTTCCGCGGATGGTCAGCTTGATGGAGATATAGTTACTATAAAATCAGGTAAATTAGAACTTTCAAATATTCCTGTATTTATTCAACCAGGGCATTCAGATGACACAGTTTCTTTATCTTTTGGTTACGGAAGAACTAAATCTGGGAAATCAGGGGATAATGTTGGGGTAAATGCTTTTATATTTTATAAAAATTTTATTTCTGAATATAGCGGAATAGAAATAATTAAGCAAGAAACATCACCGCATAAATTTGCTAGTGTTCAATTAGCTCATACAATGATGGGTAGAGATATTGTTAAAGAAGCAACTTTGAAAGAATACAAGAAAGATAAATTTGCTGGTAATCATCCTGAAAACTTACATACTCCTGAAGGCATGAAACATGTTGAAAATATATCTTTATGGAAACAGCATGATTATAATGATGGACATTTATGGAATCTGGCAATTGATTTAAATAAATGTACAGGTTGCGGAGCATGTGTTACAGCTTGTCATATTGAAAACAATGTTCCAGTTGTAGGCAAAAGTGAAATTCGAAAGCATAGGGATATGCATTGGCTTAGAATAGATAGATATTATTCATCTGATATGACTATGGAAAAAGCGGAAAGTCTCAATGAGGATGATAATCCCAATAATGATATAGGACTAGTTAAAAAATATAAATTAATGGAAGAGCCTTCTCAAAACCCAGAGGTAGTTTTTCAGCCTGTTATGTGTCAGCATTGCAACAATGCGCCTTGTGAAACAGTATGTCCTGTTGCGGCAACTTCACATAGCAAGGAAGGTTTAAATCACATGGCTTATAATAGATGTGTAGGAACTAGATATTGCGCGAATAATTGTCCGTATAAGGTGAGAAGATTTAATTGGTTCAATTATAAAGACAATGATGATTTTGATTTTAACATGAATGATGATTTAGGGAAATTAGTTTTAAACCCTGATGTTACAGTTAGAGCTAGAGGGGTTATGGAAAAATGTTCTTTTTGTATACAGAATATACAAAAAGCTAAATTAGATGCTAAAAAAGAGAACAGAAAAGTAAAAGATGGAGATGTGAAAATTGCATGTGAAAATGCTTGTACAACAGGGGCCATGGTTTTTGGAGATGTAAATGACAAATCAAGTAAAGTGCATAAAGAGAAGCAACATGAAAGGTCATATAATTTATTAGCTTCTGTAGGGACTAGACCAAATGTATTTTATAAAACTAAAATAAGAAATAAAAAAGATGTCTCATAAAGAATCACATATAAGAGAGCCCTTAATTTTAGGGGATAAATCATATCATGATATAACAGTTGATATTGCTCGCCCTATAGAAACTAAAGCTAATAAATGGTGGTGGTTATTATTCGGGTTGTCTTTAACATTATTTTTATGGGGGATTGGTTGTATTCTATATACTATAGGTAAAGGAATAGGCGTTTGGGGTCTTAATAAAACTGTAGGATGGGCTTGGGATATTACTAATTTTGTTTGGTGGATAGGAATAGGACATGCAGGAACAGCTATATCTGCTGTTTTGTTACTTTTTAGACAAAAATGGCGTATGGCTATTAATAGATCTGCAGAAGCCATGACTATTTTCGCTGTTTTTCAAGCTGGATTATTTCCTTTAATACATATGGGACGAGTTTGGGTTGGATATTTTGTTTTCCCTATTCCAAATAATTTTGGTTCATTGTGGGTTAATTTTAATTCTCCTCTTTTATGGGATGTTTTTGCTATTAGTACTTATTTGACAGTTTCAATTGTTTTTTGGTATTTAGGTTTAATACCAGATTTTGCTATGTTACGTGATAGAATAAATAAAAATGTTAAGCCATTTACACAAAAGATATATTCTTTATTATCATTTGGATGGAGCGGAGGAGCAAAAGATTGGCAGAGATTTGAATCGGTATCGTTAATATTAGCCGGATTAGCAACTCCATTAGTTTTTTCTGTGCATTCAATTGTTAGTACAGATTTTGCTACAGCAGTTTTACCAGGATGGCATACTACTATTTTTCCACCATATTTTGTTTTAGGCGCGTTATTTTCTGGTTTTGCCATGGTATCAACTTTATTATTAGTAATGAGGAAGGTTTTGAATTTGGAAGCTTATGTTACAGTAAAACATATTGAATACATGAATATAATTATTATTCTCACAGGTTCTTTAGTGGGAGTAGCATATATAACAGAATTATTTATGGCATGGTATTCTGGAGTTGAATTTGAACAATATGCTTTTTTAAATAGGGCTACAGGTCCTTATTGGTGGTCTTATGCTGGAATGATGACCTGTAATGTTATTACACCGCAAATTTTTTGGATTAAAAAAATAAGAACAAATTTAGCAGCAACATTTGTTATAACAATATTTGTAAATATAGGGATGTGGTTTGAGAGGTTCGTTATTATAGTAACTTCTTTACATAGGGATTTTTTACCATCTAGTTGGACAATGTATGTTCCTACATTTGTAGAGGTAGGTATTTTTCTTGGAACGGTAGGGTTCTTTTTTGTTTTATTTCTTTTGTATTCAAGAACTTTTCCTGTTATAGCGCAAGCTGAGTTAAAATCAATTTTAAAATCATCTGGAGAAAAATATAAAAAATAATATGAATAAAATTTACGCTATTTATGATGATGAAGAGATTTTAATAGAAGGAATTAAGAAATTAAAATCTAATAATGTGAAAATACATGAAGTTTATACTCCATTTCCAGTTCATGGTCTTGATAAAGTTTTAGGATTAAAATTTTCAAGATTAGGAGTTTGTGCTTTTATTTATGGTATGTGTGGATTATGTTTTGCCATGTTAATGATGGGGTATATGATGACTATTGATTGGCCTCAAATTATAGGAGGAAAGCCGAATTTTTCTTTTTTTGATAATATTCCAACATTTATTCCTATTATGTTTGAATGTACAGTTTTGTTTTCTGCTCATTTACTAGCTTTAACATTTATGTTTAGAAGCAAGTTATTTCCTGGCGCAAAATCTAGAAACCCCGATCCTAGAACAACAGATGATAAATTTTTAGTAGAATTACATGTAGATGACAACTATAACGATATAATTAATTTAGTTAAAAAAACGAATGTTTCAGAAATAAAAACTAGTGATGACAAGGAAGATTAATATTATTTTAACATTTATTTTGTTTTGTATTTTATCCTGTACAGATCCAAAAAATCCAGGCATAGAGTATATGCCGGACATGTATCGTTCTATTTCTGTTGAAACTTATCAGACTTCTCAAATATTTAATGATAGTATGAGTGCAAGAAATCCAGTTAAAGGAACAATTCCTAGAGGTTTTATTCCTTTTGAATACGAAAACACAACTGAAGATTATATTAGAGCGGGGAAAGAATTAGATAATCCAGTAGATTTAACTGAAGAAGTTTTAGATGAAGGTAAATCTTTATTTGTTATGTTCTGCGCTCATTGTCACGGGAAAAAAGGCGACGGAAAAGGCAGTATATCTCATCCTTTATATTCCACTGTTCCTGCTTATTCAGATGAAATATCGAAAAGAAGAAGCGGAGCAACAATGAAAGATTTGGAGCCAGGACATATTTTTCATGCAATCACATATGGATTAAATGCAATGGGCCCTCATTTAACACAAATTTCACAAGAAGATAGATGGAAAATAGTGCATTATGTTAACACCTTACAGGAATGAATAAATTTAAAGAAAATAGTAAATTGAAATTATCTTTGATGTTGTTTATGGCAATTGGTGTAATTGCTTTAATAATGGGATTTGCTGATTCTCATCATACTAGAATTTGGACCAGTTTGTTATTTAATAATTTATTTTTTACTGGGATAGCTTTATTTGGTGTATTTTTTGTCGCTTTACAATATGTTTCACAAGCTGGATGGTCAACAGTATTCAAAAGAATACCAGAAGCTGTATCAAGTTATTTGCCATTAGGGGGCGGTATTATGTTATTGGTAGTTTTGGCTGGAGCATTTGATTTACATCATATTTATCATTGGATGGATCCAGAATTACATGATAAAAATTCTTCTCATTATGATAAAGTAATAGCTGGAAAATCAGGGTATCTTAATATACCTTTCTTTTTAATACGATCATTTATTTATGTTTTTGTATGGGTTTATTGTTCTCGAAAACTTAAAGAGTTTTCTTTAAAAGAAGATTTAGATTCTAATATAAAATGGCATAATAAAAGTGTTACTTTGTCAGCTGTTTTTATAGTCTTTTATGCAGTATCTACTAGTATAGCTGCATGGGACTGGATCATGAGTATAGACGCACATTGGTATAGCACTATGTTTGGATGGTACTTTTTCTCTGGAACAGCAGCTAGCGGTTTTACAGTCATAACTTTATTGATTATATATTTAAAAAAACAAGGTTATTTGCCTGAAATAAATCAGAATCATTTGCATGATTTAGGAAAATTTATTTTTGTATGTAGTATTTTATGGACCTATTTATGGTTTTCTCAATTTATGCTTATATGGTATGCGCATATTCCAGAAGAAATATTATATTTTATAGAAAGGTTTGAAAATTATAAGTTTATTTTATGGATGACGTTAATTTTAAATTTCGCATTCCCTACATTATTATTAATGTCTAGAGACTGTAAAAGAAATTATAAATATTTAATTGTAACAGGGGTGATTGTTTTGATAGGACATTGGTTAGATTATTTTTTAATGGTTACGCCAGGAGTTATGCATAGTCATTGGCATTTAGGATTTATAGAAGTAGGTGTGGGTATAGGATGTTTAGGTATATTTACTTATTTGATTTTCAATAGACTTAAAAAAGTTAATTTAATAGTTAAGAATCATCCTTTTTTAGATGAAAGTAAACATCATGAAATATAGCTTATGATAACAAAAATTTTTACATTATTAATAATAGTTTTATTTTTAGTTGCTTTAACTCAGGTTATAAGAATATTTCAATTAACTGGTAAAATAAAAGGCTATGATATTAATGAAACAACAGATTATGATAATAATTTAAATGGCATTTTATCTATAATTTTTTCAATTTTATTTTTTGCATTTTGTGTTTATCAATATCTTGAATTTAAGAAATTTATTTTACCTGAATCAGCATCTTTTCATGGTATTTTTATTGATAAAATGAATAATCTATCTTTAATTGCGATAACGGTTGTATTTGTAATAATGAATGCTTTAATTTTTTATTTATCTTATAAGTATAGATCTAAAAAAGAAACAAAAGCATCTTTTGTAACTCATAACAATAAACTGGAATTAATTTGGACAATATTGCCTGGAATAGTTTTAACTGTTTATATTTTATATGGTTTAAATGTTTGGTCTCAAGTTATGCATCCTAGTGAAGAAGATCCTATGTTAATAGAAATTTATGGTCAACAATTTAGTTGGACAGCAAGATACGCCGGAGAAGATAATCTGTTAGGAGAATCTCATTATACTTTAGTAAATAACAAAAATGTTTTAGGGGTTGATTCTAAAGATGTAAATTCCAATGATGATATTATAGTCAGAGAATTACATATTCCTATTGATGAACCTATAATGTTAAAATTCAGATCACAAGACGCATTACATTCTGCATATTTACCACATTTTAGAGTTCAAATGAATTGTGTCCCAGGATTAGAAACTTCTTTTATGTTTATACCTATAAAAACTACTAAACAAATGAGAATAGAATTAAAAGATGAAAGTTTTGATTATGTTTTATTATGTAATAAAATTTGTGGAAGCAGTCATTTTAATATGCAAATGAAAGTTATAGTAGAGACTAGAGAAGAATATAATGAATGGATAGGCCAGCAACCTAAGTTTAAAGAAATTAATTTATAAATATTTATTATGTCAGAACACCATCATAAAGAAACATTTATTACTAAATATATATTTTGTCAGGATCATAAAATGATATCAAAGCAGTTTCTTATTACAGGTATGCTGATGGGGACAATTGCGCTTTTGATGTCAACTTTTTTTAGATTACAGTTAGCTTATCCTGGTAAGTCTTTTGGTATTCTTGAAACTTTTTTAGGCAGATGGGCTCCAGAGGGGGTGATGAGTCCAGATATTTATTTAGCATTAGTTACTATTCATGGGACAATAATGGTCTTTTTTGTTTTAACTGCTGGACTTAGTGGAACATTTTCAAATTTACTTATTCCTTTACAGATAGGAGCTAGAGATATGGCATCTGGATTTTTAAATATGTTGTCTTATTGGTTCTTTTTTGCATCTAGTGTGGTTATGGTTTATTCATTGTTTGTCCAATCAGGGCCAGCGTCTGCTGGGTGGACTATATATCCACCTTTAAGTGCTATTGCAGAATTAATACCAGGTTCTGGTGCAGGGATGACGTGGTGGTTAGTAAGCATGGTTCTTTTTATAGTTTCAGCATTATTGGGCGCTTTAAATTATATTGTTACTATTATTAATTTACGAACACAAGGAATGTCTTTAAGAAGACTGCCTTTAACTATATGGGCATTTTTTGTTACTGCAATTTTAGGAGTATTATCTTTTCCTGTATTACTTTCAGCCGCTTTGTTATTGGTGTTTGATAGATCATTTGGAACTAGTTTTTATTTGTCTGATATTATTATAGCCGGGGAGGCTTTGACAAATACAGGGGGTAGTCCTATTTTATTTCAACATTTATTTTGGTTTTTAGGTCATCCGGAAGTATATATCGTATTATTGCCAGCTTTAGGAATAACTTCAGAAATAATTTCAACTAATTCTAGAAAGCCAATATTTGGATATACAGCTATGGTTGCTTCTATATTAGCTATAGGATTTTTATCTTTTATTGTTTGGGGACATCATATGTTTATTACAGGGATGAATCCATTTTTGGGGTCAGTTTTTATTTTTACTACATTATTAATAGCGATTCCCTCCGCTGTTAAAGCATTTAATTATTGTGCCACTTTATTTAAAGGAAAAATTGTTTTTACTCCAGCTATGTTGTTTTCAATTGCGCTTGTTTCAACTTTTGTAACAGGAGGACTTACAGGTTTAATTTTAGCAAATGCTCCTTTAGATATTAATGTTCATGATACATATTTTGTTGTAGGTCATTTTCATATTGTGATGGGATTGTCTGCTATTTTTGGAATGTTTGCAGGAGTTTATCATTGGTTCCCTAGAATGTATGGGAAAATGATGAATAAACATTTAGGATACATACATTTTTGGTTCACTTTTGCTGCTGCTTACGGTGTGTTTTTCCCTATGCATTTTTTAGGATTAGCAGGTGTTCCAAGAAGATATTATTCTAATTCTTCTTTTTCTATGTTTGACGGAATGACAGATATTAATATTATAATTACAGTATCTGCTATAATAGGAGCAGTTGCTCAAGTATTTTTCTTTTTTAATTTCTTTTATTCAATTTTTAAAGGAAATAAATCTAGTCAGAATCCATGGAAATCTAATACTTTAGAATGGACAGCTCCAGTTAAACATATGCATGGTAATTGGCCTGGTAAAATACCTGCGGTATATCGTTGGCCTTATGATTACAGTAAGCCTGGTGCAGAAGAAGATTTTATTTCACAGACTGTACCACTAAAAGAAGGAGAGCAAGAACATTAAATATATTTTATTTATTTAATTTTTCATTTAATATATTTGTTTTATCATGAATGATCAATTGTCACCATATTCTGAAAACTTATCATCTGAAGAAAAAAAAATTGAACATGTTTTAAGGCCAGAAGAATTTTCAGATTTTACAGGCCAAGAAAAAATAGTCAAGAATTTAAAAATTTTCGTTAAAGCAGCTAAATTAAGAAAAGACGCCTTGGATCATGTTTTATTACATGGGCCTCCAGGATTAGGTAAAACAACATTGTCTTATATATTGGCCAATGAACTAGGTGTTAATATTAAAGTTTCTTCAGGTCCAGTTATAGATAAACCAGGAGATTTAGCAGGGTTATTAACTAGTTTAGAAAAAGGAGATGTTTTATTTATAGATGAAATCCATAGACTTTCTCCAGTTGTAGAAGAATATTTATATTCTGCCATGGAAGATTATAAAATTGATATTATGATAGAGAGTGGTCCTAATGCAAGATCAGTTCAAATTAAATTAAACCCATTTACATTAATAGGTGCAACTACAAGATCAGGTCTCTTAACTGCTCCTTTAAGAGCGAGATTTGGAATTAATTTTAGATTAGAATATTATGACAGTGAATTATTAAGTGATATTTTACAGAGATCGGCAGGGATTTTAAATATTCCTATAAATATTGAAGCAAGTAATGAAATTTCATCTCGTAGTAGAGGAACTCCCAGAATAGCGAATATGTTATTAAGAAGAGTTAGGGATTTTGCTCAAATAGAGGGAGACGGTAAAATAGATTTAAAAATAACTAATAAAACTTTATCTGCTTTAAATGTAGATCAGTATGGTTTAGATGAAATGGATAATAGAATTTTATCTACAATAATAAATAAATTTAAAGGGGGCCCTGTGGGCCTTACTACTATAGCGACAGCTGTCGGAGAACAGGCGGCTACAATTGAAGAAGTATATGAGCCTTTTTTAATAAAAGAAGGTTTTTTAGTTAGAACTCCTAGAGGTAGAGAAGTTACAGATAAATCATATATACATTTAGGTATTGATAAACCAAATAATCAAAGAGGTTTATTTAATGGATAAATCAAAATTAACTTTAATTATAAAAAATAAAGCAAGAGAATTAGGTTTTTCTTTTTGTGGTATTTCTAGAGCAGATTTTTTGAGAGAAGAGGCTGAAAAATATGAAGCGTGGTTAAAAGAAAATATGCATGGAAAAATGGATTATATGAATAATAATATTGACAAAAGACTTGACCCTAGATTGCTGGTTGAGGGCTCTAAATCTATTGTGTCGCTTTTATATAATTATTATACAAACACAAAACAAGTAGATATTAATGCTCCGAAAATATCAACTTATGCTTATGGGAAAGATTATCATAAGGTGGTGAAGAAAAAATTAAAATCATTAATGTTTTTTATTAGAGAAAAAATAGGCAATGTTGAAGGCAGATATTTTGTTGATTCTGCTCCAATTTTGGAAAGAGCATGGGCGAAAAAAAGTGGATTAGGATGGGTTGGAAAAAATACAAATCTTATTAACAAAGAGCGAGGATCTTTTTTTTTTATAAGTCAATTAATAATTGATTTAGATTTAATTTATGATGGAGAAGTGACAGATCATTGCGGATCTTGTAATAAATGTATTGACGCTTGTCCAACAGGAGCTATTGTCGAGCCTTATGTTGTAGATGGCAGCAAATGTATATCATATTTTACAATTGAATTAAAAGATAATATTCCTGACGAGATGAGAGGGAGATTTGATAATTGGATGTTTGGATGTGATGTTTGTCAAGATGTTTGTCCTTGGAATAAGTTTTCGGTTTTACATAATGAGCAAGAGTTTCAGCCAACAGGAAATTTATTAAACATGTCAAGTGAAGATTGGGATATGTTAAACAAAGAAATGTTTGAAAAATTATTTAAATCATCTGCTGTTCAAAGAACAAAATTTACAGGCTTAAAGCGAAATATTGCTTTTCTTAAATTAAATCCTGAAAAGATTTAACTATAATATCTTTATATTTTGTCATATATGTTAAACACCAACTTTTCAGAATTATTTTTTCATTATAATTCAGCCATTTTAATGATTTACAAAGTTCTTTTTTGAATAATTTTTTGTCGAAACTTACATTTTTGAGTATTAGCTTACAATATTTTAACATATATCTTAAACGTTTTTATAATCATTTTATTATATAATATTTTAGTGTCAATGCTAAGACAGTATTGTATTGCCCTTGGTTATACCACAGGGTTGTATTTGAAGAATGATTTCTAATAGGCCAAAAAAGTATAGTGTTTGATATCATGATATCAAAAAATATTTGTTTTTTTATTTTGTATTCAAAAGAGCTAAATACTGACACATCGTAATTATTAAATTGGTTGAAATTATTTACTTCTCCATATTTGTCTTTTTCTTGTGATTTTATTAAATATCCATAGCTTAGACCGACGTCATAAGCATATTTATTGTTTTTTATTCCAACAGAAATAGGAAGTTCGAGATATGATAAATTAATTTCAGTTATATTATTTTGATGTAATTTAGGATTATTGCTTCCTTTTTCTATATATTTTATTTCAATGTTATAAAAAATATTTTTATGAAATATTCTATTTGTGCCTATTCCAAAATTGACTCCAAATTTATCAAATCCAGATAAATTATCTCCCGAAACTTGACTTCCATTTATTCCTATATTACAATATCCTGAAAAATTCTGTGCTATTAGATTTATGCTAGTTGCTATAAAAACAAGTAATATTATGTATTGTTTCATCTTAAGTTTGCACTTAAGCCTAATGATATTGTATTATATCCTTTTAAACTATAATTGTAATTTGCATTTATATTAATAAGCATAATTTGTATTCTGGCTCCAATATTTAATTTAGCATCATGCATTTTTCCAAAATCAGTTTCTATAATATTATTTTGTTGTATAGAAATTGTATTTCCTAATGTTACATTAGAATCAATATCTAAATTAGAACAAGTATAATTATGTCCTATTCCTCCAAATAAAGTTATTAGTGATATCTTTTTTGAAAATATTAAATTATTAGATATAGCTGTGCAATTTATATTAATATTTGATAATCCTGGAAGATTTGTTTTTATAGATAGATTTGTATAGGTAGACATTATTGACAAATCTATTGGCAGCTTTTTAGCAAAGGGTATATATTGTAAAATATCATGTTTTATACCTCCTCCAAAAACTTGCATTTTGACATATTTTTTAAATTTTAATTCGGGCATATATCTTACAACTATATCTGTATTTTTTATTATTCCAATTCCTAAATTTAATGTCGGCACAAACATGTTATTTATATTTAAGCCTTCAGGCATTTCTATATTTGTTGAAAAGCTGCCTTTATATATTATTGTAGCATTATTTGTGTTTCCTAAAATAGTTGGAGTACTATTTGTTGTTAGATCACTGGTAAAATTATTATTATTTATTATTGTTTCATGATGATTGAAATACAAATCTGTATTAGGTATTTCAACACTATTTAATGATAAAGATAAATCAAAACCAAGTATTTTGTGAGTTTTTGCTGTATTCCACCATCCACAATTTAAACCAGTGCCAATACTTTTGCCTAGTGGAGACAAATATTCTGAAATTAAGCTTGTTGTTGTATTTATATCAGCTTCATCTATAATAGTTTGTTGAGATGAAGCATAAAATGGAGCAATTATGATAATAATTAGTATATATAGATATTTCATTTGTTTAAAATGTTAGATTTATTGAGGTTTTTTCTGCTTGTAAAATTTCGTAATTATTCACATTGTAAATGTATGATATTATACTACAATTATTAATATTCCAATTTGTATCTATATTTTGAATAAAATTAATTGTAGTGTCAGTATTTTGTGTAATAACACCAATATTATCACCCCAAGCTCCATTTATATTTTGCCGAAAAACATGATTATGTATATAGTTTTCTATATCTACAGGTGAAGCGTCATAATCTTTTTGCCAATCTATAATATTGTCTTCTACTATACAAACTACTAATTTAGAATCATGATTAGTATTACTAAGACCTTTAATATTTATACTACATTCTATATTCGCATTTATGTTTATGCTATTTGTAATTTTTGCTACTGCGATATTATCAAAACTACCATCTCCGTTGTTATCGTAACTTGAAACCATAGAAGACCATGTAGGATAATTAATAATGTTAGTCCCAGAATTTTGTTCTCTATTTATCATGCCTTGAGGCAATCCTGCTGCAGATATTCCCCATAAGTTGTCATATTCATCACCACTAGCAGTTGTGAAGTCTGTAGTATAATTTGGAGCACCTGAAGGATTTATAGACGCAAAAAAACCTACATGATATGCGATAATAATTATTTGATTCCCATAAATTGTCTTTAACATTTCTGCTTCTTCATGAGCTCTAGGACAATTGCCGCATTTATGACCTGTGAAATCTTCTATTACTATTTTTTGTATATTATTTTGCGTGCTGTTGGTGTCAATATTATTATTAGAAAAAGGTGGTTCTATTTCTTCACAAGAAAAATATAATATAGAAATCGCAATAATTAAGAAAGTGAATATGTAATTTTTATATTTCATAATATTTTTAAAATATCAGTCATTCCTAATGCTAGTAGTCCAATTATTATGACTACTATATATACTATATTTTTCCAAAATTTATTTTCAAAGATACTCATATTAAAAATTTGATGATATTGATAATGTTAAGCCGTTTGAAGAAGGCACATATTTACATACTCCTCCTACGCAAAAGATGCCTTCTTGTTTTTTGCCATATCCGATCACAAATCTGTTATGACCTTTATTAACTCCAATATTAAAATTCATAAAATGATTTCTTTTTTCAACATTTGAGTTGCCATAATTATATAAATCAATTATACTAAAAAACCAATTAGGAGAAATAGTGTATTCTGTTAAAATCATGGCCCAATTACCTTTGTCTTGTTTTGTTGATAAATGTTGTAATTCTGTTCTTATAGCATGTTTGGGTTTTAGTTTGTATGTAATATCTATAATGCCAATATCAGCATGTATAATTCCGTATCCCGATAATCCCTGTATAACATCTTTATTGTATTTTATTTTATCATAATTAGCTATTAATGATAATTTTTTGTTTATTTTTTTCTTGACTTCAAAATTCATATTAGAAAAGTATAATTCTCCTGTAGATAATATCCCTGGAGTAAAATTAAAGGTATCATTGACTATAGAATTGCCTCCTTCTAAACCATTAATTTTAGAGACGCTAAATTGTAATTTAGTGCCATATTCTCCTCCTAATATAGATTTCTTTTTTAGATTATAATTCACAGTAACTTCTCCTCCAATTTCTCCTTTTAATTGTGTAGCATATGGATACATTGCGGACATGGTATAAGTATGTTGTTTAGTTATAGGGGGGACATAATTTAAAGTTAAATTATTTCCTGTGGCAGACCTGTCAGATCTAAAATCCATATTATCAACTCTATGAGTTTTTATATTTATAGCGGATCCTTTTTTTGAATATGAAAGATTCATTATAACACCTGATCCATTGGCATAATTGTTGTCTATTAATCCCCCTTCAGGGTCATTTATTTTAGCAGCATATTCACTGTTAAAAAAAATGTTTTTATTATTTACAGATACACGAATAGAAGACGCCCCTACGTTAAGAGGTAAATTGAATATGGGATTATTGTCTTTTTGAAATCTACTAACAAAGCTTCCTCCTATAATTATTTTACTTTTTGAATCATTAAGTTTATTTATTAATTGATTTAAAAATATTTCTCCATCTACTCCTCTCACTATGCCTTCTCCATGTTCAAAAAAATATCTTTGTTTTCCAATAAAACTTTTAATAGTTACGCCATTAGAGGTATTATATTTCAATTTTACTCCATTCATGGAGTTATCAATTCCTAAATTGTAGTCTTGATAGCTTCGGAATATTAATCCACTTCCATATTGTTCATAATAATTTCCTAATGTTACTTCTAGTCCATCTATAGAATATGAAGCGAATTTATAAGGAATACCTATGCCGTTAAATCTAGAATCAAAATCTAATAAAGCATTCAAGTAAGCTTCGTACCTTAAGCCTAATTTAAATTTTCCTTTTTCAAAAAATAAATTAGAAAATGAATTTAAAAGTAAAAATTCATCAGGAGCAATAGCTCCAATTGATTCATCTTCATTATATGTTTGTAAATTAAGTTGAAAATCTCCGTTTATATAAATAGGCTCACTGTTTTGTGAGAATAAACTACTATATAATAAGAAAAATATACAAGAAAATATAAGGCTTCTCAAAACCTATTTATTAGTTATTTTTTTTACTTGATCAAATAAATCTTCTTCGTCTCCTAACGCGTAACCCACATGCTCCCATACAATATTTTTATTTTCATCTAGCAAGAATGTATGAGGAATAGGTCTAACTCCCATTGCTCTGGCAAGCTCTCTATTAGAATCTATGTAAACTTCATATTCCCAGCCATCAGAATCTTTTTTTACTTTTACATCATTTATTTTTTGTATGTTGTCTGTAGAGATAGCAATTAATTTTACCCCTGTCTCTTCTTGCCAATCTTCATATACTTCATTTATAGTTTCTAGTTCTAAAATACAAGGTTTACACCAAGTGGCCCAAAATGAAATTATAATTGGATGTCCATTATTTTCAAATTGACTAGTATTAAAATTACTATTGTCTAAACTTTTGATTTCAACTGAAGGTAAAACCTTTTGTGAAAAAAGAATAATAGGCAGTAAACAAAGTGCAAATAATATTTTTTTCATTAATATTATTATTTAACTAAATTAACGTCTATTATTTCTGATTTATTATCATTTACTATATGAATATAGTATAATCCGCTTTTAAATTTTTCAGTATTTATGTTTACTGTAATTTCCCCAACATTTAAATTACCTAATGATTTAGAATAAATATTTTTACCTAAAACATCAAAAATTTCTATGCTTGTATTATTAGCTGTCAAAACATCAATATTAACATTTATATAATCTTTTGCAGGATTAGGATAAATATTAATATTTGAAAAATTATTTTCTTCTACATTAACAGATCCAATTTGAAAAGAATGACTCATTTGATCAGTGAATGATCCAGAACCAGGACCTCCAGCGATTGTGCCAGATGCATCAGCTATAGTATAATATCCATTACCATAAGAACAACACATTCCGTCTCCGTAACTATCATATATAGTAAATGTGTAACATCCATTAGGAAAAGAAAACGGGGATCCTGCAACTGTTTGAGGAGCAGAAGCACCATATCCATCTCCAGAAGCTACAACAACTCCATATTGATTTACAATTTCCCATGAAGTTTCTGTTCCGTATTGATCAGTAATTATACCTATGGTGATAGGAGAAGATGCAGTTACTGCATTTGCGTCTACTGCAGTGAAAACAACATTTGGATTATTGCTAGGATCATCATCAGTTGTTGAGTTAGGATTTTCAATTTCTATTAAAATATTAGAGACAGCCCCTAGTCCACTTAGAGCAGGTAGCGTTACTTCTTCAATTTGAAACTGACTAAGATTACCTGTCCAGTTATGTGTATTATTTATTATTCCACCTACAGATGTTATAATATCAACAGAGTTAAGATTGGATGTTCCGTAATTTTGTATAGTTAATTTTGGAACTAAAAACCCAGCACAACTAGTAGTAGGACCACTATAAGTAAATGTCCTAACATCATTTGTTGTTGTGGGAAGAGGTGGACATTGTCCAATTAAAGAATAAGGATTACTGGCAGCTCCTGTTTCTGTTGTTATTCTATCAGGACATATCATATAGATAGTCGGCCAATATCCAATTTGATAATCACCCGTGACATCATCATTATTAGGAGTGCCATCAGTACAAATTATGGGATAAGTTGTTCCTGTCACCCAGTCTCCTTGAGTCCCACAACCATTACCTTGTATACAAGTTTCAGAATTTTCATCTCCTTCTATAAAGAATACCATAACATCATCTGTAGTATTTGATACTACTGAGGGATAACCGGCTGGACCATGAGCTTCATACAAGTTTTTTAAAGCGTGGCTAGCATGATAGCTCCAACAAGGACCACACCATACTGCGGAAAAATCAATAAATACAGTGTATCCGTCATCTAAATAGTCATATAATCTATGAACTGTTCCATTCATGTCTGTTAATGTCCAATCAGGAGCTATACTTCCGTCAGGAAGTTGTCCATATGTGTTTATACTTAGCATTATTAAAAGAGATAATAATATTTTTTTCATCTTATATTTTTTTATAGTTTTTAATTATATACGATGCTAATATATGAATGTTTATACTTAAATTAAAATTTTACACCTATTTATATAATAATATTTAATGTAACTTTTATGTTATAAATTCGTATTTTAGCATTATGAGAATATTGTTTATATTATTTATGTTGTTTTCTGTTAATTCTATTAACTCGCAATCTTTTTTATTAACGCCTCATATTAATCCTATCAATGGAGATAATTGGAACGAGCTTACTACAGAAATCACAATAGAAAACATTACATCTGTAACTAAGAATGTGAAAATAAGAAAGTTTATTTTAGACACTATTCAAGGAAGTGAAAATTATTTTTGTTGGGGTAATTGTTTTGATCCTGACACATATATTTCTACTAATCCTCTTACAGTTCCTGGTTTAACAATTAATGATAGTGATTTTTCTGTACATTTAACCCCTAATGGAACGCAAGGGGTTTCAAGAGTAAAATATTGCGCATATGATGTTAACAATTTAGGAGATTCAGCTTGCGTAAACATAACATATTCTCATTTTGCAATTTCTAATACAGAAAGTATTAATTTCGATTTTTCTTGTAAAATTTATCCTAATCCATCTAATGGAGTAGTTAATTTCAGTTATTATTTACCTGACAATTTATCATCTGATTTATTTATTTCAGATATTTTAGGAAATAGGATAAAGGTTTTTAATTTAGATTTCGGTTCTCAAATAATAGTTTTAAAAAATTTAAAAAAAGGTATATATTTTGCGGAGATTCTTGTTGATGGAAACTTTAAAGAATCACATAAAATCATAGTTTCTTACTAGTATATGATTACATTTTTAAAAGGAAAGTTGGTTGAAAAAAATCCTACATTTATTGTTTTAGATGTCGGAGGAATTGGTTATAATGTGCAAATTTCACTTAACACTTTCTCGAAAATATCAGATCAGGAAGATTGTTTTATTTACACTTATTTTCATGTTAAGGAAGATGCTCAGATTTTATACGGATTTAACACTCAAGAAGAACGTTCAATTTTTAAACTTTTAATATCAGTTTCTGGAGTTGGTCCAAATACAGCGCAAGTTATTTTATCTTCTTTAAATCCAGAAAGGCTACAAAGATCAATATTAACTAACGATATAGAATCTATAAAATCGGTAAAAGGAATAGGTTCAAAATCAGCGCAAAGAATTATATTAGATTTAAAAGATAAGATTTCCAAAATATCATTACAAGATTCTTCATCTATAATTAACAATACTATTAAAGATGAAGCGTTATCTGCATTAAAGATGTTAGGTTTTGCTAGAAAGAATATTGAAACTGTTATTGATGAAATTTTATTAGACAGTGATGATATTAGTGTAGAAGATTTAATAAAGCAGGTATTAAATAAGATGTAATTCGTTGTTTTGAAAAATTTTTTTTTAATTTTTTTTATCTCTATTCTAGGGGGTACAGCCTTATTCTCACAAAGTATATATTTTAACGATAATAATAATTTTTATTTTGATTCTTATATTTTTAACAACAGTTTAGGTTATAATCCTCCTATTACTTTCAGTGATAATTTGAGTTATGATTTTTTAAATAAAAGATATAATCTGAATTACAGTATTAATAATTATAACTTTACTTTACCAAAATCTATAAGCTTTATCGATTATTTAGATTTTAGGTTTCAAAATGATAATCATGAATATTGGAGAAAAAAATCTTCTAGATTAGATTCTTATACAAATGTAGATATTAATAATCCGCTTGGATTTAATATAGAGAATAGAGCTTTTGATAAGGTGTTTGGAGGCAATATAGTTGACGTTAGACCTCAAGGATCTTCTGAATTGATTTTTTCTTTAAAATTTAATAAACTTGAAAATCCAGCTTTACCTATAGAACAACAAAGAAATACAACTTTTGATTTTGAAGAAAAAATACAAATGAGTGTTATTGGGAACATAGGAGATAAATTAAGAATAACAACTAATTATAATACAGAATCAACTTTTGATTTTGAAAATAATATAAAATTAGAATATACAGGTTATGAAGATGATATTATAAAAAAAATAGAAGTAGGTAATGTTAATTTACCTTTAACAGGAACATTAATAAATGGAAGTCAAAGTTTATTTGGTTTAAAAACTCAATTCCAATTTGGAAGAGCAACTGTAACGAATATTTTAACTCAACAAAAAAGTGATGTTAAAATCATTGATGTTGCCGGTGGAGCGCAAACCACTGATTTTGATATTGTCGCGGATGATTATGACGCTAATAGACATTTTTTTATTTCAAAATATTTTAGAGATAATTATAATTATTTTTTAAGCCAGTTGCCTTTTATTAATTCTCCTATTTCTATAACAAAAATGGAAGTTTGGATAACTAATAAAACAGGAGTTACTGAGGGAACAAGAAATATAATAGGGTTTTCAGACATAGGCGAACCTTTATCTTATGTGTCTAATCAAAATTTTGTTTTTCAGAATATAGATACTGTTTTAATATATACTCCTAGTAATCATGCTAATAGTTTATATAATGATCTATCGGTAAATTATTTTGGAATTAGAGATATTAATCAAATAAATAGTATACTTGGCCCTTTATCTAGCGATAGCTCTTTTGTTGCTTCAATTGATTATGAGAAATTAGAAAGATCAAGATTGTTATCAGAAAGTGAATATACGTATCATCCTAAATTAGGATATATATCTTTAAATCAATCTTTAAATGCAGATGAAGTTTTAGCTGTTGCTTATCAATATACAATAGGAAATGATGTTTATCAAGTCGGAGAATTTGCTTCGAATAATGACGCTCCCAACGCTTTATTTGTCAAGTTATTGAAAAATACAAATTTTACTCCTAAAAGTTCATTATGGGATTTGATGATGAAAAACATTTATTCTTTAGGTTCTTATCAATTAAGTAGTGATGATTTTGTATTAGATATTTATTATGAAAACACGAATGAAAACGGAGCTTTAGTTAATTATCTTCCAGAGGAAAGTGACCTCTCCGTGAACGGAATACCTTTATTGAGATTATTAAATTTAGATAATTTAAATTCACAACAAGATAATCAGTTTGACGGTGTTTTTGATTTTATAGAAGGAGTAACTATTATACCCTCTAAAGGAAGGATTATTTTTCCAGTTGTTGAGCCATTTGGAGATTATTTGCGAGGTAAGTTTAATGTTACTACTAATCAAGATATAATTGATTCTTATATTTATGATCCTTTATATGATAATACTGTAACTATAGCTCAACAATATCCTGAATTAAATAAATATAAATTAATAGGAAGTTATAAATCAGAGACAGGTTCAGAAATATACTTAAATGCAATGCAAATTCCTCAAGGATCTGTTACAGTAACATCTGGAGGAATAAAATTAGTTGAAAATCAAGATTACACAGTTGATTATAATTTTGGCAAGGTTACAATTATTAATGAGAGTATTTTAATGGCAGGGACCCCTATTTCTATTTCTTTAGAAAGTAATGCGTTATTTGGAAGCCAATTTAAAACTTTATTAGGTTCACATATTGATTATGAAATAAGTGAAGATTTGTCAATTGGAGGAACTATATTAAATTTAACTGAAAGACCACTAACTCAAAAAGTTAATACAGGAGAAGAGCCAATTTCAAATACAATTTGGGGACTAGACTTAACATATAATACAAAAGTTCCATTATTAACTAAATTAGTAGATAAACTTCCTTTAATAAGCACTAAAGAAAAATCTACATTTACTAATGTTACAGAATTTGCACATTTAATACCTGGACATCAAAAATCTATAGGAGAAAGCGGTACAGCTTATATAGATGATTTTGAAGCTTCTAGAATAGGTATAGAAATAAAAAATCCTGGAGCTTGGTATTTGTCAAGTACTCCAACTGATCCTGATTTATTGATTGGTAATATTTTAGGAGATTATAGTTTGCAAACTAATTTTTTTAGATCAAAAATATCTTGGTATACTATAGATCCTTTATTTTATAGAAGTAATTCTATTACTCCTGATCATATAAAAGATGATTTAGAGCAACTATCTAATCATTTTGTAAGAGAAGTTTTGGAAAAAGAAGTTTTCCCAAATAAAGATCCTGATATAGGAAGTCAAATAACAAATTTAGCAACTCTTGATATTGCATTTTATCCTGATAAAAGAGGGCCTTATAATTTTAATTATTCAAATTTTGATGAATATGGTAATTTAAAAAATCCTAAAAATAACTGGGGGGGGATTACTCGAAAGTTAGAAACAAATGATTTTGAAGCGGCTAATGTAGAATTCATAGAGTTTTGGCTAATGGATCCCTTTAATGATGATGATATATCAGATAGAGATATTAACGGCGGTTATTTATATTTTAATCTAGGAAATATATCAGAAGATGTTTTGAAAGACGGTTGGAAAAGCTTTGAAAACGGCTTACCTACTTCTACATCAGTTGAAAATGTTGACACTACTATTTGGGGAAGAGTTCCGACTACATATTCTATAGTTAATGCTTTTGATAATGATCCAGCTGCTCGTGAATTTCAGGATGTTGGTTTAGATGGACTAGGAGATAATGATGAATTGCTTTTTTATTCAGATTTTACTCAATCTGTTTCTGATAATTTTGGTGTAAATTCTATAATTTATTCTCAGGTACTGGAAGATCCATCAGGTGATAATTATCATTATTTTAGAGGAGATGATTTTGATAATGAAGAAAAAAACATTTTAGGAAGATATGAGAATTATAATGGTTTAGAAGGAAATTCTGCTTTACCAGATCCTGATCCTACAGCATCAACAACATTACCTAATACAGAAGATATAAATAGAGATAATACTTTAAATGAAACAGAAAGTTTTTTTCAATACAAGGTTCATCTACATCCTAATATGGACGTAGGACAAAGTTATATTACAGATAAATTAACTTCTGTAGCTCAAACTCCTGATGGAGACAGAGAAATTGTTTGGTACCAGTTTAAAATACCTATACAACAGCCAGATAAAGTTGTTGGCTCAATTGAAGATTTTAAATCTATTAGATTTATAAGAATGTTTTTAAATGATTTCTCTCAACAAGCGGTATTACGTTTTGCTACATTAGAATTAGTGAAAGGAGAATGGCGTAGATATACTTTTGACTTGAACGAACCCGGAGAGTATATATCTGTTGACAATAATGATAATACTATTTTTGATATTTCTGCTGTTAACGTGGAAGAGAACGGGGATAGAATTCCTGTTAATTATATTACCCCTCCAGATATTGAGCAAGAAATTGACAATACAACAACAGCTTTAAGGAGAATGAATGAACAGTCTTTAGTTTTAAAAGTATGTGATTTAAAAGATGGAGAATCTAGAGCTGCGTATAAAACTAGTAGCTTTGATTTACGATCTTATCAAAAGTTAAAAATGTATGTACATGCAGAAGCGGTAAATGATGAATTGTCTTTGTCAAATGGAGATGTTTCTGTTTTTATTAGATTAGGTTCAGATTTTACAGATAATTATTATGAATATGAACTCCCCTTGTTAGTTACACCTTGGTACACTAATAATGTATTGGAGGTTTGGCCAGAAGAAAATGAATTAGAAATATTATTTGATGATTTATTAAATGCAAAAAAAGCTAGAAATATTGAAGTTAATCAAGGCAATCATAGCTACAATCATCCTTTTGTTATTAATAGTGGTTTAGGAGAAATTACAGTTATAGGTAATCCTAATTTAAGTAATGTGAAAACAATTATGATAGGAGTTAGAAATCCTAAAAAAACATCTGTTAATGTTGATGATGGTTTAGATAAATGCGCTGAAGTGTGGGTGAATGAATTAAGATTAACTGATTTTGATGAATATGGGGGAGTTGCTGTTAATTCTAGAATTAATTTAAGAGTAGCAGATCTCGCAAATATTAATATATCTGGAGGATTTAGCACAATAGGATTTGGAAGTATTGAAAAAAAAGTTAACGAAAGACAAAGGTTTAATTCTATGCAGTATGACGCCTCATCTATAGTATCTTTAGATAAATTTTTACCTAAAGCATCAGGGTTTAAAATTCCATTTTATTTTGGATTATCAGAGAATATTCAAACACCTCAATATAACCCTTTAGATCCAGATATTTTATTGAAACCAACATTACAAAGTCTCAATTCTACAGATAGAGATTCTTTAAGGGTTATTGTGCAGGATTATACAAAAAGAAAATCAATTAATTTGACTAATGTTAGAAAGGTTAAAAAAGTAGGAGATAACACAAAAAGTAAAGATAATTTT
>CAXEHY010000038.1:0-4883 GCA_963996865.1 uncultured Flavobacteriales bacterium | reverse complement strand
TGTAAGATTACCAGAATTCAAATCAGGATATATATAAGGATAATATACAGGATTCGTGTTTAAAAATCCTAGCACATCATTATAAGTAGTATTTCCACACTCTTGAAAGGTAATAATATCAGCATTAACACTTGCAAATATGTTTCTATGCTCATCTACACGATTATTGCTTATAAGTCCATTACTCCAAACATTATAAGTCATAAGACGTAAATTGTTTGGGTTATTTTTTGAAAAATCAACAGCTGTTGTCGTAAGCGATGAACAATTATCAAAAATATAAGTAAATATAGCGCCGTTATCTGGCATCTGGTCATTTCCAAGACTCTCCTTAATAGATATAGAAATAGTATCTGCAAATAAAGATCGATTTATAGCAATTTCAAACTCATCTGAACTATAGGTAGGTAATGGAATAATATCTAAATCATACAAAGACATAGTGTCAACTATAGGGAAATTAGTATCATCAAATATAAATTTATCAAAGAAATTTATACCATATTCAGAGCCAATATTATTTGTATAATAACCTGTAGAAGAATTATTGTCAGCATCAATATTAATGAATACTTTTGCGGGGTTATAGAATTGTTCTGTTAAATCAATTTCATTATCTAGCTTTATATATACATATAGATATTCATTATCATTACAAACAGTAAAACTTAACAATTCCACACCTTGCGAATCTGTTGAATCATCAAAATATGTGTTTAAATTTCCACTCCAATCATCAAAAAAACCATCTATCATGATAGAATTTTGAGCATTAACATAAATCACTATAAGACAAGAAACAAAAAAACATAGAATCTTCACAAATTCAATTTACAAAAAAACATGGATAAATTTAAATTCAAGAAAATTAGTAAATATTAATAATAGATTATCTTTCTCTCTTTAACAAATTGACCGTCATAATCAATATTTCGTGAAAAATCACTATAATGTAAAGAAAGATGTTGCTGATATGCTGTCCCTTTTTGAGAAATCCAATTACGATTATCATCATAAGCATATTCATATGTTTTTACATCTGTAATATTATTATTCATTCTTTCTACTTGAATTAAATTGTGATTTTTATCATATAAATAAGTATACATATATGATAAATTATCTTCTTTATGATTAGCTGAGACTAATAAACCTAAATTATTATAAGATTTAATTGTAGTGTATTCAAAATCTGACATATCATAGTCTGGACTACTTATAAGTTGCTCTTCTACTAACACACCATTTTTTGATTTTGTAGATTTAAAAATTAAATCAGCCATGCCAACTTCAATGTCTTCAACGCGATTTTTATATTCAACATGATTCATTGTATATCGTTTAGTATATCCTCTCCAATCCTCGCCGTCATCAATAATATAAAATCCATCTTCATATGTAACTTGTATTTCACTATCAGTGGGCTGATATTCTTGCATTCCTCCAAAAGAAATTTTGACTTCTACTATTCTCCCTTTATTATCAAATTTATATGAATATAAACGTGTTTCTATAAGACGTCCCCCTTCGTTAGTGTATTCTTTATAAGAAGTTATAAATCCCTCTTTACTGTATTCTGAAACTTTAAATACTTCATAATCACCATAAGTAGTTGTTTCTATCACCTCCTTAACACTGCCATTCAAGTAACTAACAAAATCAGCTAATGACCACGCGTTAACTATAATACTAGAAAACAAAAAAAGAGAAATAATAATAATTCGTTTATTGATTAATGTCATAATTATTTATATTATTTTAACGATTTAATTATCTTATTTATTTTACAATACAATGAAAATAACAATTAGAAAGGGAATGAAAAAGGATTTACCCTGTGTTCTAAAACTGATCAAAGAACTTGCTGATTACGAAAACGCTCTAAATGAAGTTACTATTACATTAAAAGAATTAGAAAAAGACGGCTTTGGCAGTAACCCCTTGTATTGGTTTTTAGTTGCTGAAAAACGAAATAAAATTATTGGGCTGTCATTTTATTTTATTCGTTACTCTACCTGGAAAGGTAAATTTTTATTTTTAGAAGATTTTGTAATTGAAAAACAATACAGAAATCAAGGAGTTGGCAGCGCTCTGTTTGAAGAGACAATAAATATATGCAAACAACTTAAATTAAATGGAATGATTTGGCAAGTATTAGACTGGAATACATCAGCCATAAATTTTTATAAAAAATACAACGCAGATATTAACAATAAATGGTTGAACGGAAAACTAACTATCAAACAAATCGATAAAATCACTAAACAAAAAAACACATAACAACTAAGTTTTAATAATTAAACTCTAAATCCAGTTTAATTTTTTAACTGTCATTTCACTATCTACATCACCAGTATGCAAAGTGGTTTTTGGCTCAAATAAAAGATTAAAAACTATTTCTCCATTAGTTCGAGGTCTATGTTCAACTCCTTTTGGCACAATTATAATCTCACCCTCTTCCACTTTAACTGTTTCCCTATCTCTAAAGTCTATTAAAAGTGTCCCCTTGAACACCATGAATAATTCATCTTCATTCTCATGACTATGCCACACAAAATCGTCTTTCAACTTACAAAGCTTTACATATTGCCCATTAAGCTCTCCTATAATTTTAGGAGTCCATTGCTTTTCAAATAATGAAAATTTTTTCATTATATTGATAGGATTAATTTCTTTCATAATTTAAATATACAATTTACATCAAATCTAAAAAAACATAGAAATAACAAAACAAAAACTCTAATCTAAGACTATACTCTTCTCCACTGTTCCGTCATTATAAATTTTAATAAAAGGGACGTTGACTTTAGGAGTGATTTCTTTGCCTGAAAAATCAATTGTTTTATGAATTTTTTTATTCAAAATAAAATTTATTTGATTCATGTTAAGGATATTTGAAATATCTATGTTTTTATATATTATTTCTTGAGTAGACTTGTCACTAAAAACAATATGAAATTTACCATTGTAATAAAAAATATCAGGTTGTTTCTGAACTCCACTAGTATTATCATTAATTACAATAGGATTTGAAAAAGATATTCCATCTAAAGAATAAGAAAACAAAATATCATGATCTCCAGAAATAATTCTTTCCCACACTACACCAAAAACTCCATTTTCTCCAGAAATTCTTGGATTTTTATGTATCTCATTAAACATAGGATTAGCTACTTGCTTATCAAATACAACTTGTTCAGAATTTAAATCTAAACCATAAAAATATATTTTATTTAAACCAGAACCTCCACTAGAAAAAACATAAAATAAAGTGTTATCATTTATAACAGCATCAGGAGCTTGAGAAGGACAAGCATTAATCTGCCATTCACTAGAATCAACATCAAAAGTATTTCCAAAAGTATTTCCGTTGTCATAAGAAAAAGATATCCAAATATCTCTAATTGAAGGGTTTGAAACGCCATCCACGTTTCTATATAATAATAATCTTTTGTCATTATTAACACCATAAATTACTGGTTTAGAAAAACAACAATCACAAACTATATTTCCGCTAAAAACCGTGGCTTCAATATCAGAAATAAATAAATCTCCATGATCCACAGAATTAGCAAAAACATATTGAGTAGAAGACATACTAATACCTGTCATATATGAAATTGAAATATTATTATCTTTTGCAACTATACTGGGGAATCTAGAACCAGTAACGCCCGGCATAATAGAATCAACTAAAACAGTATCTTCTATTATTACACCTCCATTAAAACTCCTAGACAAATAAATACTACCATTAGTGTTACCATATGTTTTATATACTACATAAACTGTATCACTAGGTGTTTCTGAATTAGTGCAATCCCAATCTGGAAATAAAACTTGAACATTATTAGGATTGATTTTTGTTGTTTGAATTATAAAAGGATTTATAGAAAATTTAGATATATATAAAGAACTGTCTGAAGTGTTACCATATATAATCATGGGATTCTCATCAGCAGACAACATTATATGAGGATAATCATTTCCCCAGTCAGCTGAAACTCCGCCAGCAATTAAATATTCATCAGAAATATTTAAACTCTGCGTATAAATAGCAGAATACAAAAACAAAAATAAAAGTATTAGTAAATTTTTCACAAAACTAATTTACAAAAAAGTGTCTACAAGTCGTGACACACTTTAGCCAAATAGATTAATTTGACATTTATAAATTAATTTATAAAAAATAGAATTTTTTATATAAAAAAAATACATTTGTATATATAATATTTATTATGAAGAAATTATTAATATTAATATTTTTTATTAGTTCATTTACTGTTTTATCACAAGAAAAATATGTATGCACAGCAGATTTAAGTAATTATGGAAGACATGGAGAATATGAATACAAAACATATGAAAGAGTTGGGAATCAGTTTAAGAAAATTTCAAATACAAAAAAAGTCTCATGGTTTAAAATTGAAGAAGAAACAGACTCTTTTATACTTTTAATTAAAACTACCAGCTCTTACCCTAGTATTTTTGTAACATTTATAAACAAAAAAAATGGAACATTCTTTGAAAAATACTCAAGTCCTTCTTTCACTAAAGAAGATGTGCCAACTCTAGGAACTTATATAATAGAATATTAAATTGTTTTAATACTATGATTTTTTATACCATTTATAACTTGCAAATAATCCAAAAACTGAAAATAAAGTAAATGGCAAATAAATAAACCATTCTTCTAAATACTGACTCCCAAAAAGCGGATCCTTAGACAATATTCCAATCATCCATAAAACTTGCCCTATTAAAGCAAACAAAAAAGACAATACAAATAGCAAAACTATTTTTTTCATATTATCAAACTTATAAAATATATCAGACAATTTAGAATACACACATAATCAAAACACACAATTATAAATTTAATC
>CAXEHY010000037.1:0-11960 GCA_963996865.1 uncultured Flavobacteriales bacterium | reverse complement strand
TGTATTTATAACTACTTTGAAAATAATAAAGAAAAACAACATTTTTATATTGATCAAAAAACTAAATTAAGGTATGGGGAAAATCCTCATCAAGAAGCCCATTTCTATGGAGATTTAAATAATATATTAACACAACTACATGGTAAAAAAATATCATATAATAATTTATTAGATATAGATGCTGCTTTAAACTTAATAAATGATTTTAAAGAAACCACGTTTGCTGTCTTGAAGCATAATAATCCATGTGGAGTTTCTACTAACACTAAATTAAAAACAGCATGGAAAAAAGCTTTAGCGGGAGATCCTGTTTCAGCATTTGGTGGAGTTGTGATCACAAACTCAAAAATAAATTTTGAAACTGCCAAAGAAATTGATAAATTGTTTATTGAAGTTTTAGTGGCAAAAGATTTTGACAAAGAAGCAATTAAAGTCTTAAGATCAAAAAAGAATCGTATTATTCTTAAGTTAAAGAAAAACAAACTTCCAAAAACGCAATTTAAAACTATACTTAATGGAGTAATAGAGCAAAATAAAGATTTATCTAATGAATATTCAAAAATGAAAGTTGTAACTAAAAAAAATATAAATAAAAATAAAATTGATGATTTAATTTTCGCAAATAAAATATGTAAGCATAGCAAATCAAATGCAATCACAATAGTAAAAAACAAACAACTTATAGGTTCTGGTGTTGGTCAAGCTTCTAGAATAGATGCGCTAAAACAAGCAATAAACAAAGCTCAATCTTTTGGTTTTAATCTTAAAGGATCTGTGATGTCATCAGATGCTTTTTTCCCTTTCCCTGATTGTGTTAAAATAGCAAATAAATACAACATAAAATCAATAATACAACCTGGAGGATCAATAAGAGATCAGGATTCTATTGATCTATGTGATAAAAATAATATGTCTATGATTTTTACAAAAAAAAGACACTTTAAACATTAAATAATATGGATTTTTTTAATTTTTGGTCTCAAGATATAGCAATTGATTTAGGAACTGCAAATACATTAATTTTACATAATGATAAAGTTGTAGTTGATCAGCCTTCTATTGTGGCAAGAGATGTGAGAACAGAAAAAATAGTAGCTATAGGTAAAGAAGCATTAAGGATGCATGGAAGAACACATCAAAATATAAGAACCATAAGACCTTTAAAAGATGGCGTAATCGCTGATTTTCAAGCCGCAGAACAAATGATTAGAGGCATGATTAAAATGATACCTAGAAAAAGAACATTTATCAATCCACAATTAAAAATGGTGATCTGTATTCCATCTGGGATAACTGAAGTTGAAAAAAGAGCCGTTAAAGATTCAGCAGAACATGCTGGAGCAAAAGATGTATACTTAATACATGAACCTATGGCAGCTGCAATAGGAATAGGAATAGACGTATTAGAACCAAAAGGAAATATGATTATAGACGTAGGAGGCGGAACAACAGAAATAGCAGTTATTTCATTAGGAGGAATAGTAACAGATAGATCTATAAAAGTAGCTGGAGATGATTTTACACACGATATAAGAGAATATATGAAAACTAAACATAATATCGCAATAGGAGAAAGAATGGCTGAAAAAATAAAAATTCATTGTGGCTCTGCATTAGAAGAATTAAAAGAAGAGGAGCCTCCTTTATACCCTGTTCATGGAAGAGATTTAAGAACTGGGATTCCTAAAGAAATAAAAGTCAGTTATCATGAAATTGCAAAAGCATTAAATAATACTGTTTCAAGGATTGAAGAAGCTGTTAGTGCGGCATTATTTAATACTCCTCCTGAATTATCTGCTGACATTTATAATACTGGAATTTATTTAACAGGAGGAGGATCTTTACTTAGAGGACTAGATCAAAGATTAAAACAAAAAACAAAACTTCCTGTGCATATACCAGAAGACCCGCTTAGAGCTGTTGCTCAAGGAACTGGAATAGCCCTAAAAAATACTGATAAATTTCCTTTTCTAATAAGATAACATATATCTTATTATGTTAACAATAATAAAATTATTACTAAATAAACAAACAACATTAATTTATCTTATATTATTATTTATAAGTTTTTTAATTCACTTTCAACATGACTATAATAAAAGAATACTTGTTCTCAAAGAATTAAATATAGTTACAAACAAAATACATTTATTAAAAACAGAAATAAAAAATTATTTTTATTTAAAAGAAATAAATGAAATTTTAATTGACGAAAATTCTAAAATTAAATCTATAAATAAAACAAAACAAAATCATGAAATTAAATATAATGACATACGTTATATCCCAGGAAAAGTAATCTACAACTCAACTAATCATAGAAAAAATTATATTTTAATTAATAAAGGATCAATCCATGGTATTAAAAAGGGAATGGGAGTTGTTTCAAATAAAAGTGTTGTGGGGATAGTTTTAGAAACTAATACTCATTATTCTAAAATAATGTCAATTTTAAATAGTGATTTTAAAATAAGTGGAAAATTTAAAAAAAATAATTATGCTGGAATTATAGAATGGAATGGAATGGATATAAATAAAGGAAATTTTAACGATTTCCCTATTCATGCTAAAATTAATACAGGAGACACAATAGTAACAAGCGGATATTCATTGTTATTTCCAGAAAATATACTACTAGGAAAAGTTCACAAAATAGATGAAAAAAATAAAATTTTATTTTCATTCCACGAAGAATACAATAAAATAAAATATGTATATGTGATAAAAAGTAATGATATAGAAGAACTTCAAAATATGCTGAAATGAAAAAAAACATCAAATCATATGTAATTACAAGTTTTATAATTATAACATTACAATTGTTCATGTTTAATAATATTAATTTTTTAGGTTTTATAAATCCATGGATATATATATTAATAATAATAATAATCCCCCAAAATATTAAAAACAACCACCTGATTATAATAGCTTTTTTTATTGGAATAATTTTAGACTCTTTATTTTATACTTTTGCCATAAATACAATTTCTCTAATAAGTGTTTCTTGGATAAGACCTTTAATAATAAAAAAATTATTTTCTGGGAAAAATTATAATAAAAAAAAATTTATATCTATACGTAATAATGGCTTCTACGCATACTTAAAATATGCCTCCATAATCACACTAATACATCATAGCATCATTGTAATAATAGATTATACTTTTTTTATAAATTTTAGTGACATAATAGTTAAAATTATAATGAGCTCATTAATGTCTATTATAATAATAACATGTATATCCTTAATTAATATTTTTAATCAACATGAATAAAAACAAAAGATATTTAATTATAAAATACAGTGTAAGTGTTTTGTTTTTTTTGATTATAATAAAACTTTTCAGTATCCAAATAATAAATCAAGAACTAAAAAAATATGCTAAAAATAATGTTATAAGAAAAAAAATATTTCAACCTAATAGAGGATTAATATATGATAGGAATAATAAATTATTAGTATACAATCAAATTGAATACGAAATTTATTTTATTAAAGAAAAAATAAAAGCTTTTGACACAATATTGCTTGCTTCACTAATACAAAAAGACAAGGAATACATAAAAAATAAAATAAATAATAAAAAAAATAATATCCCTGAGTTAATAGCGTCAAAAATAGATGAAAAACACTTTGGACCAATACAAGAAAATTTATTTTTATTTCCGGGGTTTTATTCCGAAAAAAAAATTAATAGAAAATATAACTATAAATACGCGGCGCATACGCTTGGATATATCAGAGAAGTTAACTTAAAAGAAATCAAAGAAGACTCTACTTCTTTTTATAAATTAAAAGATGTTATAGGAGCAAATGGAATAGAAAAATATTATGAAAAACAACTTAGAGGCAAAAAAGGCAGTCAATTAATTTTGGTTGACGCAAATAACATAGAACAAGAAAAATATCTAAATGGCGCGCTTGACACCCCGTCAATTAAAGGACAGAATATCACAATAACTATAGATATAGAATTGCAAAAATATGCTGAAGAATTAATGCATGGCAAAAAAGGCAGTATAATAGCCATAGAACCAATTTCCGGCGAAATACTTACAATAGCTTCTTTTCCTAATTATGATCCAAATTTATTAACAGGGATAAATAGAAGCTCTAATTATAATAAACTTTTAAATGACAACGCAAAGCCTCTATTTAATAGAACTTTACAAGGGGAATACCCTCCAGGCTCTACTTTTAAAACTGTTAATTCTTTAATAGGGTTGATGTGTGGATTAAACCCAAATCAAAAATATAAATGTAATTATGGGTTTATGTTTACAAAAAAAAATAAATTAAAATGTCATGAGCATAAATCTCCAATAAATTTAGAAGAAGCTATAGCTACTTCATGCAATACTTATTTTTGTCACACATTCAAGAAAATTATTAATGACAATCAAGTAGATAATAATTTTGATAATTGGCAAAATAAAGTAAAAATGTTTGGTTTTGGATTAAAAGAGAAAAATGACCTGTTAAATAACAAAAAAGGATTTATTCCAAATAGCAAATATTTTAATAAATTATATGGATTCAAAAACTGGAAAAGTTCAACTGTCATATCATTAGCAATAGGACAAGGAGAATTATTAGTAACTCCTATACAGTTATGTAATCTTACATGTATCATCGCAAATAAAGGATATTTTATTACGCCACATATTGCAAAAGAAATAGAAGACGAAATTATAAATAATAATTTTTTAAAAATAAAAAATATAGATATAAACAAAGAACATTTTGAAATAATTGAAAACGGCATGAGATTAGCTTTTACAAATCAAGAAATGGGATCTTGCAAAGCAATAGAAATAAAAAATTTAGAACAATGTGGGAAAACAGGAACAACACAAAATCCTCATGGAGAAGATCATTCTATGTTTATAGGATATGCTCCAAAAAACAATCCACAAATAGCTATAACTGTAATTGTAGAAGAAGGTGGATGGGGCGCTAAATGGGCCGCTCCTATTGCAAGTTTATTAATGGAAAAATATATAAATGGATATATAACAAGGAAAGCGCTAAGTGATTATATATGTAAAACTACAATTAGTGAATAAATATTTTACAAAAAAAATTGATATAAAATTAATTTTACTGTTTTCAGTATTAATAATATTTGGTTTAATAAATCTATATTCTGTAGATTATAAAAACTTACTTGTTTTTAATAAACAGTTAAAATTTAGCATAATATCTGTTATAACATTTATAATTATAATAATAATTAATTGGAGAATCATATATTACTTTATAAATATTAGCTACATAATAAGTATAATTTTATTAATACTAGTACTTGTTATAGGAGATGTCATAAATGGGGCGAAATCTTGGCTAAGTATAGGGGAATATGGAATACAACCATCAGAATTTGCGAAAATAACAACTTGTTTAATAGTCGCTAAATTTATTTCTACTAAAAAGAAAATTAATTTAAATAATCAATTAATATTAATAAGTATAATATCTGCTCCTATATTTCTTACAATATTGCAACCTGACTTAGGGAGTGTATGTACTTTTATTGCTTTTATTATCGTTTTTTTTAGATTCAAATTATTTGAAAAAACAATGATTACATCATTAATTATAATTCTTGGATCTATATCTATAATATTTATAAATAAAATTTATCTATTCATAATACTAGTATTAATTATGATAATGAAAATAAAAAATATTAAAAAAAATAAATTTCAAAATATCCTGAAAAGGATAATATATTTTACTTTGATAATTACAGCAATTAACACTTCTGAATATGCTTATCAAAATATTTTGAATGATTATCAAAAAAAGAGGATAAACATAATATTAGGAATAGAAAGTGACCCTTTAGGGATTGGTTACAATCTAGCGCAATCTAAAATAGCTATAGGATCAGGCGGATTAAGTGGCAAGGGTTTTTTACAAGGCACTCAAACAAAATTTAATTTTATACCTGAACAACAAACTGACTTTGTTTTTTGCGCAATAGGGGAAGAATGGGGATTTATAGGTGCTGTGTTAATAATAATAATATATATAATGCTGATATTTAGAATATTGTTTTTGTCAGAAAAAAACAAGAACAATATTGTAAAAGCATATGGCTATAGTATAGCTTCTTTTTTGTTTATACATGTGGTTTTAAATATCAGTATGACTATTGGATTATTTCCAACTATAGGAATACCATTACCTTTCATGAGCGCTGGAGGATCTTCTCTAATTAGTTTTTCAATAATGATCGGAATATTTATTAATTTCTATTCTAGAATAAATTATTATTAATAATAATTTAATTTTATTCTATTATCTACTAGATTAGAGACATCTTCTAGAGCTATATAAGAATCATATATAGATCTATTTCTAATATCAATTTTTAATTGATTTAAAACTCCAGTAAAATTATTATCTATAGGTGTTATAATTGAATCGACAGTTGCAACATAAATATTATTTTTACCATGCACTGCATTAGTTAAAACTCCTTGATCAATGGCAAACACCGAACCTATTAAACTAAACTCTTCTCCTAATCCAGGTAATTGAGAATCATAAAAACTTATCTTTTTAATCTCTTTAATTTCTCCTCCAAAAACATCTATCACTTCAGATAAAGACATATAATTAATGCTATTTATTTCATTCATGATTATATTTGCTTTTTTCTGTTTTATTATAATCGATTTTATTTCATTTTCTACTTCAGTCAATGATTTTGTTCCTGCATCTTTTACTATATCTAAACAAACTACAACAAATTTATTTTCCAGTGGAAACACATCTGAAATATCTCCTTCTTGTGCTTGATTAACCCATGTTATAATGTCATTAGGATCATCTAATCCTACTATAAATTTTTCTTCTTTTCTCATATCTTCTTTTATTCTCTTTGTTAATCCTAAGTCAATAATAGATTCATTGAAATCTTTTTTATTATTATTGTTAGTACAAAAAGCTCCTGCCTCTGCGAAAAATTTCTTTCTTGTTTGAGTGCTATATACAATGTTTCTAAAAATAACTGCAACCTTAACACTGTCAGGTGTCCAATTATCATCAATTATTTTTAATAATTCATATCCATCTCTATTTATATAAGGTCCTAATATATCTGAATTACTTACACTACTCCTGTCTGAATGTATGATGTTAAATTTTTTATCTAAATCATCATTACTCATATAGATGAACTCTGATTTGGAGTTACCTGAATATTGATTTACAAATGATAAATTAAGACTATCTTCAAGGCCTAAATTAAACCAATCATCTTTAAGATTGTTTAAATATATCTTACTATAAGAACTATCTTCTTTAGAAGGTATTATGTCAAAAATGACATAAGAAAAACTTCTAGAACTTTCTTGATTATATTCCTCTGAATTATCATTTAAATAATTCTTTATTTCAGAATTTGAAATATTAATAAAACTGTCTGGAATACTTTTTATTGGAATAGAAACATATGATATGTCTCTGAATTCATTTTGATTTTTATAAGTAGAACTTGCAAAATTTTCTGTAATATAAGATGACTGAAAAAGCATAGTATTATACTTTTGTTCTTTTCTAGAATATTTAATTTGCTGTTCAAAGTTTATCCAAGTTAATTCTGCTTTACCTGTATTATCTTGTTTTATATTATTTAAATATTGAACAACTAATTGCTTGTCAAATAAATTAGTTTCAGGATTAATAAATATTTGAGCTTGACTAATAACAGGGTGAACATTATCTCCATAAATCATGTCATTTCTTTCTTCTTTAGACGTTGTAATAGATAACTTAGAAAACTGATTTTCAAATATTTTTTGTCTCTTAAATGCATTAAATTCTGTCTCTCTTATTTCAGATGAACTTTTATTTGCGTTTTGCTGATTTTTTGTGGCATCAGTCACTCTACTTTGTAATTCTTTTATATCATGTTCGTCTCCAAAAACTTCTAATACTACATTTGAAACTCCTCTACCAGAACCAGAAGCTGACATTAAATCCATTAAAATAAAAGCCCCCATGCCAAACCCTATAACGAGTAACACAAGTCCAGTTTTTTTTCTTATTCCTTCTAAACTAATCATAATAACAAAATGGACTGCGAATATACAATTGTTTAAGGAATTTTAAAAATTTTATCTTGTTTCGTGATTTTAACCTTATGTATTTTGTTTTTATCTGATTTTAAAACTTTCACTATATAATTATCAATTAATAGTATATCATTAACTTTAGGAATACTTTCATGATTACATAAAATAAAGCCTGATAATGTTTCATAATTAGAATTAACTTTAAAATTTAAATCATATTTTGAATTTAAATAGTCAATCTCTAATCTAGAAGAAAAAATAAAATTATTATCATCAATTTTTATTTCTTCCATTTCATTCAGATCATGCTCATCTGCGATTTCTCCAAAAATCTCCTCTATAATATCCTCTATAGTAATTATACCTTCTGTAACACCAAACTCATCTATAATTAGACCTATTGACTGATGTTTGTCATTTAACATTTTAAATACTTTTTGAATTTTAAAAGATTCATTAAAAATCTGTATAGGCAATAAAATAGATTTTATAGACTTTGGTGATTTTAATAATTCTAACACATGAATATATCCAATAATATTATCTATGTTATCTTGATATACTAAAATTTTAGATAATTTAGTGTCAATAAATATTTGCTTTAAGTTATTGATATCATCCTCAATATTCACTGCAATTATTTCATTTCTTGGAATCATACATTCTTTAACTATAATATCCGGAAACTCTAAAGCATTTTTTAACATATCTAATTCTATAATATTATTATTTTCATCTATTGTTTGTAAAAATTCATCTAAATCTTTCTTGTCAAAATTCACATCTTTATCTTCTTTCGAAAATTTCTTCCAAAAAACATTAATTACAGATGTTATAAAATACACAAACGGTTTAAACAGATAATAAAAAAAAGAAAGAGGTATTATAAAATAATTTAAATATCTGTTTGGGCTAATTAAAAAAAATATTTTAGGCAAAAATTCTGCGGTAACTAGAATTATACATGTAGAAATTAAAGTTTGAATGAAGAAAATTAAAACTTCTTGTTGGGAAAAAACATACAGCATTGGTTCTATTATCTTAGCAAAAGATATACCAAATACAACTAAGCAAATACTATTTCCAAATAACATAGTTGCAATAAAATTAGAAGGAGAATGAGTGATAAAACTTAACAATTTAGCTGTAAAATTTTTTTTTGTAGAATCTAATTCAAGTTTTAATTTATTTCTAGAAATAAAAGCTATTTCCATTCCTGAAAAAAAAGCAGAAAAAATTAAACTAAAAAAAACCAAATAATAATTAATCATTATCAATATTTATTATACCTCTTATATTTTTTATTTCATATGTTTGAAACTTATTTTTAGTAACAAAACCTTCTCCATGAATTATTTCATTTTCAGTTATTATTGTCACACTTTCATTTGTATATAAAATCTCGGATTCTATATCCCAAGTTATATATTCAGTTAATAATTTTTCATTATTATGATTTACTAAAACAACACTATCAGATAACTCGACTTTTGTGTTATCATCATATAATCTCGCGTAATAAGAATTAATAGTAGATACTACCTTGCCGTTATAATTATATAAACTTAAAGTCAAACCATTCGGAAAATCTGAAAATTCTTCTTTTTTATCATAATATATCGCTATAGGTGAAATTATTTTAAAAACTAACCTTCCTGAATCAGTGTAATTTAAACTAAAATTCTTTATTTCTTCAGATGGATATACCTTATAAGCTTCATTACTTGTATTATTGTCTATATAACAACATGTAAATGAAAAATATAATAATAATATGAAAATATTTTTAAACAAAATAATCACCTGAAGCGCTGTAAAGCTGAAACATTATTAGCTATTATAATTTTAAATTTCAAAAAACAATCTAAAGAATATTTCTGACCTATATTATAACCTTCTTTAGTGATTTGATCAGTATTAGGAAAATAAGATTCATAATTTCTAATCTTTTTATCTGCTATTTTTATATTTCTACTCGATTTATCCATATCCTTAGATTTTAAATAATACTCTATAGCACCACAATACATTAATGCAACTTCAAAACTATTTCGCGCGCAATCATCAACTGATTCTATAAAAACATCTCCTATTAAAATATAAGGACTTCCCCAATTTGATTTTTTATTTATAGCAATTTTAGCATACTTCACAGCATTTCTATAATCTTTTATACTATAATAACATAAGCTTAATCCGTAATTATATTCATGTATATAGGGAGATGAAGGATTTATATTAATCGCTTCAAAATAAAATTTTATAGCACTACTGAATCTTTTCTTTTTAGCTAACATATTAGCCATTGCGTTAGCGGAACTTTCTGAAGGTTCTAAATCATATAATCTTTCTGATATTTTAAAATAAACTTCTGTGTTATCACATTTTTTCTTTCTCAATATATTTTCCGTTCTTTTTAACCAGGTGTTATCATTTAAATAAGAATCTAATTTAGAAGAATACATTTCAACTAATAACTCACAAGTAGCAAATGGCTCAAACTGAGATTCTATTTTATTATAATATTTTTCATACAAACTAGACTTTTTCCCTCCTAAGCTAATATTAAACTCTATAATTCCTGATATTTCTGAATATTTTTCTAATATATCATCAATAGTTTTTTTCTTTTCAGAATAAAGTAAAATCACAGATTCAAAATAAGACCACAAGACATGTGGCTCTGATTTATTACCTTGAGCAATAACAGACTTTTCTAATAATTCAAAAGCATTTTCAAGATCACCATATTTTAAAACATCTGCACCTTTTCTCCCCATAACATAATATTTTTCAGCATCAAAATATTTTATTCTCTCATCATACATTAACATCAAACTATCTATATTATTTTGTCGAATTCTTTCATCACTAGAATTTTTAATTCTTGTTTGAAAAATTTTTGCACCTACAACATAAATTTTTCTGTCATGACCTGGACATTCATTATATGCTCTTTTCCAATTATAATACATGTTGTCTGTATCTTTCTCTTTATAAGCATTATAAGCCACATATACTTTTTTATCACATTCACTCTGACTTAAAAGTAAAGACATCTTAAAAAGTGTTAAAACAAAAATTAAACAATACTTTTTCATATTAATTATATTTTCTTTTTATAAACCATATATCATTGAATTTAAATCCTATTAAAATATTAACGAAGTTCTCTTCTATTAAATTATAATTCGTAGTACCTCTTTTACCTACTTCACAAGATAAATTTAAAAAACTTCCTGTCTTTATAAAAGGCAAACCTAATCCAAAGCATATTTTTTGCTGAATAATAGGTTGATTTTCAAACTCTAAATATGTGTTGTTATATTGATATCCAAATCTATATCTTATAATTTTTGAATAATTGTTTATGTCCCTATAATCAGGGATATATTCTAAACCTACAGAAATTTTTTCACTAATATTTAGTGAATCTTGAATCCCAAAAGACATAAATTGAGACCAATCTTTTTGACTATAATCTAAATAAAAATTAAAATTATCAACATTAATATTTAATCCTACACCTATGTTAGTTGGTAAAATAATTACACCTGCATTTAATCTGCTGTTTTCAATAGTATCAATTACAACTTCTGTGTTAAAATCAAGATAATACCTTTCACTTAATTTATTTAATGTAGCATTCATGTTATTACTATTTGAAAGTATCACCCCTAAACTAATATTATAATCATCTATTTTAGTTTTAAACTGTGATCCAAGGTCATAATATATTCCACTTACATTTAAATATTCAGTTGACTTGACATTTAAATATTCACTATTAATAAAGCTGACATTTTTATTGTTGTTGAGCTGTCCAAACATATAGTTAAAATTCATCCCAATGGAAAAATTTTTATCCAGCA
>CAXEHY010000036.1:0-6927 GCA_963996865.1 uncultured Flavobacteriales bacterium | reverse complement strand
CTGCTTAAAAGGCAGATGCTCTACCAACTGAGCTACCAGGTCAAAATTTTGTCAAATATAGTTGATTTTTTTTAATAACAAATCTAGTTATTTTTTTATTTTAGGACATCTTTCAAAAGGAAGATTTCGATCAAATAAATATCTATAAGTTATTAAAATTTGGTGTTTTGGAGAGTTTAAAGATCTCATAATAGACAGCATTTTAGGATTAAAACTACCAATCCAAGTTAAAATGATTTTAGTATATCTATTTTTTTTTTGTAAATATTCTCTTGCATAATGAATCATACCACTTTCATATCCTTTTTTTTGAAATTCAGGAGACACTCCCACTGCTACTCCAAACGCATGAGTGCAAGTTCCTTTCCATTTATAATATAAAAATCTAAGTTTATTTATTAAGTTTAAATTGCCATTAAATTTTTTAAAAATTTGATTTATTTCAGGTAAAATAATTAAAAAAGAAATAGGTTTATTATTATAATATCCAAACCAAATTAATTCTTCTTCCATTATAGGTTTTATTTTTCTCATAATAGATTTTGATTGTTCTAATGACATTTTTTTAAAATTGTCATGCGTTACCCATGCGGCATTATAGATAGTTCTAAAATCTTCAGTGAATTTTGATAATTCTTTTTTCTTTATATGTCTAAATGTAAGATTTTTATCTTCTTTAATAAGATTAAATCTTTCTTGAAATTTTTCAGGTATTTCATCATGAATATTTTTAGAATACATATATTGTTCGAAGTAGTTTTTAAAACCGTAATTTTCAAATAATTTTATATAATATTCAGGATTATAATTATTGCCATATACAGGAGAATGTTCAAATCCTTTTATTAATAACCCCCAATATTTATTTCTTTCTCCAAAATTTATAGGCCCATCCATTGCTTCTATTGATCTTTCTTTAAGCCATTTTTTAGCATGATTAAATAATAAATCAGCTGTTTTTTGATCATCTATACATTCAAAAAAACCAATACCCCCAGTAGGTTGTTTTTCTGTATTTGCTTTTTTATGATTGATAAAGACAGCTATTCTGCCGATTAAATTTTGATTTTTATTTTTAACTATAAATCTTGTAGCTTCTCCATGTTTAAAGAATTTATTTTTTTTAGGATTAAATACATTTTCTATTTCTTGTTTTATGTGGGGAATCCATTCAGGTATATTTTTATAGATTATAAAAGGTAATTTATGAAAATCTTTTTTATCTTTTCTAGAAGATACTTCTGTCAGAATCATTTAAAATTGTTTATTTTTAATGTAAATTAATTTAATTATTGTGAAAAACAAAGTTGTTATTATTACTGGAGCTTCTTCAGGGATTGGAGAAGGGTGTGTTCAGGAGTTTTCAAAGAAGGGTTGTAAACTAGTTTTAGCTTCTAGAAATATTGACAAATTAAATCAAATTGCAGAGCAATTAAAGATTAAAGATTATTTATGTTTTAAATGTGATGTTACAAGCGAAGATGATTGTCGAAATTTAATCGAATCTGCTTTTAATAAATATGGCAAGATAGATATATTAATTAATAATGCAGGTATCAGTATGCGAGCTAATTTTGAAGATGTGGATTTGTCAGTTATAAAGAAAGTTATGGATGTTAATTTTTATGGCATGGTTTATTGCACTAAATATGCCTTGAAACATCTAATAGAGTCTAAAGGAACAGTTGTAGGGATATCTTCTATCTCTGGCTCTGTAGGGCTTCCAGGCAGAACAGGTTATACTGCTTCTAAGTTTGCTATGAATGGCTTTTTAGATTGTTTAAGGGTTGAAAACATGAAAAATAATTTACATGTTTTAACGGTTGCTCCTGGATTTGTGGCTTCTAATATTAGGAGTGTAGCTTTAGATAAGGATGGGGAATACCAAAGCGAAAGTCCTAGGAATGAGTCTAAGATGATGACTCCAAAGACTTTAGCTAAAAAAATAATAAAAGCTATAATTAGAAAAAATAATTATTTAACATTATCTTTTGAAGGGAAAATGTCAATTCTAATTAAGAAAATAGCACCTAATTTTTTAAATAAAATTTTATACTCTTATTTTAAGAAAGAGTCAAAATCAACTCTCAAATAACATGAAAATATATTTTACTGGATTTATGGGTTCTGGGAAATCTAGTGTAGGTTTAGATTTTTCTAAAAGAATGAATTTAAATTATATTGATTTAGATAATTATATTGAAAATAAAGAAGGAAGATCAATTAATACAATATTTAATATTCATGGAGAAGATTTTTTTAGATTTCTAGAATTAGAATATTTAAATAATATTATAAATAATCAAGATAGCATGGTTGTTTCTTTAGGAGGTGGAACTGTTCAGTCTTTAGAAATGTTAAATAAATTGAAAAAAGAAGGATGTTTAATATATCTTAAAGCTTCTGAAGAAATAATTAAAAAAAGATTAAATGGCACATTAAATTCACGACCTTTATTGAAAGATTTGTCAAACAAAGATTTAGATATTTTTTTAAAAAATAAAATTTCTGAAAGAAACAGTTTGTATTTACAATCTCATTTAACAATAGATACAGATAATTTAAGTATTGTTGAAATATCAGAAATATGTGAAAGTTTTATTTTAAATTATAATTTTGTAAATAATGAAAAATAAAGAATATATAATATCTAGTAAAAATTTTAGTATCACTGATATTAAAAAAATTATAGATTTAGATTATAAAATTAAATTATCTTCTTATACTAATAATAAAGTTGTTAGAAGTAGAAAGTTTTTAGATCATAAAATAAGTCAAAATAAACCTATTTATGGTGTTAACACTGGATTTGGTTCTCTTTGTAACGAAAGAATCAGTAATGATAATTTAGGGATTTTACAGGAGAATTTAATTAGATCCCATGCTGCGGGCATTGGAGATATTATGACATCTTCAATATCTAAGATTATGTTGCTGTTAAAGATAAAATCATTGTCACATGGTTTTTCAGGTATCTCTTTAAAATGTATTAAAAGGTTAGTTTACTTTTTTAATAATAATATTATTCCAGTTGTTTATTCTCAAGGTTCTCTTGGGGCATCTGGAGACTTGGCCCCTTTGGCTCATTTATCATTGCCATTAATAGGAGAGGGTAAAGTTTTTTATAAAGGAAAAATTCAAACCACTAAAAATGTTTATAAAAAACTTGGTTTAAAAAAAATAAATTTATTATCAAAAGAAGGTTTAGCTTTATTAAATGGCACACAGTTTATGGGAGCTGTAGGTGTTTATAGCTTAATAAAGGCTCAAAATATTTCTATTCTTGCTGATTTAATATCTTCTGTTTCTATTATTGCTTTTAATTGTCATACTAGTCCTTATGATGAGAGTTTATCTAAAATTAAGCCTTTTCCGGGCTTAATAGAGACAGCCGCTAATATTAGAAAATTTATTAGAGGTAGCAATTTAAATAAAACAGTTAAAAAACATGTCCAGGATCCCTATTCTTTTAGATGTATACCTCAAGTGCATGGAGCCACCAAAGATGTAATTAAGCATACTCAAGATATATTTTCTATAGAAATTAATTCTGTCAGTGATAATCCCAGTATTTTTGATAAAGAAAACAAGATTTTATCTGGAGGTAATTTTCATGGTCAATCTTTAGCTTTAGCTTTTGATTATTTATCTATCTCTTTATCTGAATTAAGTAATATTTCTGAAAGAAGAATTTTTAAATTATTATCTGGAGAAAGAGAATTACCTCCTTATTTAATTAATAATTCTGGTTTAAATTCTGGTTTAATGATTGCTCAGTATACAGCAGCTAGTATAGTAAGTCAAAATAAACAGCTTTGCACTCCTTGTTCTGTTGATTCTATAGTTTCTTCTAATGGACAAGAAGATCATGTTAGCATGGGGGCTAATGCAGCTATAAAAACATTGCAAGTTATAGAGAATGTCGAAAGAGTACTATCTATAGAGTTACTGTCTGCTTCTCAGGCTATGTGTTTTTCTGCAAATAAACTATCAAAGCACACTAATGATCTTCTATATGATTATAGAAAAATAGTACAGCCTATTAAAAAAGACACAATTCTTAGTGATTTAATTGAAGATAGTGCTGATTTTGTATCAAGGATAAATTTTATAAAATAGAATTTAGATATTTTTAGTTATATTTTTTATAAACTCAAATTCTGATAAAAATTCTTTAGCAAATATTCTAAATAAAGTATAAAATGGTATGGCTATAATCATGCCACCTAAACCCCCTACTTGGAAACCAATCATTACTATACTGAATATTTCTAATGGGTGAGCTTTCACTGATCTAGCAAAAATAGTAGGTTGCAGTATCATGTTATCTATAATTTGCGTTATCATAAATATAAGCATGATTTTAAGAGCAAATGGCAACATTAATTCAGGAGCTAAATGAAGATTGGTGATTATGCTTAATGTTAAACCAACAAAAGAACCTATTATAGGACCTATATATGGAATAATATTAGTTAATCCCGCAAAGAATCCTATTACAATAGCATTTTCAACTCCTAAAATAGTTAATCCCATAGTTGCTAAAAATGTTACACATGAAATTTGTATTAAAATACCTATAAAATATCTACTTAACAGATATTTTGCATTTATCAGAGCATTTTTCGCTTTATTGTGTTTATTTTCTGTTATAATAGAAAACACAATTTTTCTAAGTAAGAATTTATCTTTTAAGAAAAAGAATGAAATAAATAGAGTTGCGAAAATAGCTAAGTAAATATTTCCAAGCATACCTATAAACCCATTTATGAGATTTGAAATATTAGTTGACTTGATCAATGTGTTTATTTTATCATCAACTTCATGTTTATTAAATGAAACATCATATCTATTTAATTTTTCATTTAATGTGTTTATAGGTTCTTTAAAGTTTTCTGTTACTTCAGTTATGTTGATTGCTGATATTACTTTTGCTTGCTCTAGAGCAAGAGGCAGAAATAAACTAGTTATACCCACAAAACATGATAATATTAATATAATCGTAAAAATAGCAGATAATCCTGATGGTATATTTTTTTTGAAAATTTTTAAATCAGATAATTTATTCATTACAGGTCTGCCAATAAACGATATAATAGCACCTATAATAAAATAGATTACTATTGATTTCATTTTTATAATCAATAGTATTATTAAAACAACTCCTGCTATACTTATGAAATTTTTAATATCCTTATTCATGCTGTAAAATTATTATTATTTAATGATATTACCTAAAAATACATATTGTATAATATTAGCACCCATTTTTAATGCTAGCAGCCTGGTTTCTTGGCTGTCATCATGAACATCATGATCTTCCCATCCATCTCCTAAATCAGATTGAAATGTGTATAAACATATTAATCTATTTTTATGTATTATTCCATATGCAATTGCTTGTTCACCATCATGTTCATGAATTTTTGGTAATCCATTATTAAAATTAAATTTTTGATGAAATATTTCGTGATTAGAGGGGATAGGTGTTAAGTTGATTTCAGGGAAAACTTTTTTTAATTCTCTTCTAATAAAAGAGTCCATGCCATAATTGTCATCAATATGTAAAAATCCGCCAGATAATAAATATTTTCTTAAGTTTTCAGTTTCTTCTTTTGTAAATAAGACATTCCCATGTCCAGTCATGTGTATAAATGGATAATTAAATATTTCAGGACTCCCTACATCAACAAAATCTACTTTTGTGTTAATGTTTGTATTTATGTTTTTATTACAAAATTCTACTAAATTAGGTAAAGATGTAGGATTAGAATACCAATCACCACCACCACTATACTTTAGTACAGCTATTTTATAGCTTGATGTTTGAAATGACATTAGTAATATGATAGATAATAAAATATTGACTTTCATTTAAGATTTTATTATTGCACAGCAAAGTATACCCGCTGTTTCAGTTCTTAAAATATTTTTACTAATACTAATTTCTTGAATTTTAGCTTGTAAAGCTGTATTAATTTCATTTATTGAAAAACCTCCTTCAGGGCCAATTAGTATGTTTGTTTTTGAATTTTTTATATTATTTAATATTATTTTATTTTCGCTTTTTTTACAATGACATATATATGTGTTTTTGTTATTGTTTTTTATAAAGTCATTAAAACTTTCAGGTTGATTTATTATTGGCATAAAATAATTATTTGCTTGTTTTATAGATGAAATTACAATTTTCATACATCTTTTCATATTTATAGTTTTTTTCTCAGAAAAATCTGTAATTATAGGTGTTATTTCATCTATTCCTATTTCAGTTGCTTTTTGAAGAAAAAATTCAAATTTTGATGTATTTTTCAGTGGTGTAATAGCGAGATGCAAATAATTCGTAGATCTCTTTTTTTTCTTTTTATTTTTTATTTCTATAGTGCAATTCGTTATTGTGTCATTAATAATAACACCTGTATATAAGTATCCTTTGCCATCTATAATTTTTATTTCATCATGTTTTTTAAATCTATTAACTTTTAAGCAATGTTTTGCTTCTTCATCTTTAAGATGTATTATGTTTTTATTAATATCTTCAGAAAAGAATAATTTCATTTACACAAAATAAATAGGATCATATATCCTATTAAATTTATTTTTGATTAGAATGTATGAGAGACTCTTAATAGCATTAATCTACCCATTTCAGGTGCGCCAACAAAATATTGTTGTTTTTCATCTTTAACATTTTTTACAGAAAGATCAATTCTACTTGTGGGAGCTATTTGATATCCTATATTAATATCTGTTGTTCTTAATTCAGGTAAATTACCAACATATACTCCAGAATTTATAGGAAAATCAGCTTGCCATCTATGTGTTAATCCTAATTGAAGACCTTCCATTAATTCTGTTCTAAAAGAAATATTATATTTCTTTTTAGGCGCATTAAGAGCAACTGTATATCCTTCTTCAGTTTCAAAT
>CAXEHY010000035.1:0-8701 GCA_963996865.1 uncultured Flavobacteriales bacterium | reverse complement strand
TTTATGATTTAATTTTAACCATTCTGTATTTATTATAAAAATCTTTTTTAAAGATATAATTTTTAAAATTATAAGACTTAATTAATTTCTCTATGTTGTTTGCAAAATCTTGATGTATTTCGAAATAAATAGCACCCTTTTTATTTAAATATTTTTTACTGAGATATAAAATTCTATCATAAAATAATAAAGGATGCTTATCTTGAACAAAAATAGCTGATTTTGGCTCATAGCTTAAAACATTTTTTTTCATATTTTTTTCTTCACTATTAGGCACGTAGGGAGGATTGCTTATCATCACGTCATACTTCTCTTTTAATTCTGATCTTAAAATATCTTGATTAATACATTTAACCTTAACATTATGATATTGGAAATTTTTATTTGCAATTTTTACGGCATTTTGAGATTTATCTACTGCTGATATTTGATGATTTGTTTTTTGAGCCAAAGACAAGGCTATACAGCCAGAACCTGAACATAAATCTATTATGTTAAGTTTTTGTTTATTGGACTCTTCTGCTAAAACCCACCTTGTTAGCTCTTCTGTTTCGGGTCTTGGTATAAAAACCTTATTATTTAATAATATTTTATTTCCTAAAAATTCTGTTTCTTTAAATATATATTCTATAGGCATTTGTAGCCTGAGCTTCTCTATAACTCTCTTTAATACAGATAATTCTGACTTTTCTATAAACCTTTCATTTATTAAAATTTCAGTTTCTTGAATTTTACATATATTAATGATCGAAATTTTATACAAAAATCTTAAAGATCTCTTCGGATAATATTCTGATAAGTTATTATAAAATATTTTTTTAAAATCTGAAAGCTTCATAATAAATGTCAATTTACTTAAAAAATGTATTTTTGATATATGTGTTTAGATAAACTTTACATGCAGAGATGTCTTGATTTAGCAATACAAGGTAAGCCTGACGCCTTCCCTAATCCTTTAGTGGGGTGTGTTATAGTAAAGAATAATAGAATAATATCTGAGGGGTATCATAAAAAATTTGGCGAAAAACATGCAGAAATCGAAGCCATAAATAAAATTAAAGATAAAACAGTATTAGAAGGATCTGATATTTATATAAATCTAGAACCATGTTCTCATTATGGGAAAACCCCTCCCTGTGTAAATGAGATCATTAAATATAAATTTAATAAAATAGTTATAGGAACTCAAGATCCTTTTAAAGAAGTAAACGGCAAAGGGATTCAGAAATTAAAAAAATATAATTTAAAAATAAACTGTTTAGAAAATGAGTGTAAAAAAATAAATAAAAGATTTTTTATAAATAACACAAAGAACAGACCTTATATAATATTAAAATGGGCCCAGACAAAAAATAATTTTATTGGCAATAAAAGTTTTAAAAAATCAAGATTAATTATTTCTAACAATAAATCTCTAAAAATGTCTCATAAATGGAGATCTACTGAGGCTGCAATACTTATAGGAAAAAATACAGCTTTAAAAGATAATCCAAGATTAACAACTAGATTATGTAAGGGCAGGAATCCAATTAGAATCATTTTAGATCAAAATTTAGAATTAAAAAAAACATTAAATGTTTTTAATAAAGAAGCAGAAACATTAATCATAAATAATAAAACAAACGCAAAAAAAGATAATATTCAATATATTAAAATATCAAATGATAAATATTTTTTACAAACGCTTTGCAGGCTTCTGTATAAAAGAAAAATATATTCAATTATAATAGAAGGAGGTGCTGCTATTTTAAAATTATTTATAAAGGAAAAATTATGGGATGAAGCAAGGGTTTTTACATCTCAAAAAATAGTAAAAGAAGGATTAACAGCGCCCTTAATCAAAAATAAAAAATACAAAAAATATTCTGTTGACACAGACAGCCTAACAATATATAGTAACAATTAAAATGATTTATATAATAAAAAAAGAATCTTCTTGTATTTATAAAAAAAATAAAAGCAAATTTATTGGTTATTCATTTAAAATAAATAGTGTTTCAAATATTAAAAAAAAAATAATAGAATTAAAGCGTCGTCACAAAAAGCGAATCATTTCTGCTATGCTTGTAAAACAAAAAAAAAATCATATTTCTCAGATGACGGAGAACCTAGAAGCTCTGCGGGAAAGCCAATACAAAATCAAATATATTCAAAAGAGATAATAAATATTCTTATAGTTGTAGTGAGATATTTTGGAGGAAAGAAATTGGGGATTCAGGGATTGATAAACGCCTATAAGACTTGCGCTATCGAAACATTAAAAGCATCAGGAAAAATAATATACAAAGAATTAAATAACTATATTGTAACATGTGATTTTAAAAATATTCACACTTTAGAAACATTTATTAAAAAAGAAAATATAAAGATAAATGATAAAACAATTTCAAACACATGTGAATATAACATAACGACAACATATTCAAATTTTAAAAAAATAAAACAGATGAGATATTTAATAATTACAAAACAATAATTAGTTTTATTTATGACAAAAAAAACAATAATTATATTAATAATATCTTTTACAGCATTTGTTTTAATTATAACTGAAAACAATAATACTTTCATACAAGATGAAACAAAATATAAATTAGATTCTATTAAATCTCCAGATGCTAAGTCTCTACAATATATCACTGAAAAATATAAAATAATAATAGACCAAGACTTAAATGACACATTAGCTTATTTACCACAAACAATGACAAAAAACACACCTGATGGTATATTAGGTAATTACATGACAGAAATATGTCTGCGGAAATATAAAGACTCATTGGGGGGTGTAGATTTCTGTATACTTAATAACGGAGGAATAAGATCTTCTTTGGATAAAGGATATGTGATTAAAAAAGATATATTTAGATTAATGCCATTTGATAACGAATTGGTGATTGTAGAATTACAAATATCTGATTTTTACAATTTAATAGATTTTTTAAAAATCAGACAAGAACCTATATCTGGATTAAATATTCCTAATTATGATACAATTTTAAAACAAAAAACAATTTTTAAAATATTAACTTCTGATTACTTGGCAAACGGAGGGGGTAGAATGACTTTTTTACATAATAAAACAACTATCAAAACAGGAGAGAAATTGAGAGATTTAATAATTGATTATCTGCAAGATATAAAATGCGACACTATTAAATACACAAATAAAGCAAGATATGAGTAAAGTAAACAGGAGAAAGTTTATTAAGGGAGCCGTATATTCAACTATCGCTACAATACCTGCTATTACCGTGTTAGATTCATTATTCATAAAAAAAGAAAACAATCTAACTCGTATAACTATATTGCATACAAATGACCTTCATAGTCATATTGATCCATTTCCCGCTAATCATTCAAGATTTCCTAACATGGGGGGTGTTTCAGCTAGATATAACTTAATTCAAAAAATAAGAAAAGAGAAAGGCAAGAAAAGTGTACTTTTATTTGATTCTGGAGATATAATGCAGGGAACACCTTATTTTAATTATTTTAATGGACAAGTTGAGTTTGAGGCAATGAATAAAATGAAATATGATGCAGCTACAATTGGAAATCATGATTTTGACGGAGGGATATTAAATTTAAAAGACAGAATAGAGCAAGCTTCTTTTCCTTTTGTGATATCTAATTATAATTTTAAAAACACTATATTAAATCAACATACTCAAAAATTTAAAATTTTTAAAAAAAGGGGAATTAAAATAGGTGTATTTGGAATAGGTATAGAATTAAAAGGATTGGTTGATAAAAATCTTTATAAAAAAACTGAATATATAAATCCAATTAAAACAGCTAACAAAATGGCAGAATTATTAAAATATGAAGAAAAATGCAACTACATAATATGTTTATCACATTTAGGATTTAAATACAAGTCAAATAAAATATCAGATTTAGAATTATCTAAAAATACAAAAAATATAAATTTAATATTAGGAGGACATACACATACTTTTTTAAATAAACCTTATGTAGCGGAAAATTTAGAAAACAAAAACACATTAATAAATCAGGCGGGATGGGCTGGAGTTACTTTAGGGCATTTAGATCTGTTTTTTGACAAAAAAAAGAAAATAAAAAACATTAATTTTAAAAGTAATAAAATTAAAAATTAATTTTTTTTTAAAAATTTTGACTTTTTTATTTGGCTTTAAATTTTTTTTTTACAAATTTACCGATTCAAAGTAAACAAGGAAAAATTATAAAATCTTAGGATTTTAAGAATATGGAAGGAAAAGAAATAAATCAAATTTGGTCTGATTGTCTAAAAATTATAGAAGATAACGTTACTGCTAGAAATTTTAACACATGGTTTAAGCCTATAAAGGCTGTCAAATTCAAAAATAAAGTTCTAACTATACAGGTGCCAAGTCAATTTTTTTATGAGTGGCTAGAAGAACATTATATAGATATTTTAAAAAAAACTATTAAGCAGGTAATAGGAAAAGAAGGAAAATTAGAATATAATATTGTGATAGATCATTATTATAATAATAAATCGTACACAACAAAAGGCACATCAACTTTACCTAGCTCAAACAAAGGTCTTCTTTCTAATAATCCTATTCAAAGACCTTTAAAAATATCACAAACTCAAATAAGAAACCCTTTTATAATACCAGGACTCAAAAAAATACAAATTGATCCTCAATTAAATTATAATTATTCTTTTAAGAATTTTGTGGAAGGAGATTGTAATAGATTAGCTAGATCAGCAGGATATGCTGTTTCTCAAAACCCAGGTAAAACATCTTTTAATCCTCTTATGATATATGGTAATGGAGGTCTTGGGAAAACTCATTTATCTAACGCTATAGGAATAGAGGCTAAAAAGCAATTTAATGATCTAATAGTATTATATGTCTCTGCTGAAAAATTTCAGACACAATTTGTAGACGCCATAATGGATAACAAGAAAAATGATTTTGTCCATTTTTATCAATCTATAGATTTATTGATAGTTGATGATGTTCAGTTTTTTGCAGGAAAAGAAAAAACACAAGATGTTTTTTTTCACATATTTAATCATTTACATCAAAACAACAAACAAGTTGTTCTAACTTCGGACAAGCCTCCTATTGATTTACAAGGTATGGAGCAAAGACTTTTATCAAGATTTAAATGGGGATTGTCAGCAGACTTGCAAGTTCCTGATTTAGAGACAAGAATGGCTATTTTAAAACGAAAATTATATAAAGATGGAATCGACATCCCCAATGATGTAATAGAACATATTGCTTTCAGCATTACCACTAATGTAAGAGAACTAGAAGGCGCTTTAATATCTCTATTAGCTCAATTTTCTTTAAATAAAAAAGAAATAAAAATGGATTTAGCTAAAAGAATGCTAGATAAATTTGTTAAAAACACGGCAAAAGAAATATCAATAGATTATATACAAAAAATTGTATGTGATTATTTTGAAATACAAGTGGAACTTATGAAGTCAAAAACTAGAAAAAGAGAAATTGTACAAGCAAGACAATTAGCAATGTATTTTTCTAAAATTTTAACAAAAAGTTCGTTAGCTAAAATTGGCCTTCATTGCGGCAATAAAGACCACGCAACAGTTTTACATGCCTGTAAAACAATAAATAATCTTATAGAAACAGATAAACAGTTTCGCGGATACGTAAACGATTTAGAAAAAAAACTAACTATTTATTGAAAAATATAAAGAATTTATAGTTGTAATTAATTTATAAGTTTTTTTTATATATTGTACTTATATTATTGTTAATATGAATTTTGAAATTGAATATACGATCAACTCTTCTATAAGTGTTTTATTTGAAAGAATAAGCACTCTTGGAGGTCTGACAGAATGGTTTGCAGATGATGTGAGAGTAGACATAGAAGGGAATTATATCTTTGAATGGGAAGGGAGTATAGAGAAAGCAAAATTATTAACAAAAAAACAAAATGAATCTATTAAGTTTGAATGGATAGAAGAAGAAACAGTCTTCGAAATGCTTATAGTAGTAAATCCAATAACACATGATGTAGCTCTTATAGTAAAAGATATCGCCGAAAATGAAGATGAAAAAAATTACAAAATACAAAATTGGAATTTACAGATAGAAAAACTAAAAAAAGTATTAGGGTCTTCATGATAAAATAGTGAAAATTTACAATAAATTTATTCTAGGTTGCTTTATAAAACCTTTTTTTGCATCATTTTTATTTATTCTTTTTATATTCTTAATGCAATTTTTGTGGAAGTATATAGATGATTTAGCGGGAAAAGGCTTAGACTGGTTTAATATTTTTACTCTTATATTTTATTCAACAATGAAATTTGTTCCTTTAGCGATCCCAATATCTATAATGGTCGCTTCAATAATGACTTTTGGTGCTTTGGCTGAAAAAAATGAAAGCATAGCTTTAAAATGCTCTGGGGTTTCATTAAAACAAATATTAAAACCTTTAGTATTTTTAATAACAATATTAACACTAATATCATTTTTGTTCTCTAATCATATACTTCCATACACGAATTTAAAATCTATAAGCTTGTTATGGGATATAAGAAAGCAAAAACCTGCAGTTAACTTTAATGAAGGAGAATTTTATGATGAAATAGATAACTTTAGTATAAAAATAAACAAAAAAAAAGGTGAAATACTAGAAGATATTATAATATACTGTCATGAAAAAAGCGGAAAAAACAAGAAAGTATTTATCGCTTCATCTGGGGAAATGCAAAATGAGAATCAATATTTAAAATTTATATTAAAAAACGGATCAATATATAAGCCAGGTATTGAAAAAAAAGATATTTACATGCCTTATCAAAAAATATTTTTTGAAGAATGTGTCATAAGAATAGATATATCTGTTTTTGACTTCAAAAGATCTGATGAAAATTTATTTTTAAGACATTATGCAATGCAAAATATAAAACAACTTACAAGTTCTATAGATTCTTTACAAAAAATCATATATGATGATAAAAAGATAATAAAACAAAATTTTACAAATATCTTATTTACAAACAAGTTAATATATGAAAATAATTATATCCAAAACTTAAGAAAAGTACAATCAAAAATATTTCAATTTAAAAGAACTGATCAACAAAGATTGAAAATGATTGTAAAACAAAAAATAGAGTTAAATAGAAAATACACTCTTTCATTAACATGTATCATAATGTTGCTAATAGGGGTCCCTATAGGTTCTATAATAAGAAAAGGAGGTATTGGGATACCATTAATTGCTTCAACAATTATATTTGTTATTTATCATGTTATATCTATTTCTTGTGAAAAATTAACTAAAAAATTAGAAATCAGTGTTTTTGAAGGAATGTGGATGCCAAATATTATATTTTTAATTATAGCTGTATTTTTAACCTATAAAGCTAAAAAAGATTCTGAATTATTATTATTAGAATATTATAAAATACAATTTGATAAAATTAAAAATTTATTTAAGCGGAAATAAAGTCTTTTAATTTTTTAATATTAGGTAATTTTCCAGGAGAATCTAAAATTTCTACAAATTTAATCTCATGATTTTTAATCAAAAAAACTGAACGTTTAGATACACCCTGCAGTCCAAAAGCAAATGTTTTTGACAAAACACCATACGCGTTAGAAATATTCTTATTAAAATCAGATAATAAAGTAAATTTTATTTTTTTTAAAGCTTTAAAGTTCTTTAATGAAAATGGAGAATCAACAGATAAGGCAATCACTTTTATATTATTATTTTTAAAAAAAGTTAATTCATCATTTATTAAACATAATTCTGTTTGACAAGTTTCAGTAAATGAAAAAGGAAAAAATAATAACAAAACATTTTCACTTTTATAATCTGCAAAATCAAATTCATTCAAATCAGAATCAATTGCGGAAAAAGAAGGAGCACTCTCCCCTACTCTAACTGATTCGCCAGAATCAATAAAATTGTTTAATATTTTTTTTAAATCTCTATCTAATTCCCAAAACATATTATAAATTTAAACAAAATATTGGAGATATATAAAAAGAATTATAAATTGAAATAAATTATATGAAAAAATATATAACTGAATTTATAGGAACTTTCTTCTTAGTGTTAGTAATAGGCTTATCCGGAAATCCTATAGCTATAGGTGGCGTATTAATGATTATGGTATACATGGGGGGACACATCTCTGGCGCTCATTACAACCCCGCTGTTTCTCTTGCTATGCTTTTACAAAAAGAAATTAACGCTAAATCATTTTTATATTATACTTTATTTCAAATATTAGGAGCATTTTTAGCTGCTAGTTTTGCTTGTCAATTTCATCCGACAATTTCGGGACTTGGAATGAGTACAGTTAATGAATTCTTTGGATTTTTAGACTTTAAACCATCAGGAAACGCATACAAAGCCGAACTTATATGGACATTTGCATTAGTATTAGTAATCTTTAATGTCGCGTGCTCAAAAAGAACAAAAGGCAACAGTTATTATGGCTTAGCAATTGGATCCACTGTTGCAGTTGGAGCTTATATTTTTGGTGATATTTCTGGAGCAGTGTTTAACCCCGCTGCAGGAATCGGACCTATGATAGTTAATTCTATTGTGGGAAATGGGATAAACAAAGGAGCTTTATTTCTATATACTGTATTCCCTATTTTAGGTGGAATATTAGCATATTATACATATAATTTTATGAACAGTAAAGATTCTGAATAAAACACAAAACATGGAAACCTGGTTA
>CAXEHY010000034.1:0-5078 GCA_963996865.1 uncultured Flavobacteriales bacterium | reverse complement strand
TATTTTTATATTATTTTTTTTGATATACCACAGAACAGATATAGATCCAAATATTAATCCTCCATAGAAAGTTAATCCACTGAATGAAAGTAATTGTCCAATAGGATCTGCTTTGAAATCTTTAAAGTATTCTAAGCTATGGAATATTTTAGCCCCCAATATGCCAGATATAGCGGCTATTGTTGTGATATTTCCTACCAATTCAAAAGCATGTATTTCTTTAGTTGTTAATTTTGGTTTTTCTAATTTATTATTTTTGTTTTTATTCCACTTGAAATAAAACCCGGTTAAAGTTGCAATTAAACCTATTAAAACACTTCCTTTAGATGAAGCAATATATAATTGAGGATTTTGTGCGAATTCATTGTACTCTAGAATAATTCCTCCTATTTTAAAAGATACTATATAAGTAAAAAGACAATACGATATAATTTGTATTATAGATAATGGCTTTCCGATCCAAATTTGTTTTTTTATTGGCTTGATTTTTCCGTTTTTTTCTATTCTTTTAAGTTCTTTTGAAAGTATATAGCTTGCTGTTAAAAAGGCTATGGCTACAAAAAATCCAAAAGTTTGAATAGGTAGATTTATTTTTATATTAAATACTTGTTCTAAGAAAAGAGAAACTGTAGGGTATGTCATTTATGCAAATATTTGTTTAGAGTTTATATTTTCTAATTTATAGTTTATTATTTTATTTTCAAGTTTTTTATTGTATTTAGCTTCTATTTTTATGTAATTATCTGTTATTCCTAATATACTGCCGTTTTTGTTTTTTCTTTCAAAAAGAACTTCTTTTGTTTTTCCAGCATTGTCTTCATAAAATTTTCTTTTTAGTTTTTCTGATAATATTCTTAACATCTTGCTTCTTGTTTTAATAGTTTTAGGATTTTGTTTTTCTTTCAAGTGTTCTGATTTTGTATTTTTTCTTTCAGAATAAGAAAAAACATGAAGATAGGATATTTGACTATTTTTTATAAAATTATATGTTTCTAAAAATAATGCTTCGTTTTCAAAAGGGAATCCAACTATCACATCAGCTCCTATGCAACAATCTGGCAGGTATTTTTTTATAGTTTTTATTTTATTTTCATAAAGTTGCGTCTTATATCTTCTTTGCATTTTTTTTAATATTGTGTCTGAGCCTGATTGCAAAGGAAGATGAAAATGATGTGCTATTTTTTTAGAATTAGCAATTAATTTTATTATTTCTTCAGTTAATAGATTAGGCTCTATGGAAGATATTCTAATTCTAAAACTTCTTTTTATCTGTTCTATTTCTTTTAATAACTTGTAGAAGTTATAAGATTTGTATTTGTAATCCCCTATATTTACTCCAGTTAATACAATTTCTTTGATCTTGGAATCTAAAATTTTGTTTATGTTTTGTATTATATTTTTTACAGAATCACTCCGGCTATTTCCTCTTGCTAAAGGTATTGTGCAATAAGAGCATTTATAATCACAGCCATCTTGTATCTTTAAAAAAGATCTAGTTCGTTCATTTAAAGAAAAAGCGGAATTGAAAATATTTGAATTTTTTATATTTGATTTTATATATATATTTTCATTATTCTTTAATAGTGTTGTGACATGTTTTGCTATGTTAAATTTTTCTTTTGCATCTAAAACTATATTAACACCTTCTATTTTAGATATTTCTTTTGGCTTTAGTTGCGCGTAACATCCAATTATACCTATTATAGATTTAGGGTTTTTGGTTTTAATTTTTTTAACAATTTTTTTACATTCTTTATCTGCGTTTTCTGTAACTGAACATGAATTTATTATATAAATATCAGCTTTTGAATTAAAATCAACCACATTAAATCCATGTTCAGTAAAACTTCTTGATATGGTTGAAGTTTCTGAGAAATTAAGTTTACATCCAAAAGTGAATAAAGCTACTTTCATTTTTTTCACAAATTAATATAAAATGAAACGTTAAGGCAAATTATTCGTATTTAGTTTTAAAAGGGTCATTATCCTTTTCGCCTCATTATCATTTTTATTAACAACAAATAGGAAGGTTTTGTTTTGTTAGCCAAATATTTTTGATAATGAGGTTTTTTCTTTTAATTTATATAATGTTTTTAAGATGTTTTTTTTGTTTTTGTTTTCTGATATTTCTTGGAAGCTGTTCAAAGAAAGATGTCTCAGTGAGTAATATTTTTCGTTATAATGAATCATCAGTTATTAATTCATTAGACCCCGTTTACGCTAAAGATCAAGCATCTATATGGGCTGTTTCTCAAATCTTTAACGGTTTGGTACAATTTGATGATAATTTAAAAATAAAGCCCTCTGTGGCCAAAAAATGGATTTTAGATAGTACTGGAACTAAGTATACTTTTTTTTTAAGAAATGATGTTTTTTTTCATAAAAATGAATGTTTTTTTAATAAAACTAGAGCAGTTTCTGCTTTAGATTTTGTTTATTCTTTTAATAGGATATTAGATCCTGATGTAGTTTCTCCAGGATCTTGGGTTTGGAATTATATAAAATCAGTTGACGCTGTTAATGATTCTGTTTTGAGTATTGAGTTAAAAGATGTTTTTTCACCTTTTTTAGGATTATTGACAATGCCGTATTTTTTTGTAGTTCCAGAAGAAGCTGTTTTAAACGGAGATTTTGATAGAAATCCCGTGGGCACAGGCCCTTTCATGTATAAGATATGGACAGAGAATGTGAGAATGGTGTTTGTTAAAAATGAAAATTATTTTGAAAAATATGACGATAATTCTTTGCCTTATTTGGATGGTGTTGCAGTTAGCTTTATTAAAGATAAACACATTGCTTTTTTGGAGTTTTTAAAAGGAAATTTAGATTTCCTGTCAGGATTAGATCCTAAATATAAGACTGAAATATTAGACTCTGCAGATAATATTAGGGGAGAGTATGTTGACAAAATTAGATTTTTATCTAAACCTTATTTAAATACAGAGTATTTAGGTTTTTATATGACGGGATCAGATAAGATTGTTCCTAAAAGTATGAGAAAAGCTATTAATTACGCTATTAATAAGAAAGATATGGTTAAATATTTGAGGAAAAATATTGGTATTCCTGGTGTTTATGGAATAATACCACCTTCTCTTGCTGATAATCATTTATTGTCAAAAGGTTATGAGTATAATATTGATTCAGTTAATAAATACCTTGGTGTATTTAATTTGAAAAATAAAAACAACACATATTCAGTGACTTTGTACACAAATTCTTCTTATTTAGATTATTGTGAATTTGTTCAATCTGAATGTGAGAAAGTTGGAGTTAAAATTAATATTGAAGTTATGCCCCCTTCTGTTTTGAGACAGTCTATTTCTAGCGGCAAAACACCTTTTTTTCGTGCTTCTTGGATAGCTGATTATCCTAACCCTGAAAATTATTTTGCTCTTTTTTATTCTCAAAATTTTTCCCCTGGAGGTCCTAATTATACTCATTTTAGTATTCCGGAGTATGATTCTCTTTATATTAGATCTTTAAGTTCTAATTCAGACTCTATAAGATTTTTAATATATTCAAAAATGGACAGCATTCTTTTTGAAGAGTGTCCTTTTATAGTGTTGTTTTATGATCAAATAATGGTTTTTGTGAGTCAAGAAATAGAAGATTTTGTTTTAAATCCAATGAATTTTTTATCATTAAAAAAGGTCAAAAAATCAATAAATTAAGTCAGCGGAAATAGGGTAGTGGTCAGATAAAGAGACTTCATTATGAGTTTTTAATTTAATCGAAGTGAATTGTTTGTCGATAAATATATAATCTATTCTTAAAGGTATTGCTAAATTTCTATAAGTTTTGCCTGTTTTCGATCCACTTTCCAGAAATGTGTCTTTTAATATTTTAGACATTTTTGTGACAGAATAAGAGTTGGGTGTGTCATTAAAATCTCCAGCTATTATACATTTGTAAGGTGAGGACTTTATATGTTTTATTATAATGTCAATCTCCTTGTTTCTTTCTTTAAAAGATTTTTTCAGCATTGGTGTTAAGATTTTTATGTTTTTTATAATTTCTTTTTTCTTATTTATGGGATTTTTTGTCAGTTTTTTAATGTTTTCCAAATTTTCATTATTGGATGTAGTTAGGTGTATATTGTATATTCTAAATGTGTCTTTATGTATAACAATATCAGCGTATATACTTTCTTTATAAGGCTCTTTACTTGTTGTTATAAAACTTTTTGTTAAAAACGGAAAATTGGAGGCTATCACTAAACCTCCGTTTTTGCTTTTAAAGTTAGAGTTTACATGTTTGTTTTTAAAGGTTATTTTGTTAAGGTTACTTGATTCGTGAAATTCTTGTAAGCATAGTATATCTGATTTAGTTGATTGTATAAAGTTTACAATTTCACTAGTTATATTTTTTGTTTTTATCCATTGATACTTATTGAATTGTCTGACATTAAATGTTGTTATTTTGATTTTAGCTTTTACTACTTCTTTATTATTATTGATTTTGTAAAAATTAATATGTGTATTTATTCCTATTATTATTATTAAAATATTGTGCAGTGCTGTTTTTTTAAATCTCAGTAACCAGAAAATTGTGAATAATAAAATTAAAAATATTATTAAAGGATATATTTTTTCGGCTAAAGCTGGAATGATCCATTTTTCGGGATTTATATATTTTGCCAGATAAGACGTAAATAGTATTGCTAGTAAAATATAGTTTATGTAAGATAGAATTTTTTCAAAAAAAATTAATCTGTAAAAATCATTTTTCTTTTTCAAGGAATTTTTTTTCATTATTAGTTAGGCTGTCAAATCCTGATTTAGATATTTTATCTAAAATTTGATTTATTTTTTCTTCTTTATTTTTTTTATTTTCTCTCCATTCGTCATCAGACATGTCACGTGTTATTTTTGTTTTGTTGTTTTTGTCTTTTATTAAAAGTGAATATATAACTCCGAAAAATACTCCTCCTAAATGAGCTATATGTCCACCAGGGTTATTTGATACTTGCAGGATGATAATGTCGAATATAACATAGAGAAACACTAGATTAAATAATTGAATTTTTTTTATAACTGGTATTGATATTTTGTATTTAGGTTCTCATATCGCACTTG
>CAXEHY010000033.1:0-12099 GCA_963996865.1 uncultured Flavobacteriales bacterium | reverse complement strand
GGAACAGCGACTGGTAGAACAATCGGAGGCTTTACTTCTGGTGTGGACTATGAATGGGAAGTGAGAACTTTCTGTGGAAGTGGTTCAACTTGGAAGTCACCTTGGTTAGCAGGTCCTGATTTCAATTTAGGTTCTGGTGCTAGAGTGAATACTCCGTTCAGTCAACTTGAAGTGTTCCCTAACCCTTCTAGAGACTTCTTTAATATTTCGTTTGTATCAGATGTGGTACAAAACGTAACAATTAAAGTTGTTAACATGATAGGTGAGGAAGTACACGGAAATGAGTTGGTTGAATTTGTTGGTCAATACACTAACAAGATAGACTTATCAACTCAACCTAAAGGAGTTTACTTCTTAGAAATTACTTCAGATAATGGAGGAATCAATAAGAAAGTAGTTCTTCAATAGGTAGATTTTTAAATTTATCAGCGAAAAGGCTCGGGGGAAACCCCGGGCTTTTTTGTTTATAAAAACTTTATTTATTTGTTAAAATAAATTATGTTTAATTTTTTAAAAAAACATAATGATATTAATAGCTGATAGCGGATCTACAAAATGCCATTGGATTCTTTGTGATCAAAAAGGAAGTATTTTAAAAGAAGAGAAAACAATAGGTCTTAATCCTTATTTTATAGACAGTAAAACTATAATATATAATTTAGAAAAATCTTCTTTAAAAGAACATAAAGAAAGTGTAAATAAAATATTTTTTTATGGAGCAGGATGTTCCTCAAAAGAAAAAAACAAAATAATATACAAAGCTTTAAAAGGTGTTTTTAAAAAAACAGAAATAGAGGTAAAGCATGATTTAGAAGCCAGCTGCCATGCTTTATATAAAGGAAAACCTAATATAACTTGTATATTAGGAACAGGATCTAATTCTTGTTTTTTTAATGGAGAAACAATAAAACAAAAAAAACCTTCATTAGGGTTTTTGTTGGGAGATGAAGCTTCAGGTAATTTTTTCGGTAAAAAAATATTGAATTATTATTTTAATAATATTTTATCAAATGATTTAAAATTAAAACTAGAATCTGAATTTATTACGGATTTAAAAGTTATAAATCAAAACATTTATAACAATAATAAAGCAAATGTTTTTCTGGCAGGTTATTTCCCTTTTATAATAAAAAACAGAAACCATCCCATAATTAATGATATTATAAAAATAGCTTTAGAGAAATTTTTCCACTTACATATTAAATGTTTTGATGATTATAAGGATTTAGAAATTAATTTTTCAGGATCTGTAGCTTATTTTTTAAAGAAAGAGATAGCTGTTTTTTTAAACATAAAAAAATGCACTTTAGGTGAAATTATTCAAAACCCTATTAAAAACTTAGTCAAATATCATTTCACGCATAATAAAAAAACATAAAATAAATTAAATTTATAATGTTTTTATGTTAGGTAAATTTATTTACTTTTGACAAAAATTATATATTTATATTATGGAAAAACACGATCAATTGTATTTCAATTTATTACTTACATGGCATCAATCAGCTATGGCGGCTTTAGGTAAAATTAATAACCCTGTTACAGGTAAAATGGAAAGAAATTTAGAACAAGCAAAAGCCATGATAGACATGTTAGAAATGTTACATATCAAAACAAAAGGTAATATTACAGAAGAGATGGATAAAACACAAAATATGATGCTTTCAGAATTAAGATTAAATTTTGTAGATGAGCAGTCTAAAGGTAATGTTAAAGCAGATAATAAAGAAGAAGACAAAAAAGATTTAAAAAAAGAATCATCAAAAAAAACAAAAAGTAATAAAAAGGGTAAAAAATAGTTATTTTTAGTGACTATGAAATTTCGATTATTATTTATTATAGGAGGATTATCTATTATTGTTTCATGGATATTGTTTTTTTCTCAAAAGAAACAACATGAACAAGAAATTTTATTAAAAACTCAATTTATAGAAGAAAGTAATAGATTAAGAGATGATTTAGATGACTTAATAGATGAGCATGATTTTTTAAGAGATGAATATGGAGATTTAAATGACGAATTAGAGCAAAAGGATTCTTTAATAGATGAATATTCTCAAGAGATAAAAAGGTTGCTGAAAACAGAAGGACAATTAGTAGAAGCTAAAAATAAAATAGAAAAATTAAGACAAATAAGTATAAAATATGTTAGACAAGTAGATTCTTTATTATTATTAAACACAAAATTAATTATCGAGAACGACAGCGTTAAAGAAATAAATAAAAAAATAAATAAAGAGAATAATAAACTACTTATACATAATGCGCAATTAATGGACAAAATGTCAGAAGCTTCATTATTAAAATTAGATACAGCAATTGTGACAGGGATTAGGTATACAGAATCTGGCAGAGAAAAGATATCTAAAAAAGCTAGAAATATTTTAAGGTTAATCATAGAATATACTATACATGAAAATAAATTCACAGATCCAGGAGGGTATGTTTTATATGTTCAGATTATAAATCCTAATAATGAAAATATTTTTAATTTTCAACAGAATTATGAATTAGAATGTGATAATCAAAAATTCATATGCGCTCAAACAGATACCATTAATTATGCAAATAATATTCATGAGGGGGCAATGATCTGGACAAGAGGCGATATTTTAATATCCGGAAAATATACTTTTAACTTTTTTATAGATTGTAATTTTATAGGATCAACAACAGCGATATATAAATAATGAAAAAAATAATTTCATATAATATTAATGGAATTAGGGCAGCTATTAGAAAAGATATAAGTTCTTGGTTAGAGCATGAAAATCCAGATATAGTTTGTTTTCAAGAATTAAAAGCTTATTCTAGTCAGTTCCAAGAAAGTGTTTTTACAGATTTAGGATATAATTGTTATTGGCATTCAGCCGAAAGACCAGGATACAGCGGAGTAGGGATTTTGTCTAAGCAAAAACCAAATAAAATCATATATGGATTAGGTAATAAAAAATATGATATAGAGGGAAGAGTTATAAGAGCGGATTTTTCAGATTTCACAATTATTTCTGTTTATATGCCGTCTGGAACCACTGGAGAAATAAGGCAAAATTATAAAATGGAATTTTTAGCAGAATTTGTATTTTTTATTCAAAAAACATTAAAACAACAAAAAAATATTATTATTTCTGGAGATTTTAATATTTGTCATCAAGCTATTGATATTCATAATCCTATTGCTAATAAAAATTCATCTGGCTTTTTACCTGAAGAAAGAAACTGGGTTTCTGATTTCTTAGAGTTAGGATTTATAGATTCTTTTCGGTTTTTTAACAGTTCTCCTAATAATTATAGTTGGTGGACCTATAGATTTAATGCTAGAAAAAAAAATCTTGGATGGAGAATAGATTACAATATGGCTTCAGATTCTTTAAAGAAAAGATTAATTAGCGCTTCAATTTTATCTGAGGTTATACACTCTGATCATTGTCCTGTAATGGTTGAAATAGTATAATAATGAATATTATTTTGTTGAAAAGTTAATTTTTTATTAATACTAATATATAAGATAGATCGTAAATTTATTTATATATGAGAGTATTAATTATAGTTTTGTTTTTTTTGACTTCATGCGTTACCCAACAGGCTTTTTCTGATTTAGAAACTAAAAAATCTAAGGTAGAGGATCACAATAAAAATTTACAAATTAAGATTAAGAGTTTAGAATCTACAAACCAAGAGTTAAATGAAGAATTAAGTGAAACTAAAACAAAAACACATCAATTATTGGCTCAAGTTCAAGATGAAGAAAAAAAGATGTTTCAATTAAACTTACAACTTTCAGAATTACAATCTGCTTATGATATTCTTGCGGAAAAAAATTCAAAATCTATTGAAAATAAAGCTAAGGAGATAAAAAAGATTTTGCAAGAAATAAATAAACTGCAAAATGAAATTCAAAAAAAAGAAGACAAGTTGTATGATTTGGAATCTAATCTTAACACGAAACAAAAGGTTCTAATTGAATATAAAGATAAAATTGAAAAAAGAGAAATTAGGATTAATGAATTAGAAAACATCATCAAGCAACAAGATTCTTCATTAGTTGTTTTAAAAGATAATTTAGTTAAATCATTAGTTGATTTTACAGGTAAAGGGTTAGATATAAAGCTTAAAAATGGACGAATATATATATTATTAGAACAAGATTTATTATTTCAATCAGGCAGTTGGTCAGTAGATACAAGTGGAAAATTAATTTTACAAGACTTAATAAATGTTTTAGCGAATCATCATGACATGAATATCATCATAGAAGGACACACAGATAATAAGCCTTATCAAGGATCTGGCAACGTGAAAGATAACTGGGATTTAAGTGTAATGCGAGCTACAGCTATTGTGAAGATTTTAACATCTAACAATAAAATAGCATCTTCTCGATTAACTGCGGCAGGGAGAGGAGAATTCAATCCTATATCTGATAATAATACAGACGAATCTAGATCTAAAAACAGAAGAATAGAAATAATTTTATATCCAGCTTTAGATAAGCTTTATGATTTCATGCATTCTAAATAGTATTTATATATTTTATAATATTTGAGCTAGAATAATTTTTCTCCATCGAGATTAAATGTATTTTTTTGTTGTTTTGTTTCATGAAATCATACCCAACTATTTCTTTTTTTTTATATTCATTCCCTTTTACTAATATATCAGGATTTAATTTTTTTATTAAACTTAAAGGTGTTTTTTCATTAAATAAGATAATAAAATCAACAAAACACATGGAAGACAATATATAGCTTCTTGTTTTTTGATTCATAATAGGTCTTTTTTTGCCTTTTAGTTTTTTAATTGACTCGTCTGAGTTTAAACCAATTATTAATATTTCCCCTAATTTTTTAGCTTCATTTAATAATTTAATATGACCAAGATGTAAGATGTCAAAACACCCATTCGTGAATACTATTTTTTTATTTCTTATATTTTTCTTTTGATATTCTTGTATACTAATAATTTTTTTTTCTAAATTTTTCATTTGTTTTTTATATATAAGAAAAATATAATTCCTATAATGCCGGCTGATATAGTCATAATAGATTGAGCTCCATGAAGGATTAAAGTAAAAGCGTTTGCTATATTTGGATCAATTTTCAGTAATCCCAAACCACTGCCAACTAAAGTATGATATGTCCCTGTTCCCCCAAGTGAAGGCAACATCATTCCATAGCCCCCTATTACCATTGTGTATAATCCGTCTTTTATATTTAAAATTGTTGTTTTATCAAAAGCGAAAAAACATATATAGGTCATCATGAAATACATAAACCATATAAAAATAGTATGAGTTATAAATAAATATTTTTCTTTCATAATTTGTACAGACAATATTCCAGATTTAATGCCAGAAATAAATTTTTTCATTTTTGGACTAAATTTTTTATATAAAAAGAAAGTAATTCCGAATAAAATAATTATAAAAGTTAAAACATATATTATTTTATTTTCAGATTGAATATTTATTTTGTTTGTTCCTATTTCTAAAAATTTAACAAAAAGATTTTTATGTGTTATTAGAACAACTAATGTTAAAACTAGTATCATTAATAAATCAATTATTCTTTCTAAAATTATTGTTCCAAATAGTTTGTCAAAAGGAGCTTTTGTCATCTTCTTCATAGAAGAACATCTAGTTATTTCACCTATTCTAGGTATTATCATATTAGAAAAATAACCTATTGCAACTGCGGTAAAAGATTTTTTTAAAGAGCTTTTATATCCTAAGGATTTGATTAGAATTCTCCATCTCATAGCTCTGCTTATTAATGCTAAAACTCCAAATAAAATAGATAGTGCAATAAAATTATAATTACATTTTTGTATTTCATTTTTTATTTCCTCCCAAGATGAAGCTTCTTTCCCAAATATTATATACAATAATATAGTAGATATTCCCAATCCAATTATAAATTTAGATATGTTTTTTATTGTTTTCAAATTAAGGATATATTATTGTAGGAGTAAATTTTTTTGCTTCTTTAAAATCAACAGTAGCATATGAAATAATAATGATTTCATGACCTTTGACAATTTTTTTTGCAGCAGGACCATTAACGCAAATTTTACTACTGTTTTTTTTGCCTTTTATTACATATGTTATTAACCTTTCACCATTTGTAAGACTTAATAAATGAACTTTTTCACCTTCTATCAGATTTGCTTTTTGCATTATGTTTTCGTCAATTTCAATACTCCCTACATAATCAATATTAGAATCTGTGACTTTTATACGATGTATTTTCGATTTTAAAACTTCAATTTTCATACTTTAAAACTATTTCAATAACGTAATATTATCTATTAATCTTATTTTGCCAACTTTTGCAGCAACAAGTATTATTTTTTCTGATTCTGCATCTATGTTTTTCACAACTTCAAAGTTATTTTTTTTTCTTATATCTACGTAATCAACTTTTATTAATTCATGAGAATTTAATTTTTCGCAAATTATGTTTTTTATTTCTTGTACAGAAAAATTTAAATATTTTTTTTTCACATCTATCAAGTTTTGATATATTAAGTAAGCAGCTTCTTTTTCCTTTTTAGATAAAAGGCTGTTTCTTGAACTTAAAGCAAGCCCTTTTTCGTCTCTTACAGTTTTACAAATGATAATATTTATATTATTAAATTTATCGTTTATGATTTTTTTAATAACACAACATTGCTGAAAATCTTTTTCGCCAAAAAAAACATTGTTTGGTTTTATCAAATGAAATAATTTTTCTATAATAGTAGCTACACCATTAAAATGTCCAGGCCGGTAATTTCCTTCAAGACAATTATCTAAATTCCCAAAATTATATTTTTTGGAAGTAATTTTCTGAGGGTACATTTCTTTTAATGTAGGGATAAAAACAACTTTACAATTAGTTTTTTTTATAATTTTTATGTCTTGTTCAATTCTTTGAGGATATTTGTTATAATCACTTTCATCATTAAATTGTGTTGGATTTATAAATAAACTACATATAGAGTGAACATTATTTTGAACGCATTTTTCAATTAAGCTTATGTGGCCTTGATGAATTGCCCCCATTGTAGGAACAAACCCAGTAGAATTGTCTTTTTCTATTATAGAAATATATTTTTTTAATTCAGATGTGTTTTTTATTATTCGCATAATTGAGTTAAACTAATGTTATTACTTGAAAAAAACTATAAAAATTATTAATTTTGCATGCTTTATGAAGAAGAGAGTTTTATATATATCACAAGAGATTTTCCCTTATGTTGGGGAAAGCGAAATTGCTAGTTTAAGTAAAAACCTTCCTTATTCTATTCAAAAACATCAAGAAACCAGATTATTTATGCCAAAGTATGGTTGTATAAATGAAAGGAGAAATCAATTACATGAAGTTATCAGATTATCAGGTATGAATTTAGTCATAGATGATTATGATAATCCTTTAATTATAAAAGTAGCATCTATTCCAGCAACTAAACTACAGGTATATTTTATTGATAATGATGATTTTTTTCCAAAAAGGTCTTTTTTTAATTCTAGAAAAGGAGAATTTTTAAAATTTACTGACGAAAGAATGATATTTTTTTGTAGAGCAGTCCTACAAACAGTGATAAAATTAGGATGGAAACCAGATTTAATACATTGTCACGGATGGATGACATCCCTGGTGCCTTTTTATTTTAAAAAGATTTTTTCAAATGAGCCTATTTATAAAGATGCAAAAATTATTTATTCTTGTTATAAACATAAAATACCAGGGAAGATTGCAAATACATTAGCAGAAAAATCATTAATTGATGATCTTTCTTTAAAAGATGTAAAGAGCATTAAAAATCCAACACACGCTAATTTAACAAAGTTTGCAATTGATTATTCAGATGCTGTGATTACCGGACAAAATGTTTCTAGCAATATTGTAAATTATATAAAAGAAAAAACAAAAATGCATTTATTTCCAGATCACAGTAAAGAGGATTATCCAATACAGTATTCAGAATTTTATGACAAGATTTTGGGGAAGTAATAATTTTATAGTGAAAAACTGCTTGTTTTATTTTATTGTTTTACTATTTCTATGTTGTGATAAAGCTGATGACATAGGATTTGGAATTCAACCTAATTCAGATAAAATAATAATATCATCTTATAATGATTCTTCTTTATTTAAACTTATATGTGTTAAAGAAGATTCAATTAAAACAGATGAGGTGTCAGCAAATATGCTGGGATCTTATAAGGATCCTGTGTTTGGAAATGTAAGCTCTGGAATAGCTTTACAATATAGACTTTCATCTATACTAAATTCATCTTTTGGAAATAATGTTACAGCTGATTCAATAATATTAATTTTACCTTATATTGGACATTATGGAGATACATCTCAGGACATGTATATTAATGTTTCATCTTTAGGGGAAGATATTTTCCCAGACAGTTCATATTATTCAAATCAAAATTTTATATCATCGATATCCCTATATTCAGGATCTAAAAAAATAAGGCCGAATACAAATGTTTATTTACCAGAAGACACTTTATCTCCTCATTTAAGAATTAATTTAGATATTAATTTTTTCGAACAAAATTTATTAAACACGGATATTTCTAATTTATCTTCTAATGAAAACTTTATATCACATTTTAAAGGAATATTAATCGAACCAACGCTTCCTGCTGATATCAATACATCAATAGTATATTTCAATTTATTATCTAGTTTGTCAAAAATAGAAGTTTATTATAAAAATGATTCAATTTATAATATTGATCCTAGTCAAAATTTAAAATATGAATTGTTATCTGATATTTATTCTGCTAGAGTTAATTATTTTGATCTAGAATCAAATTTAGATACAAGTGTTTTTTTAGGAGCTCAATCAATGGGAGGATATAAATTGAAATTAGAATTTTTAAATCTTAATTTATTAGATTCTTTATTAGATGGTAAAGCTATAAATTATATTAATTTAACATTTTATCAAGATCAAAGTTTATCTGCTTTTAATAACTCAAATGACTTATATCCGCCTCATACTCAATTATCAGCAGTTAGAATAGGAGACGATGATAATATTTTCTTCTTAGATGATTATTTTTTGGGGACAAGTCATTTTGGAGGTATTTATAATGATGATGAAAAAAAATATTCTTTTAATATAAGTCTTTATTTACAAGATTTACTATCAGGAGACTATGCCAATAATGGTTTATATATTATTCCCGTAGGTAGCGCAGTTAATGCAAATAGAACATTGTTTTCTCCAAGAGTAGATATTGAAATAGTATATACAAAAATTTAATATATGTGTGGAATTATTGGATATATAGGATCTAAAGATGCTGTTCCATTACTTTTAAATGGCTTAAAAAGATTAGAATATAGAGGTTATGATAGTGCGGGTATCGCTATAGGTGGAGCAAGTTCTTTAAAGATTTACAAAACATCAGGTAAAGTTGTCGATTTAGAAAGTAAAATCATTAATTTAAAAACCAAGAGTAATATAGGGATTGGACATACTAGATGGGCTACACATGGAGAACCAAATAACATAAACGCGCACCCTCATTTATCTTCATCAAATAAAATAGCTTTAATACATAATGGGATAATTGAAAATTATGATGTTTTAAAAAAAGAGTTAAAAAAAAGAGGCTATAAATTTCAAAGCGATACAGACACAGAAGTTTTAGTTCATTTAATAGAAGATATAATGATAAATTATAAGGTTAGTTTATTTGAAGCTACTAGACTTGCGTTAAATGAAATTGTAGGGGCTTATGCTATTGCTGTTATATCTTCTGAATACCCGGGATTATTAGTTGCTGCAACAAAAGGAAGTCCTTTGGTTGTAGGTATTGGTGAAAATGAATATTTTGTTTCATCAGACGGGGCTCCCATAATAGAACACACAAAACAAGTTATATATTTAAAAGATGAAGAAATTGTGCAAATGCAAGTAGGAGAAGATTTAATTATAAAGACTATTAAAAACAAAAAGATTAGTCCTTATATACAGAAATTAAAAATCAATTTAGAGAATATAGAAAAAGAGGGATACGATTATTTTATGTTAAAAGAAATTTTCGAACAACCTAAAACTATAAGTGACTGCATGAGAGGACGTTTAAATTTAAAAGATGGAGTGATTAAATTAGGAGGAATTACAGATTTTGAAAACAAGATTTTAAATGCTTCAAGAATTATTTTAATAGGATGCGGAACTTCTTGGCATGCCGCATTAATAGGGGAATATCTTTTAGAGTCTTTATCTAGAATCCCAGTTGAAGTTGAATATGCTTCAGAATTTAGATATAGAAATCCTATTATTAATGAGAATGATGTTGTAATTTGTTTGTCTCAATCTGGAGAAACAGCAGACACTATAGCCGCATTAAAAATAGCAAAGGAAAAAGGAGCATTAGTTTTAGGTATTTGTAATGTTGTAGGATCAACAATTTCCAGATTAACAGATTCAGGAATTTATACTCATGCTGGACCAGAGATAGGAGTTGCTTCTACTAAAGCAATTACAGCACAAATAATAGTTTTAGCGCTTTTTGCTACTTTAATTTCAAGAAAAAAAGGAACAATTACAGAATCTTTTTATAGACAAATAATTACAGAAATGTCTTTAGTGCCAAAGAAGGTAAAAGAAGTTTTAGATTCTAATAAAAATATTTTAAAAATAGCTAAGACTTTTCGTGAGAGTAAAAACTTTTTATATTTAGGGAGAGGGTATAATTTTCCTGTTGCTTTAGAAGGAGCTTTAAAATTAAAAGAGATTTCATATATACATGCAGAGGGATATCCTGCCGCAGAAATGAAACATGGCCCCATAGCATTAATAGATGAAAAAATGCCAGTAGTTGTTTTAGCTACTAATAATATTAATTATGATAAAGTTGTTTCAAACATTCAAGAAGTTAAAGCGAGAAAAGGCGTTGTGATAGCTATAGTAACTAGTGGAGATACTCAGGTTAAGAAAATTGCAGATCATATAATAGAAATACCAGAAACGATTGCTGAACTTTCATCTATTTTATCATTAATACCCCTACAACTTTTGTCTTATCATATAGCTGTTTTACGAGGATGTAATGTTGATCAACCAAGAAATTTGGCTAAATCAGTTACGGTTGAGTAAGTAAGGAATTCTAGGTTGATCTCTACTTAAATATTACTTCTGAATCTAAATTTTCTTTATAATAAATTTCGTGTCCTTTTACCCATTCTCCATTTTGGAGATATTGGGTTTCTGTTTTAAGATCTCCATTTGATAATAATTGATAGATTCCTTTGGTTTCTGTAATACCATCTTTATTCCCTGTTACTTTTTCATGAAAAATTATTTTATCATTTTCAATCAAAATGGTAGACTTTGTATAAAATCCTACAGTAGTAAAATACCATGAAACTAGACTATTTACTTCTACGTCCCACATTATAATAGACTCTCCACCATACATTCCATCATTTACAGAATGAGTAATTTTAATCCCATTACCATTTAATATTCTCTCCCAGTATTGTACATCAAAAACTGGATTTTCTGGAGTTGAATTACCAAACTCTCCTTTAAATGTCTTCCCAATAAAATTTTCAAATGGTTTTAGTTTTTCTGACAAGGGGTTATTTTGTCCGAATCCAATCAACGGTAAAACGAATAATATTATATATAGATGTTTCATGTTACAAAACTAATAAATTTTTAACTTCACATTTTTAATCTCCCATTTAGATTCCTGATTGATTCTCTCTTCCCTGATTCTTCCTTTCTTTAAAATTGAAAAAACATAATTCCCTTTAAACTCACTTCCCCTAGGAGTTTTGATATCTCGTTCATTAAACCAATTTGAAATCTTTCTGTATCCCAATCCTTTTACATGAAGTTCTTTAATAGTATCGTATAAATATTGTTGGTGTTCTGAATAGAAATAATTATTCAAATTGGATGAAGAAACTGTTACTGTGAATTCTACAATATAATTAAGGGAGTCCAATTCTTCCCTCTCTGACAAATCCGTTACGGTTGAGTAAGAGGGGACTTTTAGGTTGATCCCTATTCTAATTTTTTTCCAAACCAACTCTCTGTTCTATTGTCAAGTTTTGATGACAGACTTCCTTCCAT
>CAXEHY010000032.1:0-3500 GCA_963996865.1 uncultured Flavobacteriales bacterium | reverse complement strand
TTATATTATCAAGACAAATTAACAAAATTAAAGATAGATACCACTATAGAAGATATTGTTGATTTTGCTTTCAGTGTCAACACAGACTATAAAACTTTAAAAAAACATAACCCCTGGATAAGAAAAAACAAACTCCCAAATAAAAATAAAAGAAATTATATTATTAAAATTCCTGATCAAAAATAAAAGTAACTTTCAACAAAGAAATGTTTAATAAATTAAAACATCTTATCATTTGATTAGTTTTTTTTTTTAGTTTTACAAACAAATAAACAGATAATAGGTGAAAAATTTTTTATTTATTACCATTTTTACTTTAATTTACTCTTGCTTGTCTGGCCAAGAAAGAGCTCCTATCAAACCTTTAAAATACACTGAATATTCTTATTTACAGAATAAGGTAGAAGAACCCAAATTTACAAACCCTTATTTGAAGATAGCTATTGGCGAAATGTCTTTTTTCGGAGACATTTCCAATAAAGCTAAGCCTTTTAGTGGGAGAACTTCTTATAAAATAGGAGTCAGCTCTAAATTTAATCAAAATTACATGCTCTCCCTATATTTAAGCAATGGGATCATAAATCAAAGTGGTTTTACAAACACATTACCTCCTAACGAAATCAATCTTAAATCTGAAATTAACGCTATTGGTATTTCAATAGAAAAAGATTTATTACAAAACAAAGATTTTACACCTACATTTCTCATAGGCCTTGAAATGATAAACTACAAATCTAAAATAGACGCTGATTATGACAACAAATATGAAACTCACTTAAGTAAAGAAAATGCCGTAAGTATACCTATAGGATTTGGTTTAAAATATCAACTAAATAAAAGATTTATATTTAACATGAATGGCAATTATCATCTAACTAATACAGACAATATAGATGGTGAAGTGTTTTTAGAAAATAATGATTCTTACATAACAATAGAAGCTGGTTTAAACTATGACTTGTTTTGTGTATCATGTAAAAAAATAAATAAAGAGACAAATACAAAAATATTTGAAAATATAAATTTAAATGAATATGATAATGGTGATGAAGATAACGACGGCGTAAAAAACATAGATGATTATTGTTTAAAAACAGGCAAAGGAATTACAGTATACCCGGAAGATCATAAATTCGCTGGATGCCCTATTGACAGTGACAATGACGGAATACCTGATCATATAGACCAAGAAAAAGGAACTCCTTTAGGAGCAGTTGTTAATAGTTTAGGTGTGCAAATGACAGATGAAATTTCTGAACAAATATATTTAAATTACATCAACACTGAATCAAAATTTAAATCTAAAATGTATTACAGAGAAGTCTATCCTTCAAAAGAATATTTAGATAATATAAAAAACGCACTGAACACAGAAACCAAAATCAATCTCCCTTATTCTGACTTATTTTCTAGACTCATCATTAGAGGAGAAGAATTTAAAGCTTTTGAGAAATTAGCTAACTATAAAATAGAGAATTCTATAAACAAAGTATTTAAATTAAAATTATTTAAAAAAGATTCTCTTTCAGCGAAAGAAGCAAATAATTTATTAAGCATGAGAGATTTAATATCTACATATGAAAATAATAATATATCATATTTCACTGGAGATTATTCTAGTATTTTTAGCACAGAAAAAAATCAAGATCTTAAATCAAAGCAATACAGCAACACTCAAATAACAAAGGATAATCAAGGTGATTTAAAATATTTAAATGAACAAGAAATAAATGCAATTAAAATTGAAAAAATGAATGCAAATAAAGAAATTCTATATAGAGTTTTTATATTTGAATTAGACTCAATTATGTCAGACAGTTTGCAAAAAAACCTCGAAAGGTATAATATAATCACCATACCTACAGGCTCCTCTAATAAATATTATTCTCGAGATTTTGACAATTACAAAGAAGCTGTATTATTAAGAAACGACTTCTTAACTTTAGGTTACGAGGAATCAAAAATACTAGCATTTAAAAATGGACGTCAAATAGAGCTAAATAAAGTTCTACCAAAAGGAATAGAGAAAATTAATTTTGATTACGAAGAAATAAATATAACTTTTGAAATACTTTTAGGAATATACGCTAGTGATGAGTATGACAATAAATTAGATAAAATTTTCAGCATTAATGATGTTAAAAGTGAAGAAATTGATGAATCTGGAACAACTAGATACACTTCAGGCAATTTTAGTTCATTTGAAAAAGCAGTTAACTATAAAAATAATTTAGAAAATCAAGGATTAAAGAATATATCAATTATCTTCTTTTTAAATCAAAAACAAATTTCTATTAAAAAAGCAAAAGAATTACTAGGATTATAATATGATTCTTGCTTCCATAGACTGGATTATAATTGTTTCTATCTTAATTACAACTTTATTTATAGGTTTCTGGTTTTCAAAAAAATCAGGTAAAAATTCTACTGAATTTTTCTTGTCTGGTAAAAATGTTCCTTGGTGGATACTTGGAGTATCCATGGTTGCTACAACATTTTCAACAGATACTCCAAATTTAGTTACAGATATAGTAAGAAATAATGGAGTATCAGGCAATTGGGTATGGTGGGTTTTTCTAATTACAGGGCTATTAACCGTTTTTGTATATGCTAAATTATGGAGAAAATCTAATGTTAATACTGATATTGAATTTTACGAATTAAGATATTCTGGAAAACCTGCAGAATTTTTAAGAAAATTTAGAGCTATTTATCTAGGTGTTATTTTTAATGTTTTCGCAATGGCTGGCATTTCTTTAGCTGCGATTAAAATAGGACAAATAATGTTAGGATTAACTGCTTTTGAAATTATTTGTATAGCAGGCGTTATAACTGTAGTGTTTAGCACGGCAGGAGGATTTAAAGGAGTTATTTACACAGACTTCTTACTGTTTTTCATAGCAATGATTGGATCTATTGGTGGAGCTTATTATTTAGTTAATATACCTGAAGTAGGCGGAATACAAAACTTAATTAATCATCCTAATGTATCCGATAAAATTTCAATGTTACCTGACTTTAACAATAAAGAAGAACTAATAATGATTTTAATTATACCTTTAGCTGTTCAATGGTGGAGCGCTTGGTATCCAGGAGCCGAACCTGGTGGAGGCGGATATATTGCTCAAAGAATGCTAGCAGCAAAAGATGAAAATAATGCTGTTAGCGCAACTTTCTTTTTTAATATTATGCATTATGCTTTACGTCCTTGGCCATGGATATTAATAGCATTAACATCATTAATTATTTACCCTGATATTACAAGTATTAAAGAAGCATTTCCTAATATAAGCGAAAATAAATTAGGACATGATCTAGCTTACTCTGCTATGCTAACTAAACTACCAAAAGGATTATTAGGTGTAGTATTAGCTTCATTAATTGCAGCTTATATGTCTACTATGTCTACTCATCTAAATTGGGGAGCATCATATATAGTTAATGATATTTACAAAAAAAACAAACAGAAATTCCCAGAAAAACAATTAGTAAAAGTAGGA
>CAXEHY010000031.1:0-3823 GCA_963996865.1 uncultured Flavobacteriales bacterium | reverse complement strand
TTTCTATTTTTTTCACTAAATCACTTGTATATAAAAGAGATAATGAGAATATTATTATTCCACAAATAATAATAAGGATTTTCCATATTTGTTTATTATTATATTTACTTTTCATCCCATTCAAGAATTAAATTATAATCAATGTTTTTATTGTCTATGCTATCTGTTATTATTTTTTTTTGAAAAATATTTTTTATCTCTTTTTTGCTTTTCTTTGATGAGTTACTTAATTGATCTTTTAATTTTATGCCCTCATAGGTTATTTTAGGGTCTTTTGCGTTACCTGTCATTTTTAAATATAAAACAGTTCCTATGTTTTCCTTGTATTCAATATATCCGAATTCTTCATTTATTTTTTGATTATTCTGAATGTCTTTTGATAAAATGTCATTTAAAAATAATTTAAATTCATATTTTATATCATTGTTAAAAAAATGAGTGCCAGTACCCGCTATATCAATAGCGGATGATTTTATTTCCATAAAAGGTATTTTTATTTTTCTCTTTTTTATTTCTATTTGATTTTCAAGTTTAGAGAAATTAATATTCTTCAGCTCTTCTATTTCTATATAATTTGATAAGGCAAGTAAAGGCGCGTAATCATTTAATTCGCCTTTTTCTATTGTTATGTCACAAAAAGCGTAAAATTTATCATAGTTTCCATTTAATTTATAGTCCCATTCTTGTCGTAGATAAAAATCACTATTTAAGCTCCCGTTTATATTATTATGTTTTATATTTTTTTGATTAAAATCATTTAACTGATAAAACATGTTTTTAATATTAATATTTTTTATTGAAGAATTAGTTGTAAAAATGTATTTATTTTTTCCATTTTCTAGAGTAAAATTTGATATAACATTTCCATCACAGCTTTCAAAATTAAATTCATTTCCATATATAATTTCATTTTTTATTGATATCCTCCCTTTTACCTGTCTAGCAAAAAACTTTTCAAAGTTAAATTTTTCAATATTTGTATTTATATTTAAAATTCCTCTTTTAGGTATTAAGCTCTCAATATTATTTTTGTCATTATTTACGATAAAGTCTTTGAGTTTAAAATCATTACTTATAAGATCACAATTGAAGGTGTAGTTTTTTTTATTAAATAATAATGATATATCTTCTAATATTCCAATAATTTTAAAATCACTATTTTTTATATTGAAAGATGATGAATTGACATAAAATTTATTTTTGATTAATTGTGATTTTATAAAAAAATTATTTATTAGTTGAAAGTTTTCATTAGGTTTTAATATAGTTGCATATTGATTAATATCAATTTTTTTATATCCTTGTACAAAATCATCTAGCAAAGAATTTTTTACTCCAATATGGCCAATATATTTTCCATTTATATATGTTTTGCCATCTAGAAAAAGTACATCTAAATCTGGGAAGATATTGTTTATATTATTTGATTTTATAGTGCTGTTTATATTTAGATTTATTTTTGGATTTTTTGTAATATTATTTAAAATAAAGTCTCCGCTTATAATATCTTCAAATAATACAAAATCAAATGATTTTACCATTAATGTAGTGTCTTTGTAATCCATTTTGTAAGACACAGAATCAATAATATAATTATTGTATTCCAAAGAAGTGTTATTTGATTTTAGTGATAATATTTCATTAAAATAATATATATCTATATTTCCCTTTAAGTTTAATTTTTTTGTTTTATTATAGACATGTTCAGGAAGCAAGCTGTTAAGCCATGTATATGAAATATTATCAGCATTAATGATTATTTTTTTATCTTCATTATATTTTACATTTATAATATTATTATCACTGTTATTTATTTCACATTTTTTAATTTTTATATTATTGTTAATCGTAAATAGAGCGTCTAAGTGCATTTTTTCTTTTATATTATACATATTACTTTTGTAAGTAAAATTTTGAATTTCAAAAACACCGATAGATTTAAAATTAAAATCTTTTTCTTTTTTTTCCCCAGTCACTTTCATTTCAGGAATAAAAACTTTTAAGTCTACACTAGAGTCTTTTGTTGTATTTAAAATATAACAATTGTTGAAAAATATATTTTTTATATTTAAGGCTTCATGATTGATTGTTTTTGTATTTTCTTTTTGTATTATTTTTTTTATACTAGAGAGTTCAATTTTACTGTTTAAAATCGTTACATTTTTTATGTATATTATTTTTTCAATAAGTTTATAAGGATCTATTGTTAAATGTATTTTATCAATATTTATATTTTCATCTTGTTTTGAATTTATATTATTTATAACAATGGTTGCATTTGGAAATTTTTTAATTAATGAGAATTTTATTTCTCCAATATTTATGTCATTTTCTTCTGAATAATTTATTTGTTTAATTATTGTTTTTTTTATTTTTTTATTATATCCGATATTTATTATCATTGTAATGATGAAAGGGATACTTATTAAGAATAAAAGAAAATAAAAGAATTTTTTCATTTTTTCAACATTTGCAGAAAGTCAATTTCTTGTTTGTTCAGATATCTCCAGCAGCCTCTTTGTAAATTTTTTTTTGTAAGACCGGCTAACATTACTCTATCTAACTTAATAACATTATAATTTAGCTTTTCAAAAATCCTTCTTATTATTCTGTTTTTACCAATGTGTATTTTAACTCCAAGTTCATTTTTTTTATTATTTGCATAAGATAATTCGTCAACAAAAACTTTTCCGTCTTCTAAGTTTAATCCTTTAATGATCAAATCATAATCTATTTTTTTAAGATTTTTATTCAATATGACATGGTATAATTTTTCAACTTTATATCTTGGATGTGTTAATTTTTTAGCAATTTCTCCATCATTTGTGAATAATAATAAACCTGTTGTTTTTCTATCTAGTCTTCCTACGGGATATAATCTTGTTTTAGATGAATTTTTTATTAATTCCATTACAGTTTTCCTATTTTTTGGATCTTTGGTTGTAGTTATATAGTTTTTAGGCTTATTTAACAAGACATAAATCTTTTTTTCAATATTTACTTTTTGTCCATTAAATTTTACAATATCATTTTCATTTACTTTTGAACCTAATTTACTTATAATAATATCATTAACAGATATAAGACCCGCTGTTATGTATTTGTCAGCTTCTCTTCTTGAACATATTCCAGAATTAGAAATATATTTATTTAATCTTATTTTTTCTTTCATATGAATTCTAATGTTGTTTGACTATTTATATTTAATGTTACTTTATTTCCTAGTATTAATGGATTATTGTTTTTTATATGTCCACTTGGAAAATCAAAACATACAGGATAATTATAATTTTCAACATGTTCTTTTATGATTTCTTTATAATTTTTGCCAAAATTTATTTTATTATCATTAATGTTTTTCATTTTACCAACGATTAAACCTTTAATAGATTGTAGTTTCCCAGACCTTTTTAATGATATCATCATTCTGTCAATATGATAAAGATACTCATCTATATCCTCTATAAATAATATTTTATTTTTTGTTTTCAGATTATATTTGTCGCTTAACATGCTGTATATAATAGATAAGTTTCCTCCTATTAACATTCCCGTTACTTTACCATGGATGTTGTTTTTATTTGACTTTAATTTATATTTTATTTTTTCTCCATTTAGTATAGACATTAATTTATTTAATGATTTTTTAGAAGTTTTATTAAAATTAATAGGCATGGGTCCATGTATCGATTTTGTATTATTAAAGTTCAAATAATTATGTAATACTGTAATATCGCTAAATCCTATAATCCATTTAGGGTTTTTTTGAAATTTTTTGAAATTAATTTTATTAATTATTCTAATTGAACCATATCCTCCTCTT
>CAXEHY010000030.1:0-3560 GCA_963996865.1 uncultured Flavobacteriales bacterium | reverse complement strand
TATTTTAAAATTTTTATCTGATTTGTTTTGAATAATATGTGATTTAAATTCTTTTGGTAAAGCTTGCGCTGCTACTGATATAACTCCTGATCCTCCGTGTTTTATTATATCTATAGTTAAGTCATCATCACCGGAAATAACAATAAAATTATTGTTGGTGTTACGAATAATATTCTTTATCTGTTTTATATTTCCAGATGCCTCTTTGATTGCTATAATATTTTTGTGTTTTGATAAATAAATAGTTGTGTCAGCTTCCATGTTAGAGGCGGTTCTGCCGGGAACATTATATAATATTATAGGTTTAGGAGCTTTATCTGCAATTTTAGTATAATGTTTTATTATTCCAAGTTGACTTGGTTTATTATAACATGGAGAGACTGACAATATAGCATCAATATCAGCAAAATTATATTTAGAAAAAGAATCTATTATATTATGTGTGTTATTTCCTCCTATTCCAATAACAATAGGGGTTCTTTTTTTGATAATTCGCTTGCCAAAAGAAATTATATTTATTTTTTCCTGAAGAGACAGTGTGGGAGACTCTCCTGTTGTTCCTAAAAAAACTATATAATCAACACCTCTTTCTATATTATAATTAATAATTTTTTTATAACATTCATAATCAACTTCTCCTTTATTCGTGAATGGAGTAACTATAGCTATACCTAAACCTTTGATTTTTTCTATTTTTTTTAACATGACTAAGTGTTTATTACTTTGATATATTTAATGACCTCTTTAATGAAAAAATCTGTATTTTGTTGTTTTATGTTAATCATAAAATCAAAAATAAGCATATCTTCATTATATCTTCCTATTTTAAATTGAGAAATAGACATCTTTGTAAGATAAGCAAGTTCATTTACAGAAGTATCACATACATTTATAAGAATATCAAATTCATTTTCTAAAAAGTTTTTAATTATATAATTTTCAGAAGCAGGTCTCCAGTTTAAATCTTTTGATAAGAAAAAATCATATTGGAGCTTAGGTAGGTGAAAATTATCAAGCTTTTTTCCTTTCACGAATCCTAGAGCCTTTACTTGTTTTTTGTTTTTATGAAACAGAAAGTCAACTAACACCTCTATTCCTTCAACCTGTTTTTTTTCTGAAGCTTCATACAAAATACCTATTTTTTTTGCGGTATTGATATTATGTACACATATCGTTCTGTCTACATCATTTTGTTCTTTTGAGGAAAATAAATTTTTTATTTTACTGAAAATCATTTTAACATATTTAAAAATTCATCAATTTTAAGTATTTTAATATTAAAATCAACAGCCTTATTGATTTTAGTGGATCCTGGATTATTTCCAGTTAATAAAAAATCAATTTTTTTAGATATCGAGCTCTTTGATTTGCCGCTGTTATTTTCAATTAAATTTTTAATTTCCATCCTGCTAAAATCATTAAAAACCCCAGAAATTACAAATGAATAATTAAGTAATTTATTTGAAGTGTAATTATTTTCTTTATTACTGCTAAATTTTAGACCTATGTTTTTTAAATCTTTTATTAATTGTAAATTATCTTTTTCTTCTCTAAACAAAATTATACTTTCTGCTATTTTATGTCCAACTTCATTTATATTAATGAGATTTTCATAAGAGTCATTTATAAGATCGTCTATGTTTTTATAATGCTCAGTCAGCTTTTCAGCTACTGTCTCCCCAATATGTCTTATACCTAAAGCGTAAAGAACTTTACTGAAAGGCTTTTTTTTAGAATTTTCAAGACTTTTTGCGAGATTGTCTATAGATTTTTCGGCCATTCTTTCTAAAGTCAATAATCTTGTTTTTTGAAGATGATATAAGTCAGGTAAATTATTTATCAGTTTATTTTCAAAAAGTAATTCAATTGTCTCAGGTCCTATTCCGTCAATATTCATAGCGTTTCTGCTAATAAAATGTGCAAATCTTCCTTTCACTTGAGGAGGGCATGTTTTGTTGTTAGGGCAATAATACTGAGCTTCTCCTTTTTCTCTTATTAATTTACAATTACATTCTGGACAATAATTAATAAAAATAGTAGGTTGAGAAAAAATATTTCTTTTGTCTTTCTGAACATTAACTATTTTTGGTATAATTTCTCCTCCTTTTTCAACAAAAACTAGATCTCCTTCTCTTATGTCAAGTTTTGCTATCTGATCAGCATTATGCAAAGAAGCTCTTTTCACAATAGTGCCAGATATTTTAATTGGCTCTAAGTTCGCTATTGGAGTGACAGCTCCTGTCCGTCCAACCTGATAAGTTATTTGATTTAATTTTGTAAAAGCCTGCTCTCCTTGAAACTTATAAGCTATCGCCCATCTTGGAAATTTAGAAGTGTTACCTAATTTCTCTTGTTCGTTAATATTATTAACTTTAATTACAATTCCATCTATATCATAGGGTAAATTATGTCTTAGTTTATCCCACTTATTTACATACATAATAACATCTTGAATAGAAGAGCATTTTTCTGTAAATTTTGAAACTTTAAAACCCCATTTTTTGACAATCTTAAGATTTTCATAATGATTGTTGTAGGGTAATTTTCGCCCTAGCAAAGAGTAAAAAAAACAATCTAAAGGGCGCCTTGATACTTCCTGGGGGTCAAGCAGCTTTAAACTGCCAGAGGCTGTGTTTCTTGGGTTAGAATACGCTTCGAGTCCTTTTTTCAGCCTTTCTTTATTCATCTTTTTAAATTCCTTTTTAAATATAAAAATCTCTCCTCTTAGCTCAATAGTTTTATCAGGGACATCACCTCTTAATTCAAGAGGAATGCTTTTTATTGTTTTCACATTTAAAGTAACATCATCTCCAAAGCTGCCATCTCCCCTAGTGATAGCTTTCGAAAATTTACCATTATTGTAAATAACACTAATTGATACTCCGTCAAACTTCAATTCACATACATATTCAATATTATTATTAGTTATTTTTTTAATTCTTTTATCAAAATCTTTTAAATCTTCATTAGAATAAGTGTTACTCAAAGACAGCATCGGGTATACATGTTTTATTGAATTAAATTGTTGGACACTCCCTCCTACACGTTGGGTAGGAGACAGTGGATCATAAAATTCAGGATATTTTAGCTCTAGTTCTTCTAGCTCCTTTAATAGTTTGTCAAATTCAAAATCTTGAATAGAGCTTTTATTTAACACATAATATGAATAATTAAGATCATGAATATATGATCTTAATTTAATTATTCTGTTTTTTATTTCACTGCGACTTGAATCCATTTATGATTTAATTTTAACCATTCTGTATTTATTATAAAAATCTTTTTTAAAGATATAATTTTTAAAATTATAAGACTTAATTAATTTTTCTATGTTGTTTGTAAAATCTTGATGTATTTCGAAATAAATAACACCTTTTTTATTTAAATACCTTTTGCTGAGATATAAAATTCTATCATAAAACAATAAAGGGTCTTTATCTTGAACAAAAATGGCTGATTTTGGCTCATAGTTTAAAACATTTTTTTGCATATTTTTTGCTTCACTATTAGGCACATAAGGAGGGTTGCTTATTATTACATCATACTTCTCTTGCAATTCT
>CAXEHY010000029.1:0-7400 GCA_963996865.1 uncultured Flavobacteriales bacterium | reverse complement strand
TGGATGTTATACGTTTTAGTATTTTTCTGATTATTTTGAGAATAAGTATTTAAAAAATTAAAAATTATAACAATAATAGTTAATATTGTTTTCATGCCGCATTTGCTATAATATTGATTCATCATGTAACAATAAAAATTTAATGTTGCTAAAATATATAATATTTTATTTCGTTTTTTTGTGCGAATAATTACTTTTGAATAAAAAATAGTTAATGAATTTACACGAATTTCAAGGAAAACAAATTTTAGAAAGTTATGGGGCTAATATTCAGCAAGGTATTTTAGCGAAAACAACTGAGGAAGCTTTACAGTCTGCTAAAAAACTTAATCAGGAAACAGGAACAGATTTTTTTGTTATTAAAGCTCAGGTGCATGCAGGAGGTAGAGGAAAAGGAGGAGGTATTAAGATTGCTAAAACACTTGAAGAGGTAACTTCTTTTGCTGATTCTATATTAGGTATGCAATTAATTACTCCACAAACATCAAAAGAAGGGAAAAAGGTTAATCAAATTTTGATCTGTGAAGATGTTTATAACCCTGGAGAATTTGAGATCAGAGAATTTTATTTTTCAATATTATTAGACCGTCAGACTTCTAAAAATGTTATTGTGTATTCTACGGAAGGAGGGATGGATATAGAAGAGGTTGCGGAAAAAACTCCAGAATTGATTTTTAAAGAACAAATTAATCCCGATATAGGTGTTTTACCTTTTCAAGCAAGAAAAATAGCCTTTAATCTTGGACTTAAGGGGGTAGCTTTAAAAGATATGGTCAAGTTTGTTAATTCAGCATATCAGGCTTATATTAAATCAGATGCATCTTTGGTGGAAATTAATCCTTTAATTCAGAATTCTAATAATAATATTTTAGTAGTAGATTGTAAATTCGTAATAGATAATAATGCTCTTTATAGAAATTCAGATATTGCTGCAATGAGAGATAAAAGTGAAGAAAATAAGGATGAAATTGAAGCGGCTGAATTTGGTTTAAATTACGTTAAATTAGATGGCAATGTTGGTTGTGTCGTAAATGGAGCTGGGTTAGCTATGGCAACAATGGATTTAATTAAACAAGCTGGCGGCAATCCTGCTAATTTTCTGGATGTTGGAGGTACAGCTGATGCTGAAAGAGTAGAACAAGCATTTCGAATTATTTTAAAAGACTCAAACGTGCAATGTATATTAGTTAATATCTTTGGAGGTATTGTCAGATGTGATAGAGTTGCTCAAGGAATAGTTGATGCTTATAATAAAATAGGCAATATTAATATACCTATTATTGTTAGATTACAAGGAACTAATGCTGAAATAGCAAAAGAACTTATAGATTCTAGCGGTCTTAGTGTTCATTCGGTGACTTTCTTTGAAGAAGCAGCAGCAAAAGTTCAAGATTTATTAAATTAATTTATTATTGTTTTCTTATTTGTTATGTATAGAATTAATATTTTAATATTTATTTTTTGTGCTTTTAATGTTTTAGCTCAAACAGATATAGATTCTCTTGAAATATATCAATTTTCTATTGAGAATGGAGATACATTTATTAATTCAACTATAACAAATGTTGTTGTTTATGATTATGAAAATGAAAATGATAAAAGAAAATACAGAAAAACTAAAAAAAGAGTTAGAAAGGTTTATCCTTATTATTTAATAACAGTTGAAAAATATAAACATGTTAATGACACATTACTTTATTTCAAAAAGAAAAGAAAGAAAAAAAAATATATAAAACATGTAGAGCGTGACATGAAATCTGATTACATGCAAGAATTAAAATCTTTAAAAATATCAGAAGGTAGAGTTCTTATTAAATTAATTAATAGAGACACAAAACAATCAACTTATGAAATAATAAAATCTTTGAGGGGTAATTTTAGCGCCTTTTTTTGGCAATCTTTAGCTAAAATTTACGATAATGATTTAAAGACAATTTATAATCCTGAATTACATGAAGAAGACGCTATGATAGAAAGAGCTCTGTTAGAATTAAAACAGAATAATTTTATTGATTAAATCTTTTAGATATTTTCTTCTCTTTTATGCTTTCACTGTAATCGTAAAAACCTATTTTACTTTTAATACCTAATTCATTGTTTTGGACCATGTCTTTTAGAAGAGAGCATGGTTTATATTTTTCGTCATTAAAGTCTTTATACATGACTTCTAAAATTGAAAGACAAACATCTAATCCTATAAAATCTGCTAAATGTAGTGGTCCCATAGGATGAGACATTCCTAGTTTCATTACTGTATCAATTTCTAAAACTCCTGAAACATCTTGATGTAGCGTAAATATAGCTTCATTAATCATAGGCATTAAAATTCTATTTGCAACGAAACCAGGAGCATCATTTACTTCTACAGGTATTTTATTTAATGTTTTAGATAATTGCATTATAGTTTCTGTAGTATTTTTTGATGTTTTTTTTCCTTTTATCACTTCAACGAGTTTCATTATAGGGACAGGATTCATGAAGTGCATACCTATAACTTGATCTTGTCTGTTTGTCACTTCTGATATTTTTGTTATAGAGATAGAAGATGTATTTGTAGCTAGTATTGTTTTTTCTGGACATAATGTGTCTAAATCTTTAAAGATTTTCATTTTTATATCTATGTTTTCAGATGCCGCCTCTATTACTAAATCAGCATCTTCTACTCCTGTTTCAATATTTGTAAAAGTTGTAATATTGGAAATAGTTTCTTGTTTTTTGTTTTCATCTATGACTTCTTTTTTTACTAATCTGTCAAGATTATTATTTATTTTTTTTAATGCATTATCGAGAGCTACTTGAGAAATATCAATTAAAGAAACTTTAAATTCATTTTGAGCAAAAACATGAGCGATGCCATTACCCATTGTTCCAGAACCAATTACGCTTATTTTTTTCATTATATCACAAATATAAATATTATTTTCCTCTTCCTTGAATCATCACAAATATTGTTAATATTAGAATTTTTAAATCATTAATTAATGATATATTTTCTATATAAATCAAGTCATATTTCATTCTTTCAATCATTTGATTTATGTTTTCTGCATATCCATATTTCACAATGCCTATTGATGTTATACCAGGTTTTACTTTTAATAAATATTTGTAATTGGGTTCTTTTTGCATTATTCTTTGAAAGTAATAATTTCTTTCAGGTCTTGGGCCAATAATGCTCATGTCACCTTTTAACACGTTGATAAATTGCGGCAGTTCATCTATTCTTGTTTTTCTCATTATTTTGCCAATTTTTGTAATTCTAGTATCATTTTTAGATGACAATTGAGGGCCATTAATTTCAGCATTTTCATACATGGATCTGAATTTATAAATTGAGAATTCTATACCTTTTTTACCTAATCTTTTTTGTGAATAGATTATAGGTCCTTTACTTGAAAAAAAGACTAAACATGAAAAGATGACAAATATTGGAGATAGTATTATTATCATTATTAATGAAAATATTTTATCAAAAGATATTTTTAGTAATTTTTCTCCTGGAGTCAGTAATTCTTGTTTTATTTCAATAAGTGAGATAGTGTCTAAATTATTCATTTTGACTAAACCAGATATTATGTCTTGAGTGTCTGATGTTATTTTAATATTAATATTAAATTCATATACTTCATGTATAATGAATTCTATTATTTTTTTGTTTTTTGTATTTATTGCTATAATAATTTCTTCTATTTCATGTTTCTTGATAATTTTCTTTATTTCTCTTATAATGCCAATGTTTTTTAATGGAGATGTTATTTTTCCTTTTGTTTTTTCTATCTCAACAAATCCTAATATTTTAAGATTTTTATATGTTTTTGATTTAGTTAATTCTTGGTTTATTTTATTTGCCTGAGTATTATTTCCTATTATTATTGTATTGAAGTATTGTTTTTTGTTTATTATATATAAGTATATAAATCTGAATAAATATGATGTTATAAATTGTGACATAAATAACATGCTAAATGATATATAGTAGTTTTTGTAATTACTGATTTTATCATCTAATAATATAAAGAAGAAGAGAATTAAGCATCCTATAAAAGACACTTTTAAATGTTCTAAAAAATATTTTATTTTAGAACTTTTAAAAATATTATGATATTTATTAAATAGATAAAATAATGTTATCCAAAAAACAGTTATTGTGAAAGTTCCTATTATAAGCTTATAGCTTATTATGAATTCGCTTTTGTCAATATATATTCTTCTTAGATAAAAAAATATAAACCAAGAAATTGCAAAAGAAACAGCGTCTATTATTAAAACAAAATTGTTTTTATTCATTATAAATAACTTTTAAATTATCTATACATACTGTTTTGATTGTTTGATCATTATTTGTAAAACCTATCCAGATATTAAAGCTTATTGCATTATTATGTGATGCGATTTGCTGTGATAGATCTATATATATTTTATTCCAATTTTCTTGTGGATTTATGTGTAAAAATGGTTCTTGAATGACTTCAAAAGGTGTTGTCACGTATAGTCCTATAAGAAATTGAACATTTGATTTATAATCTAATTCTACATAAATGTTTTGAGAATTGGCAAAAACAAAATTTTCATATGTTGCACATTCAAATATTTGTTGATTTTCATTTAATTGAGCTAATCCGTAATTTCCTTCAAAACTCGTAACATCATTTTTTACTATAATATTTGTATCAGAATGTACAGATTCAACTAATTTTATACCTATGTTTTCAAAATCTTCTATAAAGGGTATATTAGTGATGTTGTAAGTTATATCAGGATTGATAGTTATAGTACTGTCGATGTTTAGTTTTACGCTATCTAATAAATAACTTGTATAAAAAGGATAATAAGATCTTGATGCTGAAATTCCATTTTGTTTAATACCTGCTTTTAATTCTAATTTATGAATTCCTTCTTGTATGACCGGAAATAAAGCAGGAGTTTCATAAACTCCCTGTAAATTATCATCTAAAAACACCCATACATCTTCTATGTTTTCAGAATTTGATCCTTGTCCTGCATTAGTGGTGACATTAAAATTATTTATTTGTATATAGCTTGGAATGGGTTCTTCAGGGTTTATAAACTCACATCCAAATATTAAAAAACAAAACAATATGTATTTATACATTATTGATAGTTTTTAATATTCTATTTGCAAGGTTTAAGCTTTTACATGCGTCTGTTATGTTTATTAAAGTTTTTTTATTATTTATTATAGAATTTTTAAATGATGTCAATTCATCTTTAATTTGATTATTATTTGCAGTATTTATTTTATTATTTGATATACTTTTTACAAATTCAATTTTTGATTCTTTTTTTAGAAAATTCATTTTTATTTGTTTGTCGCTTTCTGTTATTTTCATTATTCTGACATCTTTAGTAGCAACTCTGCTTGCAGTGATATTAGCTATGCACCCATTTTCAAATTCAATAATTACATTCGCTATATCTGTATTTTTGCTTAAAACTTTCATCCCTTTGGCATTGATTTTTTTGATTTTTGAATCTACAATATTTAATATTATGTCAATATCATGGATCATTAAATCTAGTATTACTGACACGTCATTACCTCTATTTTTAAAATGTGTTAATCTGTGAGCTTCAATATATATTGGGTTTCGAATAAATTTTTTAGAATATGTATAAGCGGGATTAAATCTTTCTATGTGTCCTATTTGAAATTTTAATTTTTTGTTTTTTAATTTTTTTTTAATTGTTAATGCTTTTTCATATGATTCAACTAGTGGTTTTTCCACAAAAACATGTTTTAAATGATCTATAGCTTGTAGGCAATAGTCATAATGATTTATTGTTGGAGTAACAATATTAACAGCATCTATTTTTGCGATTAATTCATCTGGAGATTTAAAAGATTCAGCTTGAAATTTATTGCTTATAAATTTGGATCTTTTTTTATTATTGTCATAAAAGCCTATAAAATTAAATTCAGGAATTTCTTTTATGTTTCTTAAATGAATTTCTCCAAGGTAACCTACACCAATAAGACCTATATTAATCATATTTTTTGTGCTAATTTAAAATTTTTTAACCTTTATTTATAATTTAGTTAAATGAAAATTACTGATAATTTCAAGTATAAAGGATTAAGAAAAAAGTTAGCAATAGAATTGGCAAGAAAAGGGATTATAAATAAGATAGTTTTATCTGCTATAGAAAATATTCCTAGACATTTTTTTGTTGATGCAGGTTTATTAGATCTCGCCTATTTAGATCAGGCGTTACCTATAGGAGACAAACAAACAATATCTCAACCTTATACAGTCGCTTTCCAGTCATCTTTATTAGATGTCTGTCCAAATGATAAAATACTTGAAATAGGGACAGGGTCAGGTTACCAGGCTGCAATTCTTTCACATATGAAAGCGCAAGTTTATACAATTGAAAGACATAGGTCTTTATTTAGAAAAACAAAAAATCTTTTATTGAATTCAGGTTATAATGTTATAATGTTTTATGGAGATGGGTATCAAGGACTTCCGAAATTAGCTCCTTTTGATAAAATAATAATTACAGCAGCAGCTCCTGAAATACCAAAAGAATTATTTAAACAATTAAAAATAGGAGGCAAATTAGTTTTACCTATGGGGGGGGCAGTTTCTCAAGAAATGTTATTAGTGACAAAAAAATCTAATACTAAAATGGAAATTCAAAAACATGGTGCATTTTGTTTTGTTCCTATGTTAAAGAATAAAAGCTAAAAAGGAATTAATTCTTCTGGAAGATGTGTTTTTATTTCTTGTTTATTAAAATCTATTTTAATTATAAATTTATCATGATAAGGTATGTAAAATTCTTTTTTATCAAATTCCGCGACAAATAATGGTTGTATTTTTCTATTTATCACCTCTTTTATTATACCAATATTTTTATATTTTTTGTCAATAATTTTGAAATTGATAATATCATGTATATTCTGCGTGCTAGTTTTTTTTAACTTCTTGACTTCTTCGTATATAAGAAGATTTTTTAAACTTTTAGCATCATTTTCATTTGAAATTTCTTCTAACTTTAAAAGTTTATTATTTGATATTTGATTTATTTTAAAAGGAACAAATTGATTGTTGATTTTAAGAAAAATAAAGTTTTTTTCAGGTTTTTTTTCTAAACTTATTTTAAGTGTGCCCTTAAAACCATGTTTTCCATGTATTTTTCCAATTTCTTGGTAATATTTTGGGTTGATTTTTCCGATTTAGAAATTAATTATTTTTTTGATTCATTGTCTTTTTTATCTGAATCTTCTTCTTTTGGAGCTTCTTCTGCTGCTGGAGTTTCTTCTGCTGCTGGAGTTTCCTCTGCTGCTGGAGCTTCTTCTGCTGCTGGAGCTTCTTCTGCTGCTGGAGCTTCTTCTGCTGCTGGAGCTTCCTCTACTGCTGGAGCTTCTTCTGCTG
>CAXEHY010000028.1:0-4443 GCA_963996865.1 uncultured Flavobacteriales bacterium | reverse complement strand
TTTATTGATAATTTAAATAATAGAAATTTAAAAATTTTAAATACCGCAAATGCTATTCTTGAAATTCAAAAATCTTTTTTTGAAACTGGTGATATAAAAAATATTATTCCTATGAAATTAGTAGATATACAAAAAATCACGAAAGATCACTTGTCTTCTATTTCTAGAATAATTAACAAAAAATATATTGAAACTTATTTTGGTATTTTTAAATTAAAAAGTTTCTTTTCTATTGGATTTTTGATGAATAATGGAAAAGAAATTTCTCCTAAAATAATAAAAGAAGAAATAAAAAATATTATTGAAACAGAAGATCCTTCTAAACCGTATAAAGATGAAAAAATAAGTGATTTATTAAATAATAAAAATATAATAATATCTAGAAGAACTATTTCTAAATATAGAAAACAAATAAAAATATTACCTTCTAAATTAAGACAAAAAATATAATTGCTATTTTTGTTAACGTTATGACTAATATTTCGAAAAAAAGACATTTACTGAAAACTTTAACATGGAGGCTTATAGCGTCTTTTGATACTTGGGTATTAATGTTTGTTGTCCCTAGTTTACTTATAATATTATTGAAAAAGTTTAATCCTGAATCAATAAAAATTACACAACTAGAAGAAATTGCAACAAGAGAACATAGAGCTGTTGTTGCAACAATCATAATGAGTTGTGAAGTTGTAACTAAAATGCTTTTATATTATTTCCATGAAAGGGTGTGGTATAAAATTAATTTCGGAGTCAAACATGAAAGAAAAGAAGATTAGTTTAAAATATTAAGTTTATTCAATTTCAATAAAGTTCTTTTAAAATTATTTGATTTTATATTCTTATTTAATAAAAAGGTTGAAAGACAATATTTGCTTATTCTGTTTTTTTGAATTTTGTTATTTTTTAATATATCCTTAATCAATGATCTTATATTACCTCTAGATTCTTTAACCTCAATGATCACCAAATCTCCCATAGAAAATTTTTCTTTTTTATAAAAAAAAGAAAAATTATTATCTATAGTTAATCTATGAGAAAAATTATTGTCCACAAAGGTCATTCTATTAAAAGAATTGATGTTCTCTAAAAAAATATTATCAGGTTTAAAATTAGAATTTCTTACAATAAAATCTTTTTGTTTTTGAGATAAAATCTTTTCACGCAAAGTTTTTAATCTTTTTTTAACTGTAATTCCTTTATTGTTTTTATGTTTTATTTCTAAATAAATATCATTAACATCTAAGTATTCTCTAAAACGAACTTTCTCTCTGTTTTTTTTACCATTATGATGTTTGATGTAAGAAGATTGATCTTTATCATCATAATAATACGTTTTGTAACTTTGTGTTAATATGTCTTTTATTTTTAATATTTTATAATTATTTCTCATTTCTTCTAAAATAGAGTCTAAATTATCTATATGTAAAAAATATTTTGTATCAAATCGACGTAATAGTTGAACTTTTTTTAATTCATTTAAAGAAACTGTTCCAAATTTATTTACAATATTTTTCATGTAATATTTGAGCTAATAAATAACAACTTTTACATAATTATTATCTATTCCTACAATATAAATTCCCGGCTTATAGTCACTTACATTAAGTTGAATATGTTGATTTTTTGTGTTTAAAAAATATACTACTTTTCCTATTTCATTATATACTTTTAAATCAACATTTGTTTTATTATTAAGCTTAATATTTAATATTTCAGATGTTGGATTTGGATATATCTGTATATCATTGTCTGGTAAAATATTTGTAAATGAAATATTGTCATTATTATATCCAAAAGTATGATTTTGTATAACAAAAGAACCTGTCCCATTAGGGATTCTTGCAAATCCCATATCTGTAGTTTGAGGACCAAAAATAACATGATCTAAAGTGGTTGATGTTAAAGAATCATATAACATTATTTCTTCTCCTGCTGCAGATAATTTGAAATTTGCATGTAATCCGTTTTCAGATCCATTCTCATCTGCCCAAATAATTAAATAACTATTGGATGAAATTATTGTATCTGGGAAAGCCCATTTTAAAGGATTAGTGTTGTCAGACAAATATAATCCTAACATATTTATATCTTGATTTGTGTTATTATACAGCTCTATCCAATCATCAAATTCTCCATCTTGATCTGTAACCGCGGCAACATTAGAAGCCATAAATTCGTTTATGACAATATTTCCGCCTACAGGTATTATATAAAATTCATGTTCAGCTCTTTCTGGTGAAAAAATTCCCGCATCCATATTTTCGGCATAAATATAATATTCTATATCACTAGCTTCTACATTAATAGATGCAGTAAAAACACCTCCTCCTTGATCTATCATAGGAGTTTTAGTAAATACATCTGATGGGTTGTCCCTGTGCCCAAGATAAACATAATTTATATTAGCGTTTGAGCTTATATCTGCAGAAATATTAATAGTAGAATTAATACTGGGGTTATTAGCGCTCAAAGTTATATTTGAAACACTTGGAGGGGAAAGCTGAAATTCACTTTGAGATAAAATATAATTTATTCTATTATTCATCAATTGTGTTATCCCTATTTTAGTCTGAGATCCCGAACCATAACTATTATTAATATTATTCACAGCATCAGACCAACTATAAAAAGAATTTACATCATTTTGAAATGAATTTTCTATAAGATTATGTAGGCTATTAGCTTTCTGAGAATAATTATTGTTACTAAAAAATTCATTTATTATAGTTTTTAAATGAGCAACATACATTTTTCTATAAGTAGAAGTAATGTTTAACGTAGCTCCAGTCGCATAAATAATATTACAAATAGGGCGAGTATTATCTCCCTGTCTCAAAAAAGGATCCATTTCTTGTAAATCTAATATAGAAGAAGGAGGATTACCTGGCCCAGGAGTGTTTATCATAGAAAAATGACCAAATGATTCATTGAAATCCCAAACTATAGGCAAAAATCTATTATTATCGTCTTTAAATAAATAATAATTTTGACAAAAAGGACCTATGTAGCTGTCTAGATTAACTAAAAGGTTATTTATAGCTAAAAACCAAATACCTCGATCCATGTCAAAATATTCTTCAATATTACCTGTGTTTGAATCTATATTATAAGTAAAATCTTTCATTTCTTCCCAACCAAAATCTGATTGTAATTCATAATAATCTTCATAACATGTGGTATCAGTTCCTAAATACTGTAATGAAGATCCTATCCCTTGAATACAATTTAAACTCCCTCCTCCTCCTAAATTTTTAGGATTACATTTAAACAATATATTATCATCATCTGAATAAAATTGTTCACTTACAAATTTTTTGTTAATAGATTCAACACTAACATATAATCCTATATAATTGCCATTTATATATACTTCTGCATAATTAGCTTTTGGACAATCTGTATAATTACCAGCTATATAATAAGATAATACTTCTCGAACAAAAGTAGGGTCTTTGTCTCCGTTAGATAATTTTAAAGTATAATATCCTTCATAATCTTGATTTATAATATAATCTAATTTTATATTTAATGGGTTTTTTGTGTTATTTGGATTATAAGAGCTATTTCCTTTATATTTCACTCCTACACTATCAAAAAAAACTCCATTGATTTCAGCTGTTCCAACTAATCTTTCATCTAATCCTATTGCGTAATAATTATCTAAAACTTGATCCCAATTACTTTGTGAAAAATTTAAACTTATCACTGTGATATTTGCTTCATCATATAACCCTTGACCAAAGGAATAATATGTAAAAATCCCAAACAACAATAAGGTGAAAATTTTTCTTAACATGTAACTTATTTATAATATTCTGCGTATTACCTACAAAGGTAACCAACTATTATATTTTGTCAATTTTAAAAAGATATTTATTTTTTCTGATATTTTTCGTTTTTATATTTAATTATAATATAAAATTATACGGTCAAAATTGTGGATCATGTCCTATCCCAGTAGCAGTTATTGAAAGTAATATAACTAACCATTCTGTTGATTTAAATTGGTCAAATAATAATAATGTTAGTTATTACGCTATAAGATATAAAGAAAGCGGTAATCCTTCATGGACGTATACTTATCAAATATTTAATAATTCTTTTCAGCTAAACAGCCTACAAAGCAATACATTATACGAATATCAAATTCAATCGTATTGCGCGTCAAATTATGGCTACGGTTATGGCTACGGTTATGGCTACGGTTATGGCTACGGTTATGGTCTTCCGTTCATGTCTGGTTGGTCATCTAGTTATTTTATTAATACATCTAATTTAATTCCTGACTGTAATGGAGTCTATGGTGGTTCCGCTTATTTAGATAATTGTGGATCCTGTGTAGGAGGAAATACAGGAAGTAGTGCCTGTATCCAAGACTGTAATGGAGTCTATGGTGGTTCCGCTTATTTAGATAATTGTGGATCCTGTGTAGGAGGAAATACA
>CAXEHY010000027.1:0-10664 GCA_963996865.1 uncultured Flavobacteriales bacterium | reverse complement strand
CATGTTGATCATGGAAAAACCACTCTTACAGCAGCTATAACTAAAACTCTTGGATTAGTTGATCCTAAAAATACCTTTCGAGCATTTGACTCTATTGATAATGCTCCTGAGGAAAAGCAACGGGGAGTTACTATAGCGATCACACATGTAGAATATGAGACTGAAACTCGTCATTATGCTCATGTTGATTGTCCAGGTCATGCTGATTATGTAAAAAATATGGTTACTGGAGCAGCACAAATGGATGGTGCTATTTTAGTTTGTGCGGCAACTGATGGTCCAATGCCTCAAACTCGTGAACATATATTATTAGCGAGACAAGTAGGTGTACCAGCTCTTGTTGTTTACATGAACAAAGTTGACATGGTTGATGATCCTGAATTATTAGAATTGGTTGAAATGGAATTGAGAGAATTATTATCTTTTTACCAATTTGATGGAGATAATACACCTATTATTCAAGGTTCAGCATTAGGAGCATTAAACAATGAAGAAAAATGGGTTTCTACTGTTAACGAATTAATGGCTGCAGTAGATTCTTATATTAAAAATCCAGTTAGAGATATGGATAAAGATTTTTTAATGCCAGTAGAAGATGTTTTTACAATTACTGGTAGAGGAACTGTTGCTACTGGTAGAGTAGAAACAGGAGTAATTAACACTAATGATCCAGTTGATATTGTAGGTTTTGGGGCTGAAAAATTAACATCTACTATAACAGGGGTAGAGATGTTTAGAAAAATTTTAGATAGAGGTGAAGCTGGAGATAATGTAGGATTACTATTAAGAGGTATCGAAAAGACAGATATTAGAAGAGGTATGGTTATATGTAAACCAGGAACTGGAGTACCTCATACAGAATTTAAAGCTGAAGTTTATATTTTGAAAAAGGAAGAAGGTGGAAGACACACTCCGTTTCATAATAACTACAGACCTCAGTTTTATTTAAGAACAACTGATGTTACAGGTGAAATTCAACTTCCTACGGGAACTGAAATGGTTATGCCTGGAGATAACTTAACTATTACTGTGAAATTAATTGCTCCTGTTTGTATGCAAGTTGGCATAAAATTTGCAATTAGAGAAGGTGGAAGAACTGTTGGGGCTGGAAAAATTACAGAAATAACTAAATAGTTATTTAAATTTTTACGGGTGTAGCTCAATTGGTAGAGTAGCGGTCTCCAAAACCGTTGGTTGGGAGTTCGAGTCTCTCCACCCGTGCTAGAAACTGGTGAAGATGATGAAAAATAAAAAGTTTATATACTTAATTTCTTTTGTGATAGGAGGATTGTTCTTTTATCTATCTGGAATTTTTGAAAACAAAATTGTTAGTTTTTTAACAGGATCTTTTTTATTTGTTTTATTATTTTTTATATATATAAAAACAAATAAATATATAAGACAATGTTTCTATGATTTACTTAATAAAGTGACTTGGCCAACTTGGAAAGAATTACAAAATAGTTCTGTAGTTGTCGCGGTTACTTCTTTAATAATAGCTGGTATAATTTATTTAATGGATTCTGTTTTTAGCAGATCTTTGGATATATTTTATAATATTTTTAATTAATATATGTTAGAGAGAAATTTAAACTTCATGCTTATAGATTCTGAAATGCCTGAAAAAGAAAACATTGATAATCAAGATATTGATGTTTCTAATTCTGATGATAAAAATCCAGAATCAACAAATAATGTTTTATCTCAAAATAAATCTATGAAATGGTATATTCTGAGAGCTATGGGTGGAAAAGAACAAAAAACCCTTGTAGCTATTGAAAAAGAAATAGAAAGATTAGAACTAGATAAATATGTTGCTAGATTATTTATACCAGTTGAAAAAATTGTTAAAATAAAAAATGGTAAAAAAATAACAAAAGATAGAAATTATCTTCCAGGTTACATTTTAGTTAATGCAAATTTAATTGGAGAAACAGCTTTAACAATTAGAAATATTCCTGGAGTATTAGGATTTTTAAAGTCAACTTCTTCAGGAGAGCCCATTCCTATGAGAGATTCTGAAGTAGATAGAATGCTAGGGAAAGCTGATGAGTTATTAGATTCTAATGAAAATATAATGAATGTATTTGTTATAGGGGAATCTGTTAAAATTATTGACGGACCTTTTAATACGTTTAATGGTATAGTAGAAAAAATAGATGAACAAAAGAAAAAGCTGGCTGTTTCTGTGAGTATTTTTGGCAGAAAACAACCAGTTGAAGTAAGTTTTATTCAAGTTGAAAAAATATAAAAATGTCTAAGACAATAGAAAATATAATAAAATTACAAATTAGAGGCGGGGCCGCTAGTCCAGCGCCTCCTGTAGGTCCAGCTTTAGGGGCTAAAGGAGTAAATATCATGGAGTTTTGTAAACAGTTTAACGCAAGAACACAAGATAATCCTGGTAAAATAGTACCTGTTATAATTAGTGTTTTTGCTGATAAATCTTTTTCTTTTGTGATCAAAACAGTTCCAGCTGCGGTCCAATTGTTAGAAAAAATTAAACCTAAAAAAGGTTCAGGAGAGCCAAATAGATTAAAAATAGGTAGTGTAACCTGGGATCAAGTAAAATCAATAGCTGAGGACAAGATGGCTGATTTAAATTCTTTTAAAGTGGAGTCAGCAATGAAAGTAATTGCTGGAACGGCTAGAAGCATGGGGATAACAATTTCAGGTAACAATCCATTTGATAAAAATATAAATAATGACAAAGAGGAGTAAAAGATATAATAATTTAGTTAAAGATTTTGATAATTCTAAATCATATGATTTAGATAATGCAACAAAAATGATATCTGGATTTTCAAATGCTAAGTTTGAGGAAACTGTGGATATGATAATTAATCTAGGAATAGATTCAAATAAAACAGAACAGCAAGTTCGTGGAGTAGTATCTTTACCTAATGGGACAGGTAAAGACATGAAAGTTTTAGCTCTTGTTAATTCTGAAAAAGAAGAAGAAGCAAAATCTGCTAAAGCAGATTATATTGGCTTAGAAGATTATATCAAAAAAATAAAAGAAGGTTGGTTGGATTTTGATGTTATAGTAACAATGCCGTCAGTAATGTCTAAAATTGGTGAGTTAGGTAAAGTTTTAGGTCCTCGAGGTTTAATGCCTAATCCTAAAATTGGGACAGTTACTATGGATATTAAAAAATCTATTAATGAAATTAAAAAAGGCAAAATAGATTTTAAAACAGATAAAGATGGCACAATACATACTGTTATTGGGAAAAAATCTTTTAAAGATGAAAAATTAACAGAAAATGGTAGAGAATTAATAAATGCTGTAATCAAACTAAAGCCATCAACAGTAAAAGGTAAATATATTAAAAGTATTTTTATTAAACCTACTATGGGTCCTAGTGTAAAAATAAATTGTAAAGATTATATATAATAATGAATAGAGAGGAGAAAAGTGTTGTTATTAAAAGTTTAAATTCTGAAATTACAGAAAAAGGTAATTTTTATTTAACAGATATATCTGGTTTGAATGTTGAGCAGAGTAATAATTTTAGACGATTACTTTTCAGTAAAGATATGTCAGTTAGTGTTGTTAAAAACACTTTATTGAAAAAAGCATTTGAAAAAAATGATGTTGATTTTGAAGAATTATATGATGTATTAAAGGGTAATACAGCTATTATATTTACTCAAAAATCAAGTATTCCAGCAAAATTGATTAAAGATTTTAGAAAAAAACATGATAAACCGGTGTTAAAAGCTGCTTTTTTAGATAAGGCTTTTTATTTAGGTGATGATAAATTAGAGTTTTTGTCTAATCTTAAATCTAAGGAAGAGTTATTAGGTGATATAATAACTTTATTACAATCTCCTATAAAATCTCTTTTATCTAGTATTAATACTAAAAATAAATTAGGTGCAATTGTTGCTTCACTAAAAGCAGCAGATTTAAATAATAATTCTTCATCTGAATCAAATTTTTCAGTTGAGGAAACTCCTGCGGTTGAGGAAACTCCTGCGGTTGAGGAAACTCCTGTGGTTGAGGAAACTCCTGTGGTTGAGGAAACTCCTGCGGTTGAGGAAACTCCAGTTAAAGGAGCAAATAATGAAAAAGATAATAATGAAGATGATAAAAATGTTACATAAAAGCTTTCAAAAAAAAGAATGTTTAAAAGTTAAAAATTATTAAAATGGCAGATATAAAAAAATTAGCAGAACAATTAGTAGGATTAACAGTCAAAGATGTTACAGAATTAGCTGACATATTAAAAGAGGAGCACGGAATAGAGCCTGCTGCTGCTTCAGCAGTTGCTGTAGCACCGGCTGCATCTGGTTCTGATGCTACAGCTGAAGAAAAATCAGAATTTGATGTTATTTTGAAATCACCTGGAGGTTCTAAGTTAGCAGTTGTTAAACTTGTTAAAGAATTAACAGGATTAGGTTTAAAAGAAGCTAAAGATATAGTTGATGGAGCTCCAAAGGCTATAAAAGAAGGTATAGCTAAAGATGAAGCGGAAGCTTTAAAAAATCAACTTGTTGAAGCGGGAGCTGAAGTTGAGTTGAAGTAGTTAAAGATTGTTATAAAATATTAAAAAATTATTGTATGGATACGATTCGTTTTGGGTCAAATTCTAGTATTGAATGTCCAGATTTTCTGGAAGTTCAACTAGATTCGTTTTTTAAATTTTTCAAATTAGGTTCAACATATGAAGAGAGAAAACAAGAATCTTTATATAAGGTTTTTCAAGAACATTTTCCTTTAAGCGATTCAAGAAATCAATTTGTTTTGGAATTTCTTGATTATAATGTTGATCCTCCAAGATACTCAATACAAGAATGTATACATAGAGGATTAACATATTCTGTGCCTTTGAGAGCTAAATTAAAGTTGTATTGCACAGATGAAGATCATGAAGATTTTGAAAACATCACTCAGGAAGTTTTTTTAGGTGCGATTCCTTATATGACGCCTAGAGGAACTTTTGTTATTAATGGAGCGGAAAGAGGAATAGTTTCTCAATTACATAGATCTCCTGGTGTGTTTTTTAGTCATTCTTTTCATGCTAATGGAACAAAATTATATTCAGCACGTGTTATACCTTTTAGAGGTTCTTGGATTGAATTTACTACTGATATTCATGATGTAATGTATGCCTATATTGATAGAAAAAAGAAGTTGCCAGTTACAACTCTTTTAAGAGCAATTGGGTTTGAAAGTGATAGAGAAATTTTACAGCTTTTTAATTTATCAAATGAAGTAAAAGTAACTAAAAAGTCTTTAAAAGAATCAATTGGTAAAAAATTAGCTGCACGTATTTTAAAAACATGGATAGAAGATTTTGTAGATGAAGATACAGGAGAAGTTGTTTCAATTGAAAGAAATGAAGTTATTATAGATAGAGAAACTATTATTGAGAAAGAACATATTGAGCAAATCATAGATGCTGGAGTAGATACAATTTTGTTACATCATGATGAAACTTTAAACTCAAATGAGTATTCAATTATTTATAAAACTTTACAAAAAGATATTACAAATTCTGAACAGGAGGCTATTATGCATATTTATCGTCAAGTTAGAAACGCAGAACCGCCTGACGAAGAAGCAGCTAGAAATCTTTTAGAGAAATTATTTTTTTCAAATCAAAAATATAGTTTAGGTGAAGTTGGAAGATATAAAATAAACAGGAAGTTAAATCTAGAGATAGATTTAGAAACTGATGTTTTAACAAATGAAGATATAATATGTATAATTACTCATTTAATAGAATTAGCTAACGCTAAAGCTAATATTGACGATATAGATCATTTAAGTAATAGACGTGTAAGAACTGTAGGAGAACAATTATATAATCAATTTGGAGTAGGTTTTTCAAGAATGGCTAGAACTATTAGGGAGAGAATGAATGTAAGAGATAATGAAGTTTTTCAACCTGTAGATTTAATTAACGCTAAAACTTTATCTTCTGTAATAAATTCTTTTTTTGGCACTAGTCAATTGTCTCAATTTCTTGATCAAACAAATCCTTTAGCGGAAATGACTCATAAAAGAAGAATGTCTGCATTAGGACCAGGAGGATTATCTCGTGAACGTGCAGGATTTGAAGTTCGTGATGTACATTATACTCATTATGGTAGATTATGTCCAATAGAAACTCCAGAAGGACCTAACATTGGATTAATTTCTTCTTTATGTGTATATGCGAAAGTTAATTCATTAGGATTTATTGAAACACCATATAGAAAGGTTGAAAAAGGCATTTTAGATATTTCAAAAAAACCAACTTATCTTTCTGCCGAAGATGAAGATAAAAAAGTTATAGCACAAGCAAACGCAAGGATTAAAGATAAAGGAAAATTCATGGACAAAAGAGTGAAAGCGAGATTTGAGGGTGATTTTCCAGTAGTTAATCCTAAAGAAATTGATTTAATGGATGTTGCTCCAAATCAAATAGCTTCTATAGCAGCATCTTTAATTCCATTTTTAGAGCATGATGATGCTAACCGTGCTTTAATGGGGTCTAATATGATGAGACAAGCCGTTCCTTTATTAAAAGCTGAAGCGGCAATTGTCGGAACTGGACTGGAGCCTATAGTTGCGAAAGATTCTCGAGTTTTAATAAATGCAGAATATGACGGAACAGTAGAATATGTTGATTCAGAATTAATAAAAATTAATTATAATCTTTCAAAATTAGAATCAGATTTAAGTTTTGAAAGTAATATAAAAGAGTATCATTTAACTAAGTTTCAAAAAACAAATCAAGAAACTTGTATTAATCTTAAACCAATTGTTAAGAAAAATCAGAAAGTTAAAAAGGGACAGGTTCTATGTGAAGGTTTTGCTACTCAAAATGGGGAATTAGCTTTAGGTAGAAATTTAAAAGTAGCATTTATGCCTTGGAAAGGTTATAATTTTGAAGACGCTATAGTTTTATCTGAGCGAATAGCAAAAGAAGATTTATTTACATCTATTCATATAGAAGAACATATAGTTAATGTTAGAGAGACAAAAATGGGGCCAGAAGAATTAACATCTGATATTCCGAATGTAAGTGAAGAAGCAACTAAAAATTTAGATGAAAATGGGATCATTATGGTAGGAGCTAAAATTAATCCTCATGATATTTTAATTGGAAAGATAACTCCTAAAGGAGAAGCTGATCCTACTCCTGAAGAAAAATTATTAAAAGCAATTTTTGGAGACAAAGCTGGTGATGTTAGAGACGCTTCTTTAAAAGCAAAATCTTCTGATGAAGGAGTTATAGTTGAAAAAAAATTATATTCTAGATTAATTAAGGATAAAATAGAAAAACAAAAAGATAAAAAAGTAATAAAAGAGATTCAAAAATCAGAAGAGGAAAGTGTGCAAAAACTACAAGAAAAGTTAGTTAATAAAATGTATTTATTTTTGTCAGGAAAAGTTTCTCAGGGTATTTGTGATTTAGCAGGAAAAGAAATTTTTAAAAAAGGAAATAAGTATAACAAAAAAAGTTTATTGAGTATTGATTTCACAAAAATAGATGTTTTGTCTTCAAAATGGGTGAATGATGATAAGATGAATAATAATATAGATATTTTATATGGTAATTTTAAATTAAAATTAAGCGAGTTAAAATCAAAAATAGCTAGAGAAATATATAATATCAATATTGGTGATGAATTACCTAGTGGTATTTTAAAATTAGCGAAAGTATATGTTGCTAAAAAAAGAAAAATAAAAGTAGGTGATAAACTAGCAGGTAGACATGGTAATAAAGGTATAGTTGCTAAAATTGTCAGAGAAGAAGACATGCCTTATCTTGAAGATGGGACACCAGTTGATATAGTTTTAAATCCATTAGGAGTTCCTTCTAGGATGAATTTAGGTCAAGTTTATGAATCAGTTTTAGCTTGGGCTGGCAAAAGATTAAATAAAAAATATTATACTCCAGTTTTTGACGGAGCTTCACTATCAAATATTGAATCAGAAATGTCTGATGCTGGTTTACCGCATTTAGGTAAAACTTATTTATATGATGGAGGAACTGGGGAAAAATTTGATCAACCTACAACAGTTGGTATAATTTATATGTTAAAATTAGGACATTTAATAGATGATAAGATGCATTCTAGATCTATAGGTCCATATTCTTTGATAACTCAACAGCCTTTAGGAGGAAAAGCACAATTTGGTGGACAAAGAATGGGAGAAATGGAAGTTTGGGCTCTTGAAGGATATGGAGCAGCTAATATTTTACAAGAAATGTTAACTTTAAAATCTGATGATGTGAAAGGCCGAGCAAAAGCATATGAGGCAATAGTGAAAGGAGAATCTCTTCCTGCTCCTAATATACCTGAATCTTTTAATGTTTTATTACATGAATTGAATGGTTTATGTTTAAAAATAACTTTTGATAATTAGAATATATGAAAAAACAAAAAATAAATCTCAAAGATTTTTCAAAAATAACTATTAGTTTGTCATCTCCAGATAACATTTTAGATAGTTCTTTTGGGGAAGTTACTAAACCAGAAACAATAAATTATAGAACATATAAACCAGAAATGGGAGGGTTGTTCTGTGAAAGAATTTTTGGTCCTGTTAAAGATTATGAATGTGCATGTGGTAAATATAAAAGGATAAGATATAAAAGTATAATATGTGATAGATGTGGCGTAGAGGTTACAGACAAAAAAGTTAGAAGAGATAGGACAGGTCACATTAAGTTAGTCGTTCCTGTTGTGCATATTTGGTATTCTAGAAGTTTACCTAATAAAATAGGTTATTTACTAGGTTTACCTACAAAAAAATTAGATATGATTATCTATTATGAAAGGTATGTTGTTATAAAACCAGGAAAAGCTATTGATAATGAAGGGAATCCTGTAGAATATTTACAGTTTTTGACGGAGGAAGAGTATTTTGATATTCAAGACAGATTACCTTCAGAAAATAAATTTTTAGAAGATAATAATCCAGATAAATTTATAGCTAAAATAGGAGCAGAAGCTTTACATGATTTATTGTCAAATCTTGACTTAAATTCTTTGTCTTATGAACTTAGAGATAAAGCGGCAAATGAAACATCTCAACAAAGAAAAGCAGAAGCTTTAAAAAGATTACAAGTTATAGAAGCCTTTAGAGATGCTAATACAAGAATTGAAAATAGACCTGAGTGGATGATTGTTAAAGTAATACCTGTAATACCTCCAGAATTAAGACCTTTGGTCCCTTTAGATGGAGGACGTTTTGCTACTTCGGATTTAAATGATTTATATAGAAGAGTTATTATTAGAAATAATAGGCTGAAGCGTTTAATAGAAATTAAGGCTCCTGATGTGATTTTAAGAAATGAGAAAAGAATGTTACAGGAATCTGTAGATGCATTATTTGATAATTCAAAAAAATCAAGTGCTGTGAAAACAGAGTCTAATAGGCCATTAAAATCTTTATCTGACAGTTTAAAAGGCAAGCAAGGTAGATTTAGACAAAATTTATTAGGTAAAAGGGTTGATTATTCTGCAAGATCTGTAATTATTGTTGGACCTGAGTTAAAATTACATGAATGTGGTATGCCAAAATTAATGGCTGCAGAATTATATAAACCATTTATAGTTAGAAAATTAATTGAAAGAGGTTTAGTTAAAACTGTTAAGTCTGCAAAAAAAATTATTGATAATAGAGAGTCTGTAGTTTGGGATGTATTGGAGAATGTAATGAAAGGACATCCTGTATTATTAAATCGTGCTCCAACTTTACATAGGTTAGGAGTTCAAGCTTTTCAACCTGTTTTAATTGAGGGTAAAGCGATCAGGTTACATCCATTGGTTTGTACAGCTTTTAATGCAGATTTTGATGGTGACCAAATGGCTGTTCATTTACCATTAGGAGAACATGCTGTCCTTGAGGCACAAATATTAATGTTGTCATCTCATAATATTTTAAATCCTTCTAATGGGACACCAATTACTGTTCCTTCTCAGGATATGGTTTTAGGCCTTTATTATATGACAAAAGCAAGAAAATCTGATGATAATATAAATGTTAAAGGTGAAAATAATATATTTTATTCTTCTGAAGAGGTGATAATTGCACATAATGAAGGTAAAGCAGATTTACATGCTAATATAAAAGTGAAACTAGATAAAGATATTATAGAAACTACTGTTGGTAGAGTTTTATTAAATGAAGTTGTTCCTGATGAGATGGGTTTTATTAATGAAATATTGACTAAAAAATCTTTAAGAGATATAATAGGTAATATTTATACGTTATGTGGCATCAAAAGAACTGCTGATTTTTTAGATAAAATTAAAGAATTAGGTTATAATATGGCTTTTAAAGGAGGATTATCTTTTAATTTGTCTGATGTAAAAATACCTGATTTAAAAGATAAAATGATTAATAGCGCATATTCTGAAGTAGATACAATTACGAGTAATTATAATATGGGTTTTATTACTAATAATGAAAGATACAATCAAGTAATAGATGTGTGGACTAATACAAATGCGAAATTAACTAATGCTGTATTAAATGATCTTAAAAGTGATAACCAGGGTTTTAATTCTGTGTATATGATGTTAGATTCTGGAGCTAGGGGATCAAAAGAACAAATTAAACAGCTTAGTGGTATGAGAGGATTAATGGCTAAACCCCAAAAGTCTGGAGATAAAAGTGGTTCAGCTATTATTGAAAACCCTATTATATCAAATTT
>CAXEHY010000026.1:0-4411 GCA_963996865.1 uncultured Flavobacteriales bacterium | reverse complement strand
TTCTAACAAGTTTTTAGTTTCTGTATAAAATGTTTCTAAACCCCCTATTCCTGATCCCCAAATAACTCCTGATTTTTGTGAATTTATTTTTTCTTTATTTAACCCGCTATCACAAAAAGCTTGCTCTGTTGCAGCTAACGCAAAAACAGCAAAACGATCTAATTTTCTCAGTTCTTTTTTGTTTTCTACGTACTCCAAAGGATCAAAGTTTTTCACCTCACAGGCAAATTTTGTTTTAAATCTATCTGTATTAAATCTTGAAATAAAATCTGATCCACTTTTTCCTGTCATGATGTTTTTCCAAAAAGTGTCTACAGTGTTTCCAAGTGGAGTTATAGATCCTACTCCTGTTATAACTACTCTTCTTTTGGTCACAGTATTATGTTTTTCTAAACCTTACTCTCTATATACTTTATAGCATCATGAACTGTCATTATTTTTTCAGCATCGTCATCTGATATTTCTATATCAAATTCTTTTTCGAACTCCATAATAAGCTCCACTACGTCTAGAGAGTCTGCGCCTAAATCGTCGCTAAAACTAGCTTCTGGACTTACCGCCTCTGCATCGACAGCTAGTTTGTCCATAATAATCGCCATAACTCTTGTTGCTATTGAATCTGTCATTTTTAAAAATTTTATTTTAGCAAATAAAAATATTATATGTTTAAAAAACAAATAGTTTTATATTATGCTTGTGTAAACTTTTTGTTTCTATTATTTTTAAATTATGAAAAAAAACATAGCTATTTTTGTTTCTGGAAATGGGACAAACTTTGAAAAAATAGTTGATTATTTAAGGAAGTGTAACAGAAGTTTTAATTGTTTTTTATTTTGTAATAATAAAAACTCTAGGGCTTTAAAAATAAGCGATAAACTAAATATTAAAAACATTGTTTTTAACAAAGAAGAGTTGAAAAATGACATGGTTTTTTCTGTTTTAAAAAAACATAAAATAGACTTTATTGTCTTGTCTGGATTTTTATTGTTGGTTCCTGAAAAAATAATTTCTTTTTATAAAGAAAAAATTATAAATATACATCCTGCTCTTTTGCCTGATTTTGGGGGAAGGGGTATGTTTGGATTAAACGTTCATGAAGCTGTTATTAATTCTAAAAACACGAAATCAGGAATAACTATTCACTACGTGAATAAACATTATGATAAAGGTAAAATCATCTTTCAAAAAGAATGTGTTGTTGAAAAAAAAGAAACTCCTTCTTCTTTAGAAAAAAAAATAAGATCTTTAGAACATTATTTTTATCCTAAAATTATAGATGAAATTTTGTTCAAAAAAAAACAAATAATTATGTATACAGATGGGTCTTCTTTAGGAAACCCTGGAAAAGGTGGTTTGGGGGTTGTTTTATTATATGGAAAACACAGAAAAGAAATTTCAGAAGGATATAGATTAACAACAAACAACAGGATGGAGCTTTTAGCTGTTATAAAGGGTTTAGAAAACTTGAAAAACAAAAATTCTAACGTAACTGTTTATTCTGATTCAACTTATGTTGTTAAAGCTGTAAACGATGGTTGGGTTTTTAATTGGGAAAAAAATAATTTTAAAAAGAAAAAAAATTCAGATTTGTGGATGGTTTTTCTAAAACTATACAGGAAACATAAATTAAATTTTGTTTGGATAAAAGGACACGCTAATATAACAGAAAATGAAAGATGTGATTTTTTAGCAGTACAGGCAGCAGAAAAAGAGGTTTTGTTAGTAGACTCTATGTATGAAAAAGAGAATCCTTCAAGTTTATTTTAGTCTTTTGTTTATGTATTCTATTCTTTTTTTTATTTCTGTGTTTTTAATGTCGTAAAGTCCTTCGGGTCCAAATTTCTCAACACAAAAGGACGCTATAGCTGATCCTTTGACCAGACCTTTTAAAATTTCCTCTGTATTTATTTTTTTTACTTCAGCTAAATGTCCCGTAAGCCCCCCCGCAAAACTATCTCCTGCTCCGGTTGGGTCTAATACTTTTTTAATAAAAAAAGAAGGTATTTTAAACTCTTTGTCTTTGTAAAAAAAACTAGCACCTTCCGACCCTTTTTTTATAACAATATATTTTGGCCCTTGTTTTTGTATTTTTTTGGCAGCTTTTTTTGTGTTTTTTTCTCCTGTTAACTGTAAAGACTCTTCATCGTTTATTGTTATGAGATCTGTGTGTTTTATGTTTTGTTGTAGTGTTTCCCAAAAATTGTCCATCCAAAAATTCATGGTGTCTAAAACAACTATTTTTGGTTTTTTTGTTAGGGAGTCTATTACTTGTTGATTGTTTGTTGGCATAAGATTTCCTAACATTAATATATCTGTTTCTTGGTGTTTTACGGGAACCTTTGGAGTATAGTTGTCTAAAACATTTGTTTGTGTTTCTATTGTGTCTCTTTTGTTCATGTTTTTATGATATTTTCCGTGCCAAAAAAAAGTTTTATCGTTTTTTTCTATTTCTAATCCAGATAAATCTGATTTATGTCTCTGTAAAATTTCTATATCTCTGTTTTTAAAATCTCTTCCAACTATAGAAATTAAATGTGTTTTTTTACAAAAATAAGAAGAGGACAATGTTATATATGTGGCGGAACCTCCTAAGATTTTTTCTCTTTTACCAAAAGGTGTTTCAATGGTGTCATAGGCAACTGTTCCCACTACTAAAGCTTTCATTTTATTATTTTTAATTTATTGCATATTTAAGTTGTTTAAGTTAATATTGCAAGTTATTTGAAACATTCCTCCTTAGCTCAGCTGGTTAGAGCATCTGACTGTTAATCAGAGGGTCGCTGGTTCGAGTCCAGCAGGGGGAGCAAAAAAAAGCCATCTATAAGATGGCTTTTTATTTTTATTAAACAATTTCTATTATTTATTAGGCCATCCTTTATACCAGGGATCTTTATCTTGGTGGTTATATAAATTTAAATTGTCTTCTTTTTTGTCATTATCTTGAAGGTCGGCTATAAACTCCTTCCAGTCGTATTTTATTTTTTCTCTTTTAAGATTTGATTCTCCGCTAAAATTAGCAACAGTTAAAAGATAACCTATCTCATTTTTTTCTACTCGAAAAAATGGTTTATTGGGCCATTTTTGATACCACATAAGTGGTTTGTTGTAAACAACTTCTCCGTTTTCTTTATGAAAATCGCAGTGTTCGTTAACAGTATATTCTTTAGTTGCTCCGTTAAATTCTAATTTAATTTGATGGTTGTATAAACCATAAAATTCTTCCGCTCTCTCCGTAGAGTCCATATCAAGTAAAAAAGCATGGTATACTGTTGTGTATTTTTTCCAATCCCCTTTATAATCCTTCCAAGAAGACCATTCTGTATTTTCTTCATAGTTTATCACTTCCAGCCATTCTGCATGTGTCATTTCGGGGTGAAAATTTCTACAATCTAATTCATTGTAGTTGGTCGTATTTTGAGAAAAAGAAAAATATGAGATAAATATTAATATCAATATTATGTGTAGTTTTAAATTTTTCATAGTTGTTGTTTTGTGCAAAATTAATCTTTTTTCTTGTATGCCCAAGGGAACCAGGCGGAAATTCCTATTCCTATGAAATCAAATTTTGTGCTGGTTGAGTTAAAAGAAAAGTTTTGTTTTTTGTAAAAAATCTCATATGTTGTGTTTGGAAAAGAACTTGAAATGTTATAGCCCATTCCTATTTTTAAATTATATCCAGACCAAACATCAAAAGGATTAGTTTGATAAACCCAACTACCTTCGTTTATGTTTTTTATGAAATTTACGCCCCCAGAAGTAAATACATACATTTTTGCCCGCCTAAACTCTGTCTCTATTTTATTTATATTTAATAAGGTTTTAAGCGTAAACAAAACGGGAACTCCTTCTTCTGTTGTTCCGTGGTCTGTAAGAGTATATAGGTCTATGCCTATAAAAGGTCCTGCGCTAAATTTAGAAAAATGATATAATCCCCCTAACTCTAAAGAAGAATAAAGACTCATGTTATCTATCCCTAAAAGTTGGTTTGCTTGAAAAACAAAAGAGAATAGATGTTCTTCTTTTTCATTTATGTTTTTTGAGGCAGAAGGAGATGAGCTGATAAACATTTGAGAAAAAGAAAAAACAGGAATCATTAGCGATAATAATATTATTATTTTTTGTTTTTTTTTCATTTATTTATTTTTAGTCGCAAGTTGACCACAAGCTGCGTTTATATCTTCTCCTCTGCTTTGTCTAAATTTAGCTGTTATTTTGTTTTTATCAAACATTTTTAAAATCTCTATTGCTTTTTCTTTTGATGTTTTGGTGTATTCTCCTTCTTCTATTTCATTATATTCTATAAAATTAACCTTTGATGGAGTTTGTTTGCAAAATAAAATTAAACTTTGTATGTCTTCTTTTGTATCATTAATGTCTTTTAGTAAAATGTATTCAAGTGTTGGTTTTATTT
>CAXEHY010000025.1:0-5210 GCA_963996865.1 uncultured Flavobacteriales bacterium | reverse complement strand
TAGATATAAATAAAACTGAAGATTATATTTTCGGAATGACTTTATTTAATGATTGGTCAGCCAGAGACATACAAAAATGGGAATATGTTCCTTTGGGGCCATTTTTAGGCAAAAGCTTTGCTTCAAGTATTTCTCCTTGGATAGTAACTATGGAAGCACTTGAACCTTTTAAAAAAGAATTAAAAAAACAAAAGAATATTTTAAAATATTTAAATAAATCAAAAAATTATACTTATGACATTAATTTAGATGTTTATATAGAAGGCCCCAACTTCTCTCCTTTTCAAATATCAAAAAGCAATTTTAAATATTTATACTGGTCTATTTTTCAACAATTAGCGCATCATACAATAAATGGATGTAATATAAAAACTGGTGATTTAATGGCGTCTGGAACAATCAGCGGCCCTACTTCATCTTCTTATGGATCAATGCTCGAATTATCATGGAAAGGAACAAAACCTTTAAAAATGCCAGATGGAACAAGCAGAAAATTTCTTCATGATGGAGACACTTTAATAATGAAAGGTTATTGTGAAAACAAAACACATAAAATTGGGTTTGGAGAAGTTAAAAATAAAATTTTACCATAGTTGATGGAATTATCTATTCAAGAAAAAAAATTAATAGAAAATAAATATAGAACTTTATTAAGAGCTTGTTCTGACTATAACAAAGAAGACAAAAAATATATCAGCGAAGCATTCAAGCTTGCTTATGACGCTCATAAATATGTAAAAAGAAAATCTGGAGAACCTTACATAATACATCCTTTATCTGTTTCTATTGTATGCGCGAGAGAAATTGGACTCGGCAAAACATCTATAATATGTTCCTTACTGCATGATGTTGTTGAAGATTCTAAATTCACAATAGAAGATATAGAAATGAAATTTGGGAATAAAGTTGCTAGGATAATTGACGGGTTAACAAAAATATCTGATGTAAAATTCAATGATTCTAGATCTATTCAAGCTGAAAATTTCAGAAAAATAATAATCACTTTATCTGATGATATAAGAGTAATTCTTATAAAATTAGCAGATAGATTGGACAATATGAGAACATTAGATGCTTTGAGTAAAACAAAACAAATGAAAATATCTTCCGAGACTTTATATTTATATGCTCCGCTAGCTCATCGTTTAGGACTATATAATATAAAAGAAGAATTAGAGGATTTGGGACTTAAGTTTAAATCACCTGAAATATACAAAGCAATATCTATTAAATTAAATGAAACAAAAAATAATAGAATTAAATATATCAAAAAATTTATTGGACCAATTAGAAGTGAATTGAAAAATTTAGGATATAAATTTAAAATAGAGGGCAGACCTAAATCTATTCATTCAATCAGGAATAAAATGTTTCAAAAAAGAATATTATTTGACGAAATATATGATTTATTTGCCATAAGAATAGTAATTGATTCTGACGTTAAAAATGAAAAATCTAATTGCTGGAAAATATATTCCCTGGTTACAGATTTCTATAAACCTAATCCCGATAGATTGAGAGATTGGATTTCAACACCAAAAATAAATGGATATGAATCGCTGCATACGACTGTTATGGGTTTAGACGGCAAATGGGTAGAAGTGCAAATAAGAACAAAAAGAATGAATGAAGTTGCAGAAAAAGGTTACGCTGCACATTGGAAATATAAAGACCCAAAAAATAAAGAAAATAATCTTGATTCATGGATAAACAAAATCAGGGAATTATTGGAAAACCCAGATTTAAATGCTATTGACTTTATAGATGATTTTAAGCTTAATTTATTTATGGACGAAATATTTGTATTTTCTCCTAATGGAGATTTAATAAATCTTCCTAAAAATGCTAATTGTATAGATTTTGCATTTGAAATACATACAGAAATAGGATTAAAATGTATTGGATCAAAAATTAACGGAAAACAGGTTCCTCTAATAACTAAGCTTAAAAGTGGTGATCAGATAGAAATAATAACATCAAAAAAACAATTTCCGAAAAAAGATTGGTTAAATCACGTGGTAACCGCAAAAGCAAAGAGTAAAATTAAAAATTCACTTAAAGAAGAAAAAAAAGAAATTGGAAAAATAGGGCAAGAAATTTTAGAAAGAAAACTTAAAAAAATAAAAATAAAATATGACAGCAAAATAGTTAATGATTTAACAAAATATTTTCATCTTGAATCAAGTTTAGATTTATTTTTTAAAGTAGGGATAGGAGATATAAAGAATATTGATTTGAAAAAATTCTTAAATGAAAAAAAAGCTGGCTTTTTTGGATATATAAGAAACACTTTTACTAGCACAAAGTCAAAAGAATATGAAAAAATAGAAGAAGTCAAAAAATATAATTCAATATATTTCGGCGATAACCAAGAAGAATTAAAATATAATTTAGCTAAATGTTGCAATCCAGTTAAAGGTGACAATATTTTTGGATTTTTAAGTATTACAAGAGGAGGAGTTGTAATACATAGATCTGATTGCCCTAATGCTATAAAGCTTCAATCTAATTTTGCATATAGAATCATAGACGCGAAATGGAAAAAGATGAAAAAATCAGATTTTAAAACAACAATAATTGTTGAAGGAGTTGACAGATTAGGATTACTAAGAGATCTTACAGGATTAATTTCAAATAAATTCAACACTAATATTATATCAGTAAATATTGAAAGTAAAAATGATATATTTTACGGAACTTTTGTATTTTTAGTACAAAACAAAGCGCATCTAAATAAAATAATAAGCTCTATCCAAAAATTAGATGACGTAAATAAAGTAAATAGAGAAAATGAGTAAAAAAGTTGATATTCTTCTTGGTCTTCAATGGGGAGATGAAGGAAAAGGTAAAATAGTTGATGTGCTAGCATCTAAATATGATATAATAGCTAGATTTCAGGGAGGACCAAACGCTGGACATACTTTAAAATTTGACGGCATAAAACATGTATTACACACAATCCCATCAGGAATATTTCATGAAAATTTAATAAATATTATTGGCAATGGAGTGGTTATAGATCCTGTAATTTTTGAACATGAAATTAGTAATATCAATAAATTAAATATTAAAACATCTGAACTTTTAATTTCAAAAAAAGCACATTTGATATTACCAACTCATAAATTACTAGACGCTGCTTCAGAAAAGCATAAAGGAAAAGAAAAAATAGGATCCACACTTAAAGGCATAGGTCCTACCTATATGGACAAAACAGGTAGAAACGGATTAAGAGTTGGCGACATTTCTTCTAGAAACTTTAAAAATAAATATGATAAGCTCAAGCAAAAACATATTCAAATTCTTAATTTTTATGACTTTAAATATAAAATAGAAGAATTAGAAAAAGAATGGTTTAACAGTTTAAAAACATTGTGTGAATTTCAGCATATAGATTCTGAACATTACATACATAAAGCAATAAAAGAAAACAAAAAAATTCTTGCTGAAGGAGCACAAGGAACATTATTAGATATTGACTTTGGATCTTATCCTTTTGTCACCTCTTCAAATACTATCACAGCAGGAGCCTGTACAGGTCTAGGAGTCCCCCCTAATAAAATAGGAGAGGTAATTGGAATTTTTAAAGCTTATTGCACTAGAGTTGGAAGCGGTCCTTTTCCTACAGAATTATTTGATAAAACAGGAACACATTTAGGGAAAGTTGGAAATGAGTTTGGAGCTACCACAGGCAGAGCTAGAAGATGCGGATGGATTGATTTACCTGCTTTAAAATATGCTATAAATATTAATGGCGTAACGCGGCTCAACATGATGAAATCTGATGTTCTTTCAGGTATAGATATAATAAAAATATGCACACATTATATATTAAACGGCAATAAAATAGACTACCTTCCGTTTGAAGATAATGAAGATTTAAAACCAGTATATATTGAATTAAAAGGCTGGAACATGAATTTAACAAACATAACTAATATAAAAGAAGCACCTAAAGAAGTGCACGATTATATTTCTTACTTAGAAAAAGAATTAAACACTCCTATTAGTATAGTGTCTGTCGGTCCAGATAGAAGTCAAACTTTAATATTATAAAATTGCTATTTAGAATTTTCTTTTTTATTCCTTTAATCACATTTTCTCAAGAAAGACTTGAAATTATACATTCCAATATATTGCAAATTGATGAAAAAACAAAAATTAAAAAATTAATTGGAAATGTAACAATAAAACATAATGAAACGGTGTTCAAATGCGATAGCGCTTATATATCTGAAAAAGGAAATATCATAGAAGGATTTGGCCATATTAATATTAATGAAAATAATTCTAACCTGAAAAGTAATTATTTATTATATAATAAACTCACAAAACAAGCTGTGACAAAAGATAACGTTGTGTATACAAATAAACATACAAAAATTTATTCTGACAAATTAGAATATAACACAAAGCAAAAAAAAGTAAATTATTATCAAAAATCCAAAATAGTTAATAGAAATAACATAATACATAGTGATATTGGAGAATATAATATAAAGGATAAAAAAATATATTTAAAAAATAATGTAGAACTAAAAAATAATGAATTAATATTTAAATCTGATACATTGATTCATTACCCGGTTAAAGAAAAAACTATTTTTGTTGGCCCTACAGAAATCACAACAAAAAATAATTTTATTTATTGTGAATATGGAATATATAATGAAAAAAATCAAAATTACCAACTTCAGAAAAACGCTTATGTAAAAAACAAAAACTACTATATAAAAGGAGAGAAAATATTTCATAACACAAAAAAATCATATAGCTACGTAACAGAGAAAAGTGTTTTTTTAGATTCTGCTAATAATTTTGAAATTTACTCAGACACTATAAAATATTTTATGAAAACTAATTTAGCGGTATTTGAAAATAATATATTATTAAAATTAATAAACAAAAAAGACACTCTATATTTACATTCTGATTCAATGAAAATTATAAATAATAAATTAATCGCTGAAAACAACGTAAAGTTTTTTAATCAAAAACTACAAGGAAAATCAAATGAATTAACATATGATGTTAAAAAAGAAAATATCTTATTAACAGATAATCCGATAATATGGTGTCATAATTATCAAATTACAGGAGATAAAATAAATATTGAATTATATGAAAATAAAATCAAAAGACTTATTATTAATAACAATCCATTTATTATAGAAAAAACTAAATATAATTATTACAATCAAATCGAAGGC
>CAXEHY010000024.1:0-7050 GCA_963996865.1 uncultured Flavobacteriales bacterium | reverse complement strand
GGAATTAAGATACAGACAGAGGTATGTTGATTTAGCTGTAAATTCTGAAATAAAAAACATTTTTACAACTAGAACAAAAATCATTAATAGCATGAGAGCTATATTTAACAAGTCTAATTATCTAGAAGTGGAGACTCCTATTTTGCAACCAATTCCAGGAGGGGCCGCGGCCAGACCTTTTAAAACTCATCATAACACATTAGACATTCCTCTTTATTTAAGAATAGCTAATGAATTATATTTAAAAAAATTAATAGTTGGAGGATATGAAGGAGTTTATGAATTCGCGAAAGATTTCAGAAATGAAGGAATGGACAAGTCACATAACCCTGAATTTACAATGTTAGAAATTTATGTTGCTTATAAGGATTATAATTGGATGATGGATTACACAGAGCGTATTTGCAAAGAAACTGTAAAAAATATTTTAAATAAAGAAGAAACAGAGTTTGGCGATTTTGTTTTAGATTTTAAAAAACCTTTTAGAAGGATATCAATAACAGATATCTTACAAGAAAAAACAGGAGAAAATATTTTAGATTTAAACAAAAAAGAGTTAGGCGATTTATGTAAAAAACTTAAAGTAGAAATAAAAAAAGATTGGTCTGAGTCTAAAATGATAAATTCTATTTTTGACGCGACATGTGAAAATGAAATAATACAACCAACATTCATAACAGATTACCCTAAAATCATGTCACCTTTATGTAAAACTCACAGATCAAATCCAAAACTTTCAGAAAGATTTGAATTATTTATAGGGGGGATGGAAATAGCTAACGCTTATTCAGAGTTAAATGACCCTATAGACCAACGAGAAAGATTTGAAGAGCAATTTGAGTTATTACAGAAAGGAGATAATGAAGCAATGTTTATAGATTATGATTTTTTGAATGCGCTTGAATACGGAATGCCCCCAACAGCGGGATTAGGTATAGGAATAGACAGAATGGTAATGTTGCTTACTAATCAAAAAACCATACAAGATGTTTTGTTTTTCCCTCAAATGAAACCAAAAAAATGAAAAATTTTTATTTTGTTTTTGTTTTTTTGTTTTTTATTTCAGATGGTTTTTGTCAGACTAGTTCTTTAAAAGAGAAATACAACAGTATTGACAACATCATGATGGATGTCAGATTTCTTTCTTCTGATTTTTTAGAAGGCAGAGAAACAGGATCAAAAGGTGAAAAATTAGCGGCAGAATATATTCATAACAGAATGGATGTTTTAGGTCTTAGAGTTTTTTATCATGAATTTGATATTATATTTCACGGACAAAAAACCTCTTCTAGAGGAAGGAATGTTATAGGATACTTAGACAATAATTATAATAACACCATAGTTTTAGGGGCTCATTATGATCATTTAGGTTATGGCAATTTTGGCTCTAGGCGACCTAATGCAAAAACAATTCATAATGGAGCAGATGATAATGCTAGCGGAGTTGCTTTAATATTAGAATTAATTAAATATTTAAAAAAAGATTCTTTAAAATCTAATATACTTGTTGTTGCTTTTTCGGGCGAGGAATTAGGATTATTAGGGTCTGACGCTTTTGTTAATGAAGTTTTAGTGGATAGTTTTAATATTAAATATATGATGAATTTCGATATGGTTGGAAAATTAAAAAACAACAAGTTGATTTTAAATGGTACAGGGACATCAAACTGGATAGAGATAATTCAAAAAACAAAATCAAGAAACAATAAAAACATCTTAGAACTAAAAGAGATATCATCAGGAGTAGGCCCCTCTGATTACACTTCTTTTTATAAAAAAGATATTCCCGTATTAAGTTTTTTTACAGGGGCACATGATGATTATCATACGCCTGATGATGACGCAAGCAAGTTGAATTATTATGGCATTTTTAAAATTTTACTTTTTGCCAGATCTATAATTCAAGAAGCAGACGACATTAACATGAGATTTATAAAAACAAAAAACAACTCTTCTTCGGACACTCCTAAATTTTCAGTTACTTTAGGAGTTATGCCTAGTTATTCTTTTGATGGAGAAGGCATGAAAATAGATGTTGTTATTGAAAATAGACCAGCAAGTCTAGCGGGGATAAAAGACGGAGATATTGTAATAAAGATAGGACCATATAAAGTCAAAGACCTAAATACATACATGTTGGCGTTAAGTAAATTTAAAAAAGGAGAGCCCGCAGATGTTTTAATTTTAAGAGGAAGCATTAAAAAACGATTTAAGGTTATTTTTTAAATAAATATATTTTATGAATATAGGGATAATTGGGGCTACAGGAGAGGTTGGCAAAACAGTTTTAACAATATTAAAAAAAAACAATAGATATAAAAATATTTATTTATCAGCCTCTAAAACAACCTCTATTAAAAACAAAAATATTTTAAGAATAGAAGAGCTGCTTGAAAAAGATTTACAAATTGTTATTTTTGCGGCGGGGAGTGAAGTTGCCTTGAAATGGGCTCCTGTTTTTGCTAAAAAAAATATAAAAGTAATAGACAACTCTTCTGCCTGGAGAATGAGTAAAAATGTCAAATTAGTAGTTCCAGAAGTAAATGCTGATATATTAAAAAAAGATGATTTTATAATAGCAAATCCTAATTGTTCCACTATACAATTAGTAATGATATTACACCCTTTACAGTTAAACTTCGGCTTAAAAAGAGTTTTAGTTTCCACGTATCAATCAGTTTCAGGATCAGGAAAAGACGCGTTAAATCAATTAGAAAAAGAATCTAAAAATGAAGAAATAAAAAAATATTATCCACATAAAATACATGATAATATAATACCTCATATAGATGTTTTTTTAGATAACGGCTATACAAAAGAAGAAATAAAAATAATAAATGAAACAAAAAAAATACTATCTAATAAAAAGCTATTAATTTCAGCTACCGCCGTTAGAGTACCTATAACTAAATGTCACAGTGAGAGCGTTATGGTAGAGTTGCAAAATGATTCTACAAAAAATGAAATTTTAAAAATTTTACAAAAATCTGAAGGGGTTATTGTTGCAAATAATGATAAATTAAATAATTATCCTATGCCTATACTTGCGTCTGACAAAGACGATGTTTTTGTGGGCCGAATTAGAGAAGACGTTAATTTTAAAAATGTATTTCATTTATGGGTTGTTTCCGATAATTTAAGAAAAGGAGCAGCTACTAACACGGTGCAAATAGCAGATTATTTAATTGACAACAATCTTATTTTTTAGTTTTTCTGCCAACTAATATCATAAATGCTCCAATAGTTATAACAGAATCTGCAATATTAAACACAGGTGAAAAAATAAGTTTACCACTTAAATTAAATGGGGTCCAAGAAGGCCATCTGGTTGTAAAATGAATCATGTCAACAACTCGTCCCTGTAATAAGCTTTCGTAATTAAATATTATACCATAAAAAACACTATCTATAATATTGCCAATAGCTCCAGCTATAATTAAAGAAACAGGAATAATAACTATTTTTTTTTCCTTTTTCTTTATTAGCGTTTTTAGAAAGTAGCATAGAAAAAATAATATTATTATTCTAAGTAATGTTAGAATTATTTTACCAGCCTCTCCTCCAAACTCTAGTCCAAAAGCAATTCCGTTATTTTCTAAATATAAAAATTCAAGAAAATTTTTTATAATAACAACAGGTTCTTTTATTTTGGCGACAACTAAAAATTTGGATATTTGATCCGCTAAAACAATAAACATTATTATAGATATATAATATTTTTGTTTTAACCATAAAAACATAGTACAATTATTGTTTTGATTTCGCCTCTATACTTAATGTTGCGTGAGGAACCAACATAAGACGTTTTTTGGATATTAATTTTCCAGTTTGCCTACAAACTCCATAAGTTTTATTTTCTATCCTGATTAAAGCGTTCTGTAAACTAACAATAAATTTTTCTTGACGAGAAGCTAAAACGGCATTATCTTCTTTTGATAAAGTATTAGAACCCTCATCAAAAGCTTTAAAAGTTGGCGCTGTATCATCTGTTCCATTGTCCTTGTCATTTGTGTAAGAACTTTTTAGAAGTTTTAAATCATCTTTAGCTCTAATAATTTTTTCTTCAATTAATTTTTTAAATCGTAACAGCTGTTTGTCAGAGTATTTTTTTATGTTTTTGTTTTTTTTCATCTCTTTCAATTTTTATAAACAATTCAACATTATTAATTAAATTAATTTGTTCAAATTCTGAATTTATTGTTTTTATAAATTTTATATCGTTAGCAAGTATTTCTTCGCAAATATAATTTAAATTATTATTAATGCAACTTATCATCTCTTCTGAAGATTTTATAAAAACTTTAATTTTATCTACAACATCTAAATTTTTTTCCTTCCTCATATTTTGTATTCTATTTATTAGCTCTCTAGCTATTCCTTCCTCTTTCAAAGAACTGCTTATTTTTATATCAAGAGCAACAGTAATATCTCCGCCAGACATTATAGATAAACCAGGCATTTCTTTAGTCTTTATTTCTACTTCTTCTATTTTAATTTTATATATTTTATCTTCAATTTTTATTTTTATGATTCCGTTTTTTTCAAATTTGCTTATTTCTTTTTGATTAAGATTAGAGAGAAAAAAAGATAGGTTTTTTATATCAGATCCTATTTTTGGTCCTAGTATTTTATAATTAGGATTTATTTTTTTTTGAAATATTTTTGAGTTGTCTTCAATAAAACTAATATTTTTAATATTTGTTTCAGATAATATTAAATCTTTTACATATAATATTTTATTTTTTTGTTCTGGGCTTAACACAGGGATTGTTATTTTACTTAAAGGCTGTCTAACTCTAATTTTTTCTTTTTTCCTAAGAGCAAGAGTCACGGAACATATTTTTTGAGCTAAAATAATTTTATCTTCTAGATCTTTAATTATTAAATCATCATTATAATTAGGAAAATTTTCAAGATGAACAGAATTAACTCTGTCTTTATTTAAATTTTGATACAGTTTATCCATAAAAAAAGGTGCTATAGGAGCAGATAATTTGACAACATTATTTAAACAATAAAAGATAGCAAAATAGGCATTTTGTTTATCAGAAGACATTTCACCTTTCCAAAACCTTCTTCTAGACAATCTAACATACCAATTACTTAAATCATTAATAACAAAATCTTGTATTTCTCTAGCTATAGGAGTAGGGTTATATGATTTATAGTTTTTTAGACATTTTTTTATTAAAGAATTTAAACGTGAAATAATCCATTTATCAAGAATATTAAAATTTTCAAATTCAGATATTTTGTTTTCAAAAGTATAGTTGTCAATATTTGCGTATAATGCAAAAAACGAATAAGTATTGTATAATGTGCCAAAAAATTTTCTTTTAGTTTCATTAATTCCGTTTTCATCAAATTTTATATTGTCCCAAGGTGGAGAATTTGAAATCATATACCATCTTGTAGCATCTGCTCCATGAATTTGTAAAGTTTTAAAAGGGTCTATAGCGTTTCCTAATCTTTTGGACATTTTATTTCCATTTTTATCCAAAACGAGTCCGTTAGACAGAACATTTTTATAGGAAACAGAATCAAACAGCATAGCACTTATAACATGTAGGGTGAAAAACCAACCCCTTGTTTGGTCAACCCCTTCTGCTATAAAATCTGCCGGAAAATTATCTTTAAATTTATTTTTATTTTCAAAAGGATAATGGTGTTGAGCAAAAGGCATTGCTCCGGAATCAAACCAAACATCAATAAGGTCGTTTTCTCGAAATAGTTTTTTGCCACTTTTAGATATTAAAATTATTTTATCTACAAAAGGTTTATGTAGATCAAATAAATTATAATTTTTTTGAGAAAAATTATTTTTCTGAAAATCCTTCAAAGGATTTTTTTTCATCATCCCACTTTTAATAGATTTTTCTATTTCTTTTTTTAGTTCATTGACAGAGCCTATACATATTATTTCTTTTTTGTCTTTAGACATCCAAATAGGTAAAGGGGTTCCCCAAAAACGAGATCTAGAAAGATTCCAATCTACAAGATTTTCTAACCAGTTTTTAAACCTGCCTTCTCCTGTAGATTTAGGGTGCCAGTTTATTTTTTTATTTAATCGTAACAGCTTTTTTTTAACCTCTGTTGTTTTAACAAACCAACTATCTAAAGGATAGTATAATATAGGCTTGTCGGTTCTCCAACAATGAGGATAAGAATGTTCATATTTTTCAATTTTAAAAGCTTTATTTTCTTTTTTTAATTTAACAGCTATTCTTACATCAACAGATTCTTTTTGATTGTTATCGTATTCTTTTTTTACATATTCATTTTTAAAATCAGCAACCTCTTTTGTGAATCTCCCGTATTTATCAACCAAAGTTAGAGATCCAATATTGTTTTTTTTTGCAACATACATGTCATCTGAGCCAAAACTTGGAGCAACATGAACTATTCCAGTTCCATTTTCTGTAGATACAAAATCGCCATGAATAATTTTAAAAGATTCTCCTGTTTTTGGTTTATCATACGGCATTAATTGTTCATATTTTAATTCCAAAAAATCTTCTCCTTTATACTCGTGTATTATTTCATACTTTACATTTTTATTAAAATAATTGTGTATTAAATCTTTTGCAACAACTATTTCTATTTCTTTTTTTGAATAAGGATTTCGAGTTTTTATTTTTACGTAATTAATTTTTTTACCTATAGCTAGAGCTGTATTTGAAGGTAGAGTCCAGGGAGTTGTTGTCCAGGCTAAAAAATAAACATCTAGTTTGTTGAATATAAATTTAGATTTTTGGTTTTTTATTATTTTAAATTGAGCCGTTATTGTAGTGTCTTTTACATTCTTGTAGCATCCTGGTTGGTTAAGCTCGTGGGTGCTTAGTCCGGTTCCTGCACAAGGAGAATATGGCTGAACGGTATAACCTTTATATAATAGTTTTTTTTCAAATAATTGTTTCAACAACCACCAAACAGTTTCAATATACTTGTTTTCATATGTTATATAAGGGTTCTTCATATCAACCCAATAGCCCATTTTTTTTGTTAGTACCTCCCATTCTTTTTTAAACTTCATAACATCTTTTCGACATT
>CAXEHY010000023.1:0-5461 GCA_963996865.1 uncultured Flavobacteriales bacterium | reverse complement strand
GTAATTTCTAATTCCGCGTTTCTTAGTGTTTCTTTATTTATTTCTAGCTTTTTTAAAAGCTTAGTGTAATTTTTATTTATAAAATCATTAAAATATGATTTTAAAATTTTTTCAGCTATTAAAGTATAACTAGATTCAGGTTTTTTTTTGATTTGAACTAATAAACATTCTTGTAAATTAGAAGCCGCAATTCCGCTAGGTTCTAATTTTTGTATTATTTGTATTATTCGATCAATTTCTTCTATTTCTACATCAATATCTACATGGACAAATAAGTCGTTTTTAATTTCTAAAGCAGAAAGATGTAAGTATCCTGAATCTTCTAATGAACCTATAATAAACTTAGCAATTGATTTTTCTTTTTTATTTAGTTTTTCAAATTTTATTTGATCGATAACATGCTCATTTAAAGTTTTATTATTTTCCGGAATTTCTTTTGAGTAATTCGAGTCTGTATTATATGTTTTATGATAGAATGGGGTTTTACTTTGCTCGTCAATTATTTCTTCTATAGCTGGATTTTCCTCTATTTCTTTTTTTATGTTTTTTTCTAATTCATCTTGAGACATTGCCAACATTTTAAAGAATTGTATTTGTTGAAATGACAATTTTTGTTGTTGATTTTGCTGTAGTCTTTGTTTGGACATTCTTTAATAAACTGTTTTGATATTTAAAATTCTAGATTATTTGGAGTTCTAGGGAAAGGAATAACATCACGAATATTTTTCATTCCTGTTATAAATTGAACTAATCTTTCTAGACCTAAACCAAAACCACTATGAGGGACTGTTCCAAATTCTCTTGTTTCTAAATACCACCATAAATCTTTTTTGTCTATATCCATATTATTCATACGTTGCAATAAAACATCATATCTATCTTCTCTTTGTGATCCTCCAATTATTTCTCCTACTTGAGGGAATAAAACATCCATCGCTCTTACAGTTTTATTATCATTGTTTAATTTCATATAGAAAGCTTTTATCTCTTTAGGATAATCAATAACAGTAACAGGGGTTTTAAATACTTTTTCTACCAGATATTTTTCATGTTCTGATTGAAAGTCCATGCCCCAATTTTTTACTTCATATTTAAATTTCTTTTTTTTATTTGGTTTCGAGTTTTTTAAAATATCAAAAGCTTCTGAATAAGAGATAGTTTTAAAGTCACTTTTTATAACAAACTCTAACCTTTCTATTAAATTCATGTTAGATCTTTCATTTGCTTTTAGATTTTGCTCTTCTTTTATTAATCTAGTATTTAAAAATTCTAATTCTTCTTTTTTGTTTTTCATTACTTGCTGGACACAATATTTAAGAAGATTTTCAGCAAGAGTTACATTATCATTTAAATCTGCAAAAGCAACTTCTGGTTCTATCATCCAGAATTCAGCTAAGTGTCTAGAAGTGTTAGAATTTTCAGCTCTAAATGTGGGGCCAAATGTATAAACTTTAGATAGACCAAGAGCCATTAATTCTGCTTCTAATTGACCTGAAACTGTTAAATTAGATTTTTTGCCAAAAAAATCTTTATTTATATCGTCATAATTTTTTTTATCAGAGGTAGTAACTCTAAACATTTCTCCAGCTCCTTCGGCATCAGCGGATGTAATTATAGGTGTGTTGACATAGAAAAATCCATTATCATTAAAAAAATTATGTATGGCTAATGAAATCTCATGACGTATTTTAAAGACACAGTTAAAAGTATTGGTTCTTATTCTTAAATGAGCAATTTCTCTTAAAAACTCTAAGCTATGTTTTTTTGGTTGTAGGGGATATTTTTCTGGATCAGCATGTCCTATAATTTTGATTTTTTTAGCTAAAATTTCAAATTTTTGTTTTGCTCCTAAAGATTTAACTAAATTTCCTTTTATCGTAATACTACTTCCAACGGAAATCATTTTCATTTCTTCTTCTGTGTTTTTATTTTGTTCAATAATAACTTGTATGCCAGATAACACAGAACCATCATTTAAATTTATAAAAGAAATGTTTTTGCCTATTCTTTTATTTCTAACCCATCCTTGAGTCGAAATAGATAAAATTTCTTTATTTGAATCTACAAGTGACTGTATATTATAATTTTTCATTTCAATACAAATTTATATTATTCTAATTTAAATCATAAACTTATCAATTGTTTATATTTGCACAATATTAAATAAATGTATAAAGAAGGAAAATTTTTATCTAAAATTGATTCTCCTAGTGATTTGAGAGAATTTTCATTAGAAGATTTAAATGGAGTTTGTTCTGATTTAAGAAATTACATTATTTCAATTGTTTCTGAAAAAGGAGGACATCTTGGGGCTAGTTTAGGAGTGGTCGAATTAACAGTAGCATTACATTACGTTTTTAACACCCCATATGATTTATTAGTTTGGGATGTCGGGCACCAAGCTTATGGTCATAAAATTTTAACAAAAAGAAAAAAAATTTTTCATACTAATAGAGAATATAAAGGTATATCAGGATTCCCAAAAATAACTGAAAGTGAATATGATACTTTTGGAGTAGGACATTCTTCTACTTCTATTTCTGCATTAATTGGGATGGAAAGAGCTTCTAAATTAGACAATTCAAACAAAAAACATGTTGCGGTTATTGGAGATGGAGCTTTAACAGCTGGTTTAGCTTTTGAAGGATTAAATAACGCAGGGGGGATAAATTCAGACATAACAATTATTTTAAATGATAACTGCATGTCTATTGATCCAAACGTGGGAGCTTTGAAATCTTACTTAACTGATATATCAGTTTCTAAAAGTTATAATAAAATAAAAAATGAAGTTTGGGGATTACTAAATAAAGCAAATACTTTTGGAGGAAAAAGAATTCAATCTTTAATAAAAAAAATAGATAATTCTTTTAAGTCAATATTATTACAGAATAGTAATTATTTTGAATCTTTAAATTTTAGATATTTTGGTCCAATTGACGGGCATGATGTCAAAAGATTAGTTAAAGTTTTAGATGAAATAAAAGATATAGAAGGGCCAAAGATTTTACACGTTTTAACAAAAAAAGGAAAAGGTTATTTGCCGGCAGAAGAAGGAGACCCTACAAAATGGCATGCTCCAGGTCTTTTTGAAAAAGATACAGGTAAAATGGTTGTCAAAAAACAAAAAAATAAATTAACAAAATATCAGGATGTTTTTGGACATACTATTGTAGAATTAGCAAAAAAAAATAAAAATATTATAGGAGTAACTCCAGCAATGCCTACAGGATGTTCTTTAAAATATATGTTAAAAGAAATCCCTGATAGATCTTTTGATGTTGGAATAGCAGAGCAACATGCGGTAACTTTTTCAGCTGGACTAGCAACTCAAGGAAAGATTCCTTTTTGTAATATTTATTCTTCTTTTATGCAAAGAGCGTATGATCAAGTTATTCATGATGTTGCAATTCAAAATTTACCAGTTGTTTTTTGTTTAGATAGAGGAGGATTGGCGGGAGCTGATGGAGCTACTCATCATGGAGTTTTTGATTTAGCATATTTAAGATGTATTCCTAACATTATAATTTCTGCTCCTATTAATGAAATCGAATTAAGAAATTTAATGTATACTGCTCAAAAAAACATAAAACATCCTTTTTTCATAAGATATCCTAGAGGAGAAGGAGTTATTAAAGATTGGAGAAAACAATTTATAGAAATAGAAATAGGAAAAGGAGAAATTATTTGCGATGGAGAGGAAATTGCTGTTTTATCAATTGGACATCCAGGAAATTTTGTGATAGAGGCTTTTAAGATATTAAATAATAAAAATATATTTCCAGCTCATTTTAACATGAGATTTGTCAAGCCTTTAGATGAAGAATTATTACATGATATTTGCAAAAAATTTAAATTTATTTTAACAATTGAAGATGGATGTATAAAAGGGGGTTTTGGTTCCTCTATTTTAGAGTTTTTAGCTAAAAACAATTATTCTAATAAAGTTATAATTTTAGGAGTTCCAGATAATTTTATAAACCATGGAACACAAAAAGAGCTTTATAAAGAATGTGGTTTTGATGTTTTATCAATAGTAAATCAAATTGAATCAATAAAAGAGGTATTATAAACCCCTTTTATAAATCTTTCATCGTTTAATATTTTTTGTTGAAAAGGAATAGTGGTTTTTATTCCTTCTATTATAAATTCTTCTAACGCTCTTTTCATTTTCGCAATAGCTTCTTTTCTAGTTTGCGCCACAGTAATAAGCTTCGCTATCATAGAATCATAATTTGGAGGAATATTATAATTTGCATAAACATGCGTGTCAACTCTTACGCCATGTCCTCCAGGAATATGAAAATTTGTTATTTTCCCAGGACATGGAATAAAATTATTTTCAGGATCTTCTGCATTGATACGACATTCAATAGCGTGTAATCTTGGGAAATAGTTTTGCCCAGATATTTTTTCTCCACTAGCAACAAGTATTTGTTCTTTGATTAAATCATAATCTATTACTTCTTCTGTAATTGTATGTTCAACTTGTATTCTAGTGTTCATTTCCATAAAATAAAAATCCTTGTTTTCATCAACTAAAAACTCTACTGTTCCTGCTCCTGAATATTTTATAGCTTTTACTGCTTTTATAGCGGCTTTTCCCATTTTTGTCCTTAATTTATTATTCATAAAAGGTGAAGGAGTTTCTTCTAGTAATTTTTGATGTCTTCTTTGTATAGAGCAGTCTCTTTCAGATAAATGACAAGCATTACCAAAAGAATCTCCAAATATTTGGATTTCTATATGCCTAGGATTAATTAAATATTTTTCTATATATACTCCATCGTTCCCAAAAGAAGATTCAGCTTCTATTTTTGCAGAATCCCAAGCATTTTCTAATTCATTTTTATTATTTACTATTCTCATTCCTCTTCCCCCGCCTCCCGCTGTTGCTTTTATTATAACAGGATATTTTATTTTGGAACAAATTTTATATGCTTCTTGTAAATCAGTTATAATCCCCTCTGATCCAGGAATTACAGGAACTCCTGCTTTTTGCATAGTTTTTTTTGCAGTAGCTTTATCTCCCATTGATGTTATCATCTCAGGGGAAGATCCTATAAATGTTATATTATTATCAGAACATATTTTGGAAAATTCAGCATTTTCAGACAAAAAACCATATCCAGGATGTATAGCATCTGAATTTGTTATTTCGGCAGCTGCAATAATATTAGGAATATTTAAATAAGAATCTTTACTTGGAGCGGAACCAATACATACTGCTTCATCTGCAAATTTTACAGCTAAACTGTTTTTGTCTATTGTTGAATAAACAGCCACAGTTTTTATCCCCATTTCTTTACAAGTTCTAATTATTCTTAATGCAATTTCTCCTCTATTTGCTATTAGAATTTTATTTAAAGACATTATATTATTTTTTAGTCTCAATTAAAAACAGAGGTTGATCATATTCAACAGGCTGCTGATCATCAACTAAAATTTTTAATATTTTGCC
>CAXEHY010000022.1:0-9267 GCA_963996865.1 uncultured Flavobacteriales bacterium | reverse complement strand
GGCCAATTGGCAACAAATACATCCATAACATTATCATTATCATCTAATATCATAATCCATCCCGTAAAACTTGGATATGCCCCAGGATTCCAGAAAAGATTATTCCCCCAATAATTATTAGTAGTTCCGTCAGTCCAATATTGAATTTGTCCAGAAAACATGGTGCCACTTAAAACTTGCTCTATAATATTTGAATTATTTATATCTGTATAACTATTACTAACAACAACTCTCCATCCAGTCACATCAACAGGACTAGAAGAAACATTTTGTATCTCAACCAAATCTGGAGATCCTGGATCATATTCTGTGATCAGAATAGGTGATCCAGAATAACAACTACTCCCATTAACAGTTATATCTATTGAGCCATCACTTGCTCCAATAGAAGTTTCTGGTAATATAATTTCACTAATTGTAAGATTGCAAAAAACACATGAGCCGTTGTCAACATTAGCAACAGGATCATAATTAACAGCTGCGCTATCTGTACATCCTAAAACGGTATTAAAAAATAAAGAATCACAAGTAGTAGTAGTGCAGCCCGCGGCATCAGTAATAGTAAGACATACCAAAAAAGAGGCCTGTTGTAAAGTGTCTAAAATAGCTATTGGGTTTGGATACGAAGAAGTAGTTCCGTCTCCAAAGTCCCATAAATATGTTACAGGAAACATAACTTGTGTAGATTGATCTTGAAAAAAATAACAAGGTGAAGTAGTAGGATTTAAACAAAGTCCCGTTGTATCTAAATAATAAGAAAAATCAGCCTGACAAGTATTTGAATTAATTGTTACCGGTAAACAAACAGTATTAGAACAACCCGCATTATCAGTTATTGTTAAACAAATTTGATAGAATCCATAAGTAGGAAAAGTATGTGAAACATTCTGACCTGTTACTGGCGATGAACCATCACCAAAATCCCACACCCAACTCATTATAGTATCTGTAGAAGTTGATAAATCTGTAAAATAAATAAGAAAAGGATCTAAAGAATCTTGCATAGAACTAAAATCAGCCGCGCAGCTAGGACCTTGACAAGGCATCCCCTGCTGCCATACTGGTGGTCCAGTCCAAGATGTTACTCCATTGCATTGAGCGTAACAATCATTAGAATAGACTACTCCGTCACAACCACAAACTGGCTGAAAAATAAGAATACAAGGACAATTAGGGTTAATTAATGTTGAATCTATGCATTGAGAATAAAGATTATTCTGTGAAAAAAAGAAAAAAGAAATAATTAATACTATTCTAAACACAAATGATATATTTTATAATAAATGTACTAAAAAACTAGTTTTTATGAAAATTACATTAATTTATAATTAAGAATAAATAATTTTGTTTTAAAATAAAAAAGATGAATAAAGTTTTATTAACTATTCTAGATGGATGGGGACATGGAGATAAATCAAAATCTGACGCCATTTTTAACTCAAAAACTCCATTTGTAGATTCATTATATAAAAAATATCCCAACTCAACACTTTTAACTGATGGCAAAAATGTAGGATTGCCGAAAGAACAAATGGGGAATTCAGAAGTCGGACATCTAAATATAGGAGCTGGAAGAATAATTTTACAAAACTTGTTAAAAATAAATCAAAATATAAAAAATAAAAATTTTGAAAAAAAAATAACTCCAATTTTAAAACAAGCTGCAAAAAAAAATAAAAAAATACACATAACTGGATTATTATCTGATGGCGGAATACACTCTCATATATATCATCTAATAACAATTTGTAATATTATAAAAAAAGAAAAAATCAAAAACGTATATCTGCATGTGTTTACAGACGGAAGAGATAGTAACCCTGAAAATAGTTTAAAATATATTAATAAAATAAATTCAACTATCAAGCATTCTAATATAAAACTAGGAACTATAATAGGAAGATATTACGCCATGGACAGAGACAAAAAATGGGATAGAATTAAAACAGCCTATGAGTTATTAACTATGGCGAAAGGTGTAAAAACAAAAAATATAAAATCAATAATCAAAAAAAACTATGAACAAAATATAACTGATGAGTTTATCAAGCCTATATGTATTGATGAAAATAGTAAAATCCAAAATAATGACTTTGTGTTTTTTTTTAATTTTAGAACTGATAGATGCAGACAGATAATAACCGCATTATCACAAAAAAGTTTTAATAAATATGGAATGAAAAAATTAAAACTATCAATTCACACAATGACTCAATATGATAAAAATTTTAAAAATGTAAAATGTCTATATAAAAACGAAAATATTAAAATGACGCTTGGAGAAATAATTGAAAAAAACAATTTAAAACAATTAAGAATATCTGAAACTGAAAAATATCCACATGTAACATATTTCTTCTCTGGAGGTAAAGAAGAAAAGTTTAAAAATGAAGATAGAATATTAATTAAATCTCCAAAAGTTGCGACATATGACCTCAAACCTGAAATGAGCGCAAAAAATGTAACTAAAAAAACTATTGAATCTCTGAAAAAACAAAAATATAATTTTATATGTCTAAATTTTGCTAATCCAGATATGGTTGGTCATACAGGAAATTATAACGCTGTAATTAAAGCATTAGAAACTGTTGATGTATGCTTAAAAGAAGTTGTTAATTGCGCTATAAAAAATAACTACACAATTATTGTGCTTGCTGATCATGGAAATGCAGATTACATGATTAACAAAAACAAAAGTCCTAATACAGCGCATACTAAAAATCCTGTCCCTGTGTTTCTCATAAACAGTCATTATAAAAATATAAAAAGTGGTATATTAGCAGATATAGCGCCCACTGTTTTAAAAATCATGAATGTAAAAATTCCAAAAATAATAAATGGAAAATCTTTGTTAGAATTATGAAAAAAATTAAAAATTACATCAAAAAAAATGAGAATAAATTCATTAAAGAACTAATCTCCTTATTAAAAATACCCTCTATTAGTGCTGATTCAGAATACAAAAAAGAAGTAAACAAAATGAGTTTAGCGATAAAAAAAGAAATGGAAAAATGTGGAGTGAAAAAAACAAAAATATTTCAAACAAAAGGCCATCCAATAGTTTATGGAGAACATATAATAGATAAAAATAAACCAACTGTACTAATATACGGACATTATGATGTTCAGCCTCCTGACCCTATAGAATTGTGGCATTCAGGGCCATTTGATCCAATAATTAAAAAAACAAAAACTCATCCTAAAGGAGCAATATTCGCAAGAGGAGCATGTGATGACAAGGGTCAATTATTTATGCACATTAAAGCTTTTGAAATACTGAATAAGCTTAATATGATAAAATGTAATATAAAATTTTTAATAGAGGGAGAAGAAGAAGTTGGATCTGAAAATTTAGAACCATTTGTTAAAAAAAATAAAAAATTACTTAACTGCGACACTATCTTAATTTCTGATAGTGGAATAATAGATAATAAAAACCCTTCTATAGAAACAGGATTACGGGGTTTAAGTTATTTGGAAGTTGAAGTAACTGGAGCAAATAGAGATTTGCATTCCGGTTTATATGGAGGAGCTGTTCCTAATCCAATAAATATTTTATGTGATATGATAGCTGCACTTAAAGATAAAAACAATAAAATCACAATACCTGGGTTTTATGAAAATGTTACGATTATAAATAAACAAGATAAAAAACAATTAAAAAAAATACCTTTTAATCTTAAAAAATATAAAAATGAAATTGGCATCAATGATATTATAGGAGAAAAAGGATTTTCAACTATTGAAAGAACTGGTATTAGACCAACTTTAGATGTAAATGGAATATGGGGAGGGTATATAGGAGAAGGATCAAAAACAGTGATCCCGTCAAAAGCTTATGCCAAAATATCAATGAGATTAGTCCCTAATCAGTCTTCACAAGAAATCACACAACTATTTACTAAACATTTTAAAAAAATAGCTCCAAATTGTGTAAAAATAAAAGTTACGCCTCATCACGGAGGAGAACCTTATGTTTGTCCAACTACCATGTCAGCTTATAAAGCTGCAGAACAAGCAATGCAAACAACTTTTAATAAAAAACCTGTACCTGTTAGAGGTGGCGGCAGTATCCCTATTGTAGCTTTATTTGAAAAAGAATTAAAGACGAAATCAATACTAATGGGATTTGGCTTAGATAGCGACGCTATACATTCTCCAAATGAACACTTTGGCATATTTAATTTTTTAATAGGAATAGAAACTATATGTCTGTTTTATCATAACTATGATACAAAAAGATGAAATATTATAAAATATAATTATTACATCCAATGATTAAAAATAAATTACTAATATTTTTATTTTTATTAAGTTTTTTAAGTTGTGAAAGTCAAAATGAAAAAATGAAAAAAGAACACAAGTACACTAATAATTTAATCAATGAATCTAGCCCTTATCTTTTACAACATGCTCACAATCCTGTGAACTGGTATCCTTGGAATGAAACAACATTAAAAAAAGCTCAAAAAGAAAATAAACTAATATTAATTAGTATAGGATACGCTGCATGTCATTGGTGTCACGTAATGGAAGAAGAAAGTTTTGAAGATGAAGAAATAGCTAAAATAATGAATGAAAATTTCATATGTATAAAAGTTGACAGAGAAGAAAGGCCTGATGTAGATCAAATTTACATGAATGCTGTTCAAATACTTAATCAAAGAGGCGGGTGGCCGTTAAATTGTTTTGCTCTGCCAACAGGCGAACCAATATGGGGGGGGACTTATTTTCAAAAAGAAAATTGGAAAAATATACTTTTAAATATTGATCAAATATTTCAACAAGAACCTGATAAATTTTATAATCAAGCGGAACAGCTTACAGAAGCTATTAAAAAATCAGAAGCTGTAAAATTAAATGTAAAAAAACACAACTATAATAAAAATCTCATAACAGAAATTGTAGAAAAATGGAAACAAGATTTTGATAAAACACATGGAGGAAATAATAGATCTCCTAAATTTCCTATACCTAATACTTATAAGTTTTTAATAAAATATGCTCATCTGTTTCAAGACAAAGAAATAAAAAATATAATAGATGTAACATTAACAAAAATGGCTTATGGAGGTATTTTTGATCAAATAGGAGGTGGATTTGCTCGTTATTCTACAGATATATACTGGAAAATCCCTCATTTTGAAAAAATGTTATATGATAACGGACAATTAGTTTCATTATATAGTCAAGCTTACCAATTATCTAAAAATCCTATTTATAAAGAAGTTGTTTTTAAAACTTTAAATTTTATAAATAGAGAAATGACAAATAAAAATGGAGGATTTTTTTCATCTTTAGACGCTGACAGTGAAGGAGAGGAAGGGAAATATTATGTTTGGAAAGAAAAAGAATTAAAAGAAATATTAAAAACTGATTATGAAATTATATCATCATATTATAATGTAAATAATAAAGGTTTATGGGAAAATGGCAATTATATACTTTTAATAAATAAAAATAAAAAAGAAATCGCAAATAAATTTAATATATCATTAGATGAATTAAATACAAAAATTGAAGACGCTAATAAAAAACTGCTGAATCATAGAGAAAAAAGAATAAAACCAGGTTTAGATGATAAAATTTTAACCTCCTGGAACGCTATCATGTTAAATGGTTATTTAGACGCCTATATGACATTTAATGAAGAAAAATTTTTAGTTACAGCTGTCAATAATGGAGAATTCTTAATCAAAAACATGATAAAAGAAGATGGTGAGATTTTTCATAATTATAAAAACGGAAAAATATCAATTACAGGTTTTCTAGAAGATTACGCTTTCTGTATAGAAGCTTTTATAAAATTATATGAATGTACTTTTGAAGAAAAATGGCTTAAAATAAGTGAAAAATTATTAAAATATTGTTTTGAAAACTTCACAAATGAGGAAAATAAAATGTTTTATTTTACATCAAAAAAACAAGAAAAACTTATTGCAAGAAAAATGGAATTATATGATAATGTTATTCCTGCATCAAATTCTTCTATAGCAATATCTTTATTTAAAATGTACAAATTAACTAACGATAAATTATACCATAATAGATCATTACAAATGCTAAACAACATAATTGAAAATATGGACAAATACCCTGGCGGTCACTCTAATTGGCTGACACTTTATCAGTATCAAATATTTCCATTTTATCAAATAATTTTAGTTGGAGAAAATTCAATAAAACTTAAAAATATAATAGATGACAATTATATCCCTAATAAAATTTTTGCTGGATCAAAAAACACAAAAAGTGAATTAAATATTTTACAAAAAAAATACATAGAAAACAAAACTTACATATATGTATGTGTAGACAATGCATGTTTATTGCCTGTTACGAATACAGCAGAAGCTGTCCCTTTAATTACTTTTTAAAGTGAAAATCTTTTAAATAATCAGGCTCATAATAAGCTATATTTTCAAAATCTTTACTTTGATATTTATCAAACACAACATCTAACATGTGCTTTGCGGAAGGATAAAAGTCATTTATAAAATGAGCATTGACATCATTAATAACTTGTTTAAGTTTTATAGAACCGTCACCAAAAAAATATATTTTATTTTTTTTTAAAAAATCTGACAAAAAATTAGAATCAACAATACAAGCATTAGGGAGGTTTATATTATTTAATCCACCATCATAAAGAGCTGTATATACTTCCATTCTTCTAGCATCAATCATTGGACAATATAGTCCTTTATGATACTTTTTGTGAACTTCATAAGACATACACAACAATGTAGATGCGGAAATTAAAGGAATATTTAAGCTGTAACATAACCCTTTAGCGACAGATAATCCTATTCTTAAACCTGTATATGAACCAGGACCTGATGATATCCCTATAGCATATATATCTTCTAGAGATAATTTATTTTCAGTTAACATATCTTTTATTATTGTTGTTAATTGTTCTGAATGCGAATACTCTTCACTGAAATTATTACTGCATCCTAATAAAAAAGGTTGATTTTGTTTTTCATTTATTCTTATAATCGCGATAGAACAATTTTTAGAAGAAGTTTCAATACATAATAATGTTTTCATTTATTAAACATTAAACTCTTGTCTTTTTTTTATAATACATATAATATAATACACAAGAAATGATTAAAAAAATATAAGGCATTGACATTAAATATAATATCCCATTATTTAAACCTTGAGCTAAAGAAGGCTCAGAATTAGATTCAACAACAGCCCTGCACATTGAACATTGAGAAAAAGAATCAAAAGAAACAAAAAGAAAAAAAAACAAAATATAAATCATTATATACAAATATAATAAGGGCTTAAAAAAACATAAACTAAAACTCCTGTCAAAGTAACATATAACCAAACAGGGAAAACTTTTTTAGATATTTTCTTATGTTTAATAAAATCTCCTTTTAACCCTCTATATAATGTTATCATAATAAAAGGAAAAGAAATTCCTGCTAATAAAATATGACTTATTAAAATAAATCCAAATAAAAATTCATATGCTCCTCCATAATTAGAATCTCCACACAGATAATGATATAAAACATATGATAATAAAAATATTATTGATAAGACACATGCTGTAAGTGTGCATATTTTATGAAAATAAATATTCTTTTTTTTAATAAAAACATATGCTAATATTAAAAAAACAAATGCTGTGCCATTTAGAATAGCATTTAACATTGGTAAATGTTTGGCAAAAACAGGAATATTAGCAGATTGAGGCAAATAATGAAGAATAATTACTATAGCGTAAACTAAAAAAGTAATTCCCCATATAAAACATAAAATTATATTATCTTTTTTATTCTTCATTTTTATTATACTCTGCTTTTAATACTTGAATATCTTTATGTAAATTTTTAATATCAACATATCTAGTTCCATCATATACTCCTAAAATATTATTGTCATCATCAGTGCGAGATCTTATTTTACCTGATTTATCTAAAAGTATAAAACTTCCTGAATGTAAATATCCTCCAGGAGCTTTTAAGTCTTTTTGAACACTCACAAACATTCTCTCTGCTAAATTATAAATATGTTCTTTTTCCCCAGTTAAAAAATGCCAATTTTTAGCATTTATTTTATTCTTAATAATATATTCTTTTAAAATAACAGGATTATCATGCTCTGGATCAATAGAAAAACTTAAAAAATTAATATCATTAAATCCTAAAAAATGATCCTTTAACCAATTCATATTTGTAATCATTTTAGGACAAATAGTGGGGCATCTAGAAAAGAAAAAACATATAATGTTTATTTTCCCTGACAAAGAATCTTGATTAAAAATAATACTATCATGATTTAAAAATTCATTTTCATTAAAACTAATACTACTATTAGACACTATAGGTAGTGTATTGAACTCATGCTTCGCCGAACTAAAAAACAGAATTAATATCCCGGGCACAAGAATTATTAAAAATAAGACGCACCATTTGTAAATTCTGTATTTAAACATTACTTGAAAAAATGCTGAAAACCTCCTTCATTTAATAATATAAATGTAAGATAAGGTATTAAAATGAAAATTGGCAACAATATCGTAAGCTGCAAGCTTTTCTTTTCGAATCCTAAATGCATAAAAGTCATGACAATATAAGCTGCTTTAATTAAAGTTAATATAAGAAAAATTGTAATCAATAGATTTCTGCCTAAAAATTGAAACTCAAAAATTTCAATTATTTTAGTTCCTTCATATTTAGCATTAGCAGCTATAAGCCCAAAAAAAACTTCCAAAGCCGTAACAATTAATAGAATCCAAAAAACTTTCCATATCCACCAAGTCCCTTTATGTTCTGTCATAATTTATACTAAATAAAAAAATGTAAATACAAAAACCCAAACTAAATCAACAAAATGCCAATACAAGCCAACCTTTTCTACCATTTCATAATGTCCTCTTTTATGTAATATGTTTTTTATTACCATTATAAAAATAATAATATTAATGATAACGCCACTAAAAACATGAAAGCCGTGAAAACCTGTAATAAAAAAGAAAAAATTGGCAAACAAAGTATTCCCGTATTCATTATGCTTTAAATTAGCTCCAAACACAAACTCATAATCATCTCCTAAATAAGCCATTATATCATGACTTGCAACTATGCTTTTATCTTTTAATCTTAAAGATAAATGAGGAAATTTATTTAAATTTTTAGAAAATTCATCTTTAGTAACATTTGCATGATGTGAAGAATGAGAATCACCATGATCATCATGCAAAGAATGAGAATCACCATGATCATCATGCAAAGAATGAGAATC
>CAXEHY010000021.1:0-7021 GCA_963996865.1 uncultured Flavobacteriales bacterium | reverse complement strand
GTCATAAGTTGAGCCATACACTTTTGATAACCAGTTTAAATATTCTAAATAATCTAGATTTGTTATTTCTGTTTCATCCATATAAAACGATGATACGGTAACAGTTTTTGGTATATTATTCCATTCATGCATTACATCTTGTTCTGTTCTTCCCATTGTGAACGTTCCTCCTTCTACAAAAACCATTCCAGGAGGTGATACTTGTTCATTGAAATTTTCAGAAACCTCAAATCCTCCTTGTTTAGGATTATTATAATCCCATCCAGTTGTCGAAGATTTGTCATATTTATTACAAGACATAAATATGAACAAGAATGCTATAAAAAGATTTTTAAAATATTTTATTTTCATGGTTTTAATATTTAATTATACAAATTTAACTAAAAAGATGGACAATTTATTGTTTCATATGCTCTTGATTTAGACCTGCATGGTAATCTAAGAGAAAATGAAAGTTCATGTGCACCTTGAGTATTACTGTTATTTAATTCTGAAATAGTTATATCGTAACTGTAGCCTATCTTCCAAGTATCACCCTCAAATCCTAATAAAATGATAAAGGCATCAAAATTCTCTGAGCTTTGACGCAGCCATAATCCCCCAACTAAAGGCCCTTTTATTGCGTACATACCATAATTTAGTTGTAAAAAATCTTGTTGTTTTTGTAATAAAAAATTTGGCGAAATCCAAACTCCATTTTGCGATCTCATAGAACTATTTGTTCTATAAACACCAAATTGATTAACAGGAATTACAGATCCGATATTAAAAGTAATTTTTGTTGGCAAATAACTATCATCACTGATAAATCCTTGATCTGGTTTTGTGATATGATGAGCAGAAAAACCAAAATAGTAATTTATCTTTTTTGTTTTCCCGTAACCTATAACACCTGTAGCAAAATCAACATAACCTTTACTAGAAGGATAATTGATTATATCTTCTTGTGTTGGATAAATAAAGCCGTAACGCGGATCAATCATATCTCCAAATGTTAGTTGACTCCAATCTAAACTTAGTTGTCTATATGCAGCTTCTAGTCCTGCGTTCATTGAAAAATTCTTTGATATAGGAATTCTGTAGGAATAAATACCGCTGATTTGTGAAGTTGTTAAATCCCCAGCTCCAGCTACATCATTCATAACAAACAAACCTAGACCGCCACCTATTTTATCTACATAAGTATCATAGTTTGCTGTATAAGTCACATAAGATTGACCTATTCCAGGCCACTGATTTCTGTAATTTAGATTAACTCTTGGGCATATAGCAGTTCCAGCAAAAGCAGGATTTAAATATAAAGGATTTGCAAAGTATTGACTAAATGCAGGATCTTGTCCATAACTTTGAAAAACAAAAAATGTAGAAAAAACAAATAAAATTAAAACTTTAAGTATTTTCATTGTTTATATATTAATCCACAAAAATAATAATTTTAATCATATCAAGTACGAATAAAATAATTTTGTATAATTACACGTTTAAATACCAATTAAATAATTATATGCACACAATAAGTGTAAAATATAAAATATCATGTTTTCTGATCTGTTTTTTGTGCATTTTCTTGCCATTAAATCATTACGCACAGCCCCAAAAAAACATTTTCTTAGATTGGGAATTTAAACAAAATAATATCAAAATAGATGGAAAATTATATGATTTTTTATCATTTCAGGCAATAAATAAAACAATTTGTTTAGATTCATTAGCTGCGAATATTATATTAGAAGATACTTTATATGTTGATTTATCTAAAGAAGAACAATTATTTTTCAATGATTATGATATAGAAGAACAGATATTCATCGAACATAGATTAGGATTAAATAGAGGTAAAACTTGTGTCTCTTTTAATATTATTCCAATAAGAATCAATAAACATACTGGCAAATTACAAAAATTATTTTCTTTTAGTTTTTCATATGATATAATAGAAAATAATGTATTAAAAAAAGAAATTAATTCTATTTTCAAAACAGGTTTATGGCATAAAATTTCTACAAATAAAAATGGAGTTTATAAGATCACTTATCAGAATTTATTAGATTTCGGAATAGATGTAAATAATATAGATCCACGTAATATTAGAATTTATGGTAACGGGGGAGCAATGTTGCCTCAATCTAATCAAGAGTTTGTTTTTAACGCTCCACAACAAAAATCAATTTTTGTTTTTGGGGAATCAGATGGAATTTTTAATGTCACAGATTATATTTTGTTTTATGGTCAATCTTCAAATAAATGGAGTTATAATATGGAAGAGAATGTTTTTGAGCATAGTAAAAATTTGTATGATGATTATTCATATTATTTTTTAAATTATGATTTAGGTCCAGGATTAAGAATTCAAGATGCCCCTAATTTAAATAATCCTAATAATATGGTTTATGATTTTGACAATTTCATGTTTATTGAAAATGATTTAGTTAATTTTATTAAATCTGGTTCTAATTGGTATGGAGAGTCTTTTGGCATAAATAATCAACAAAGTTTTAATTTTAATATTCCAAATTTGCAATTATCAGATTCTATTAAATGTAAAATTAAACTTGCTACAAGAGCAGTTACTCCTAATAGTTGTTTTTTTTCAGTTTACGCTCAAGGCATGAATCAACATAATACAGTTATTTCATCTGTGGGTAGTGATTATTTAGACCCTTATGTTAATTTACATACTATTGAAAACAAGTTTCTTTCGAATCAAACAAATTTGTCTTTTGATATTTCTTTGAATAATATTAATGGAAATAATGATGGTTGGTTAGATTATATAGAAATAAATTTTAGGGAAAATTTAATTTATAATAATAATCAATTATTATTTAGAGACTTATCTTCAGTTGATTCTCTAAGTTCTAATAATATCACTCAATTTAATATTGACAATTCTAATAGTCAGGTTATGATATGGGACGTTACAAACCCGATTCTTTCTATTAATCATATTTGCAACTATAATCAGTCAAATAATACAGTTTATTTTTCTACAACAACAGATTCTTTAAAAGAATTTATTTGTTTTGATGTTAGTCAGACTTATAATCCTGTTTATCATGGTTTAATTAATAATCAAAATTTAGCTGCTATAAAAGATATTGATTTTTTAATTGTTACTTCTGAGGAATTATTGTCACAAGCTCAAAGATTAGCTAATTTTCATAGACAGGAAGATGATTTATTGGTTGAAGTTGTAACGGATACTCAAATATTTAATGAATTCTCATCAGGATCAGTTGATGTTAGCGGAATTAGAAATTTCATAAAACATGTCTATTCTAATTCTTCATCTAAACTGCTTAAATATTTATTAATTTTTGGAGATGGTTCATATGATCCTAAAAATAGGAATCAAGAAAATAGCAGTTATATTTTAACTTATCAATCTGCGAACTCTATTGACCCTATAAGTTCTTATGTTTCTGATGACTTTTATGGTCTTTTAGATAATGATGAGGATTTACAAAATTCAAATAGTTTGAATTTTATTGATATAGGTGTTGGACGTATGCCTGTGACATCTATACAAGATGCTACATATGCAGTTGACAAAATTATAGATTTTTATCATTTTGATAATTTTGGAGCATGGAAAAATGATATTTGTTTTGTTGGAGATGACAAGGATGAAATATGGGACACAAATCATTCATTACAAGCTGACGCTATTGCAGATTTTGTATTTGATAATCATCTTAGAATTAATGTAGATAAGATTTATTTAGACGCGTATACACAGGAAGTAACATCTGGAGGTCAAAGATGTCCAAGTGTTAATAATGCTATAAATAGAAAAGTTGAAAAAGGCTCTATTTTAGTTAATTATACAGGGCATGGCGGAGAATTAGGATGGGCTCATGAAAGAATATTAGGTATAGATGATATTAATTCCTGGAATAATGAAAATAATTTCCCATTATTTGTGACAGCAACTTGTGAATTTAGCAGATTTGATGATCCAGATCGTTTATCTGCAGGAGAGCATGTTTTTTTAAGGAAAGAAGCAGGAGCTATTGCTTTATTTTCAACAACTAGAGTAGTTTATTCAGCTCCAAATTATGATTTAAATTATACATTTATTGATAATGTTTTTGATTATAATAATATTAATGCTACGATAGGAGATTTAATTAGAATAACAAAAAATAATGTGTCAAACAAATTAAATCAAAATCATAGAAATTTTACTTTATTTGGAGATCCAGCATTATCTTTAAAGTTGCCTAAAAACAATGTGGTTCTATCGGAATATCCTGACACAATTAGAGCGTATGGAGAATACATATTTGAAGGTTATATAGAGGACGAAAACAGTGATGTTATTTCAGGTTTTAATGGAGAATTATTTATTACTGTATTTGATAAAAAAAGAACTCTTTTAACTTTAGGTCAAGATGAATCAAGTGTTTTCTCATATGACATTCAAGATAATATTATATTCAAAGGTCGAGCTTCTGTAATCAATGGATTATTTTCATTTAGTTTTATTGTTCCTAGAGATATAAATTATAGTTTTGATGTGGGGAAATTCAGTTTTTACGCAAAAGGTTTAAGTGATAATATTTTTGTTGACGCTACTGGTTTTGATAATAATATTATAATAGGAGGTACTAATGATAGTATTATTGACGACAATCAAAATTCAGGACCCGTTATAAGTTTATTCATGAATGACACGAATTTTATTTCAGGAGGAATAACAGATGAATCTCCGATTTTTATTGCTCATTTATTTGATACTCACGGAATAAATACTACGGGAAATGGAATAGGACATGATATAGTTGCGATTTTAGATGATAATTATTTAAATCCTATTATTCTTAATGATTATTATTTATCTGATATAGATGATTATAAATCTGGAAAAGTTAATTATAAATTATATAATTTGTCTGAAGGAGAACATAAAATAACTTTTAAAGTATGGGATGTTTTTAATATTTCTTCTGAAAAAGAAATCTTTTTTACTGTTATTAACTCAAATAATATTGTTACACAGCCGCATATTTTCCCTAATCCTGCTACAGATAATTTAATTTTTTATTTTGATAATAATCAAAATACAGATAAAGTAGAAATAGATATTCAAATTTTTGATTATACTGGAAAAAATATTAAAAATTTGTTTCATGTCACTGAAGGTTCTTCTTATAAGTTAGGACCTATATATTGGAATTGTAGAAACGAAGAAAACAATAAAATTGCAGCTGGAGTATATATTTTTAGGGCTCAAATTAATTATAAAAAAGATGATCAAAATGTTATAGATATAGTTTCAGGGAAAATTGTAATAATTAATTAAAACTGTCGTTATACTTCAAAATGGATTATATTTGCTGACTATTTATGAAAAAAGTTTATATTTTGCTTCTTGTTTTTTTGTGTTTTGTCAATAATAGTCAATCACAATCAGAACCTCTTTCAGTTTTACAATTAAATACTATAACTACGGCCGTTCCATTTTTACTTATTGGGCCAGACGCACGTGCTGGAGGTATGGGAGATTTAGGAGTAGCTACAGATCCAGATGCCTCTTCTATGCATTGGAATCCCGCTAAATATGCTTTTAATGAGGATGAATTTGGAATTTGCGTGTCATATACACCTTGGCTGCGAGCTTTAATTCCTGATATAAATTTATCATATTTAAGTGGTTATTTTAAAAGAAATGATGACGAAGCAATAGGTTTTTCTATTAGACATTTTTCTTTAGGTGATATTACTTTTACGAACAATAATGGAGATGTAGTAGGTCAATTTAATCCAAGTGAATTTGCAGTTTCTTCAGCATATTCAAGAAAATTGTCAGATCAATTTTCAACTAGTATTGCTTTAAGATATATACATTCTAATTTAACAGGAGGACAATCTGCCGGCGAACAATCTACTAAAGCAGGTCAATCTGTTGCTGCTGATTTTTCGCTTTATTATAAAATGAAGAGTTTCACTTTTTTAAGTAAAAAATCTTATTTTGCTTTTGGTTCTAACATCTCAAATATAGGTAGCAAGATTTCTTATACAGAAACAGCTGTCAAAGATTTTATTCCTATTAATCTAAGATTAGGTTCTTCTTTTAAGACAGAAATAGATAATTACAATCAACTTGTTTTTTCTTTTGATGTAAATAAGTTGTTAGTTCCTACACCTCCTCAATATCATGATTCTATAGTTGGAGAAATAGTAGCAGGGATGGACCCAAATGTTTCTGTTGTATCTGGCATTTTTCAATCTTTTTATGACGCCCCTCAAGGTTTTAAAGAAGAGTTAGCAGAATTCAATTATTCTATAGGTGCAGAATTTTTGTATACTGATCAGTTTGCATTTCGATTGGGTTATTTTCATGAGGCTCCATCTAAAGGAGATAGAACATATTTTACATTAGGGGCGGGTTTAAGATATAATGTTTTTGGGTTAGATTTTTCTTATTTAATACCTGTTAGAAGAAGAGATGAAGCAGGAGCTATTAATCCATTGGCTAATACTTTAAGATTTTCTTTGACTTTTGATTTCGGAGCTTTTGAAGCAAAAAATTAATTTGTAATTCTTATATTTATCTCATATGGATTTCAAAATAGGTTTTGGATATGATGTTCATAAATTAGTTTCAGATAGAGACTTAATTTTGGGAGGTATTAAGATAGATTTTGAAAAGGGTCTTTTGGGACATTCTGATGCTGACGTGGTTATTCATTCTATTTGTGATGCTCTATTAGGAGCTCTTAATTTAGGTGATATTGGTTCTAATTTCCCTGATACTGATGCACAGTATAAAGATGTAGATAGTAAAATATTATTACAAAAAATTTGTGAATTAATGCAAAACAAAGGATATGATATTAATAATATTGATGTTACAATTTGCCTACAAGAACCAAAAATCAATAAATATATTCCTGAGATAAAATCTTGTTTATCTATTATATTAAAGATAAAAGAAAATCAACTTTCAATAAAAGCTACTACAACAGAAAAACTTGGCTTTATCGGAAGAGGAGAAGGAGCTTCCTGTTATAGTGTT
>CAXEHY010000020.1:0-5564 GCA_963996865.1 uncultured Flavobacteriales bacterium | reverse complement strand
CATAACAATGGCGAGGTAGCTCAGTTGGTTAGAGCGCAGGATTCATAACCCTGAGGTCGGGAGTTCAAATCTCCCCCTCGCTACTTATTAACTTTTTAAATAAATAACTATGAAGAAATTATTTTTTACTTTTTCTTTTTTAATGTTTGTTTTTTTTGGTTTTACTCAAAGTAATTGCACTATATCTATTTCTGGGATGCATTGTGCTGCTGGATGTGGGTCAAAGGTGGAAAATGGTTTAAAATCAGTTGAAGGAATACAAAGTGTAGATGTTGATTTTGACAAAAAAGAAGCTTTTGTGGTTTTTGATGAAAATCAAATATCAGAGGCGGACATAGTCAAGTCTGTTAAAAAAATAGGCTTTAAAGCTGCAGTGAATAAGATTAAAGAAGATGAAAAATAATGTAAAAAGACTTTATAGGTGTCCAGATAATTCTAAAATAGCAGGTATTTGTGAAGGTTTTTCAAGATATTTTGAAGTTGATGTTGTTTTAGTAAGATTGTTGTTTTTGATTTTTATTTTTATAGGAGCTGGATTATTAGCTTATTTAATTTGCTGGATAGTCATGCCTTCATATCAAAACATTAAAAAATGAACTATGTTGCTTTAGATTTCGAGACAGCTAACCCATATATTGGGAGTGCTTGTCAAATAGGTTTTTGTGTGTTTAATAAACACAAAATAACTTATAAATTTTCTTCATTAATTAGGCCGAAAGATAATTATTTTAACTGGTATAATACAAAAATACATGGTATCAGTAAACAGGATGTAAATAATAAACCAGAGTTTGCTGAGGTTTGGGGCAAAATAGAGAAATATTTTACTAATAGTTATATATTAGCTCATAACGCTTCTTTTGACATGAATGTTTTAAGTCATTGTTTTTTGGATTATAAAATACCATTTCCCAAAATGTTTTATTCTTGCACCTATAAAATGTCAAAAAAGGCGTGGCCAGGATTAAAATCTTATGGTTTAAAAAATTTAGCTCAAATATTAGATATAAAATTTAAACATCATGATGCTCTTGAAGATGCAAAGGTTTGTGGCATTATAGGTAGAAAAATTTTTAAAGAATTTCATATAAAAAAGCCAAATGATATAGAAAAAGAATTTAATTTAGAAGTAGGTTCATTTATTAAAGATTGGAAATGATTTCATTAGACTGTTGACTTTCTTTTTTATTTTTGTTTTATTATTTGTTTTTGTTAAAATTTCATCTATTAAATCTACAATTATTGGGATTTCTTTTTCTTTAACTCCTCTCGTAGTAATTGCGGGCGTCCCTATTCTTATTCCAGATGTTATGAATGGACTTTGATTGTCAAAAGGCACCATGTTCTTGTTAACTGTCACGTCAGATAAAATTAATTTTTCTTCTGCTTCTTTGCCTGTTATATTTTTGTTTCTTAAATCTATCAAAAAACAATGATTATCTGTTCCTCCAGATATAACTTCGTAATTTTTTTGAACAAAAATATCAGCCATTAGTTTTGCGTTTTTTATAACTTGTTTTGAATAATTTATAAAATTTTTATTTAAAGCTTCTTTAAATGCAACTGCTTTTGCTGCTATTACATGTTCTAATGGTCCTCCTTGAGATCCAGGAAAAACTCCTGAATTAATTACAGTTGACATCATTTTATTTTTCCCTTTTTTAGTTTTAAAGCCTAATTTATTTTCATAATCCTTGCCTATCATAATCATTCCTCCTCTAGGCCCCCTTAATGTTTTGTGTGTTGTGGTTGTTATTATATCACAGTATTTAGTCGGATTATTTAGTAGTTTTGATGCTATTAAGCCTGCTGGGTGAGAAATATCAGCCATTAAAATCGCGTTAATTCTGTTAGCAATTGTTTTAAATTTTTTATAATCCCAATCTCGTGAATAAGCAGATGCTCCACATATTATTAATTTAGGTTTTTCTTTTTTAGCTATTTCTTCTATTTCATTATAATCAATTTTGCCAGTATTTTTTTTAACTCCATAAAAGCTTGTTTTGTATAATTTGCCTGAGAAATTAACAGGAGAGCCATGTGTTAAGTGACCTCCGTGAGATAAATTAAATCCAAGTATTTTATCTCCTGGATTTAATAATGCTAACATAACAGCAGAATTCGCTTGAGACCCAGAATGTGGCTGCACATTAACATATTCTACTCCAAATAGTTTTTTTGCTCTATTAATAGCCAATTGTTCTACTTCATCTACAACTTGACATCCTCCATAATATCTTTTAAAAGGGTATCCTTCAGCGTATTTATTTGTCAAACATGAACCCATTGCTGATAAAACATTTTCACTTACAAAATTTTCAGACGCAATTAATTCTATCCCCTCGATTTGTCTTTTATGTTCTTTTCTAATTAATTCAAATATTTTTTTATCTTTTTTCATATTAAACAAGTTGTTTGTTAATTTTATTAAAATTTTATTAAAGTTAGGTGTTATAATATTAAAACTTTTTAACATGCTTTGTGTATGAGAATAAATAATTTGTCATTATTAGCAATAATTTATATTATTTATATGTTTAGATATTAGTTTTATGAAACGTGTATTAATTATATTTTGCTTATTTTTCACTGTACAGTTGTATAGTGAAATAAGCCCTCTGCCTCCAACTATTAATTATTTGTCTGTTGATTCTGTGTCTAGTCAAGTTGAAATTTATTGGACTAATCATTCTTTAGATGTCGTGGGATATATAATATATTATTATGATCTTAATAATATCTGGGTTCCTTTAGATACTGTGAACGGAATCAATAATACTTATTATAAAACTACTCAATCTAATGCTATATATTCATCTCAAAAATATAGTATTGTTGCTTTTGACAGTAATCAAAATAATAGTTCTAGAAGTGAACCTCATTCGACTATTTATTCTGAGGTTAATTATAATTTATGCGCAAAATATTGTGATATTTCTTGGAATAAATATTCTATGGATAACATGTTAGGTTATAAATTATTTATTCAAGGTTTTAGAACAGAGAATCAACAGTTATTTTTTGATACAATTATTAATTTGACATTTGATCATTTAGACACCTCTTTTAATTCCTATTATTTGTATTATACATATAATATAGATTATAATTCCAATTATACTTTTACAATAGCAGCGTATGATCAAAATGATTCTTTGTCTAGATCAAATAATTTTTTTATTCAGACAACTAACATTGAAATACCAGAATTTCTTTATATAAGATCAATAAATAATTTAGATAGTGTTAAAATAAAATATCATATTAATAATTTTGTTGATATAGATGAAATAGAAGTTTATAAGAGAGTAGAGAATGGAGATTTTTACAAACATATTACAATTGCTTTTGATTCTTTAGATTTGTCTATTACAGATTATAATGTACTTGACAACACATATTATTATTATTTGTCTCCTGTAGATAAGTGTGGAAATAGCTATATTTTACCGTCTCATTCATTTTTATCAGATACAAGTGTAGCTAATACTTTAAACTTGAATTATCAAGATAATTTATATTTTACATGGAATAATTATGAAGGGTTTTTTGATGGTGTAGATAGGTATAATATATTTACAAATATTAATAATGTATATAATGATATTTTAAATATAGATAATAATTATTTTCCTTTTGAGCTTCAAGATTATGGAAGATCATGTTTCTATTTGTATGCTATAGAAGATTTTAATAATGCACATGGCTTTCAAGATACTTCTTTTTCAAATAAAGTGTGTTTACAACAGCCTCCTTTGGTTTTTTTCCCAAATACATTTTCGCCAAATAGTGATAATAAAAATGAACTTTTCGGACCTTCCATAGAGGGAGCTGGTGACATATCATATTATTGTTTTAATATTTTAGACAAATGGGGTAATATTATTTTTAATAGTATTGATAAAAATATTAGTTGGAATGGTTTGATAAAAGGGGGGCATGCGCCTATTGGTGTATATTTTTATGATTTAGTTTTTAATTTTCCTGAAAATAATATATATAATACATCTGGATCTATTTATCTTATTAGATAAGATTTTCATTGATATTTTTGATTAAAATTGTTATTTTCGCCAAATTTTTATGGTTAATAAAAGAAAAATTATTAGTGAAGGTTTAACATTTGATGATGTTTTGGTTCTTCCTGCGTTTTCTGATGTAGTCCCAAATAAAGTAGATGTTACATCTAATTTTTCAAGAAACATTAGACTGAAAACTCCTTTTGCTTCTGCAGCTATGGACACAGTAACAGAAGCTAAAATGGCTATTTCTATGGCTCAAGAGGGAGGTATAGGTGTTTTACATAAAAACTTATCAATTGATCATCAAGCTGATGAAGTTAATAAAGTTAAAAGATCTCAAAGTGGTATGATTTTAGATCCCATAGTTTTAAAAGATGATGCTTTGGTGTCTGATGCGTTAAAAATAATGATTGATAATGGCATAGGAGGGATACCAATTGTAGATGACAATAATATTTTAACAGGTATATTAACTAATAGAGATTTAAGATTTGAAAATAATGTATCTAAGTCAGTTAAAGACTTAATGACAAAAAAAGTAATAACAATTGATTTAAAAAAGATTTATTCTGCGGAAAATATTTTAAAGAAAAATAAAATAGAGAAACTGCCTGTTGTTGATAAACAAAACAAATTAAAAGGTTTAATAACCTACAAAGATATTATTAAAAATAAAGATAGACCTTATGCTTCTAAAGATGTATTTGGGAGATTAATGGTTGCGGCAGCAATAGGAGTTGATTCTGATTCTATTGAAAGAGCTAGTTCTTTAGTTAATGCTGGGGTAGATGCTTTAATTATAGATACTGCGCATGCTCATAGTTTAAATGTTTTTAAATTAGTTAAATCTGTAAGATCAAAATTTGATATTGATATCATAGTAGGAAATATAGCGACTGGAGAAGCTGCAAAAGAATTGGAGAAGTTAAAGGTAGATGGTATTAAAGTTGGTATAGGTCCAGGTTCAATATGTACTACTAGAGTAATAGCGGGCGTAGGAGTTCCTCAATTATCAGCTATCATGCAAGTTTCTGATTCTGTAAAAGATCAATCTATAGGAATTATAGCTGATGGTGGAATTAGGTATTCTGGAGATATAGTTAAAGCTATTGTAGCTGGAGCAGATTCTGTCATGTTAGGATCTTTGTTATCAGGAACGGAGGAAGCTCCAGGAGAAATAATAATTTTTCAAGGCAGAAAATTCAAAACATATAGAGGGATGGGGTCTGTTGAAGCTATGCATGACGGCTCGAAAGATAGATATTTTCAAAATTTTGAAACAGATGCTAAAAAATTAGTTCCAGAGGGAGTTGTAGGTAGAGTGGCTTATAAAGGCAGTGTGAGTGAAGTAATACATCAAATGGCAGGAGGATTAAAATCAGGGATGGGTTATTCTGGCTCAAAGAATATAAAAAAATTAAAAAAATCAAAATTTATTAAAATTTCTTCTGCGAGTATTATAGAGAATCACCCTCATGATGTTAATATAATTCGAGAAGCACCAAATTATAGTAGAAAATGAAAAAAATATTTATATTAGTT
>CAXEHY010000019.1:0-15588 GCA_963996865.1 uncultured Flavobacteriales bacterium | reverse complement strand
TAAATTTGATACATTTATCCAAAATCCTCCTTTTTCTGATGGTGATACTACACATAATTATAATGATGAGATTTGTCCTAATCCTCCAGAGTCATATATAGTTAGCCTGCAAGTTACTTCTGAACATAATTGTGTTGCTAGTTTAGATCAAACTATTATCATTAATCCTGTTCCTGATGCATATTTTGATATATATTTCGATGGAACACCTTGCGATGAAACTATTGTTACATTTGATCCGTCGTCAACTTGTGAGCCAAATCCAACTGACTATGAATGGTATTTAGAAACAACAGGCACTTTTCATAGAGGAAATGATAATCCTTGGACAGACACTTTGAATCCTGGAACTTATAATCCATCATTAACTGTAACTAATATCTATGGTTGTTCAGATACTTATTCTTCTTCTTTTATTATATATGAAGGACCTTATGTTAATTTTGAACCAGATGCTTATAATGGATGTGAAATATTAGATATTGATTTGATTAATTATTCGTATCCTGGCATCGGTGATAGTATAATTATTTGTGAATGGAATTTTACATCTTTAGATAATTTAAATCCCCCTCCACCTACACCTTCTTTTTATAACTGTGAACCTGTTAATCTTTTATTTTATGAGGGGATTTATGATATTGAATTAACGGTAGTTACTGAAAATGGTTGTGAGTCCGCATATACTTATCCAAATAACATTGAAGTAGACGCGACACCAATTCCAAATATTTATTATGAAGATATAATAACTAATATTTGGGGAATAGAAGCAGGAGAGATGTATTTTTCCGCAGATGGAAGTATGGTGAGTTTAACTTCAGGTATACCTTTAGACACTTTACATCCTGATCTTGATGATTGGCGTTTTGAATGGTGGATTGATAGTGTAAAATATAATTCCACTTATGATTTTATACATGCTTTTGGGTCTAATTCTGATTATTTAGGCAGAGATTATCGTGTTTGTTTGGTATTAGAGACACCTTTAGGATGTTCAGATACTATTTGTGAAGACGTAAACAATAATTATTTTTCTTCATTATTTTTACCTAATGCTTTTACTCCTGAATATAATGATGGTGAAGCTCAAGTTTTCTTACCTAAGGGTAAATCTTTAGTGTTATACGATATTTCAGTTTATGACAAGTGGGGTAATTTATTATGGCGTTCAGATTTATTAGATGAAGATGGCAGTCCTGTTGAGTCTTGGGACGGGACATATAAAGATGAAGATAAATTAGTTCCTTCTGGAGTATATTATTATGTTGTAAATAAGGCTATATTTAGTAATGGGGAGTCTTGGCCAGGTAAAAGAAGAGGGACTATAACTTTAATTAGATAATGAGAGTTTTTTATATTATATTATTATGTTTCTTAGGTAGTATTCAGGTGCATGCTCAGGATATATCTTTTGTTTCTTTATCTCCAAATATTTATATAAATCCAGCATATGCAGGATTTCAAGCTTGTCGTGATTGTAGATATCACGTGGAAGTTCATCATAGACAGCAATGGGTTGTGACTAGTCCTAAAGCTTTACATGCTAATCTTATGACATTAGATAAAAATTTTAATTTAGGAGGTGGTAGTAGGCCAACTAATCTTAATTTAGGTCTTTTTGTTTTAAATAGTCAGGAAGGAGAATCTAATTACTCTACTAATAAACTTGCTTTAATGACAGGGTTTTCAAGCTCTTTGGGATCTAATTCTTTACAGTTTTCTATGGCTTTTCAAGTAGATCATACTAGAATAGATTTTGATGATAATTTGATATTTTCTAATCAGATAGATCCCGTTTTAGGACCGGTTATTTTAGCTAATAATATTCTTCCAGTTTTACCATATAGAAGTACAGATGTAAGCGCAGGTTTTAACGTAAATAATTTTTCTTGTTCAGGGACCCCTTCAACCAAGCTTCCGGGCTTTTTGAAAGTAATTACAGGATGTGAATTTTATAATTTTGATTTAGGTGTTGCTGTACATCATTTTCAAAGTTTATCTACTTATTCTTTTTATCAAGATAACGTCAATCATCCTATGAAATTAACATTTAATTTTCTTTCATTATTGAAAAATAATCCAAGCGCTTATGAAATTATTAGAAGCGCGTCTGTTGTTTTTAGAAAAGAGTTGCAATCTTTACAATCTTATAATGCTACAAGTGTAAAAAATATTATTTTGACAAATTTTGATTTTGGTCGATATAATGGGAAAAAATATCAAAATAATTTCAATTTAGTAGCCACTGCTGGTGTTTCTTTTCAAGATTTTTTAGGTTTAGATGACATAGGCGATACTTATAGTGCTGTTTTTGGAATAGGGCTTCCTTCTTTACCTGTTCAAACTTATATTTTAACAGAAATACCAGTTTCTTCTGGATATGGAGGACTTACTTTTGAAATTAAGTTAAAACTTAATTTAGATTGTAATGGTGAAAGAATGAAAAATAAAGGATCATCTGATTGTCCTGTCTGGTATTACTATTAAGAAAAACTCATAAAAAACACTTAAAAATTAATATTATTTTTTAAATTTGCTGAGCTTAAACAAAAAATAATTATATGGAAAGGTTTCAAAATCAAACATTTAGAACTTTAACTGGTGTTTTAACGGTCCTTACAATAGCTGCTTGTTATTGGCAATGTGTTATGATTCCACAGCAAAACGCATCTGATTTAGCAGATGAAATAGCTGCTGAGGAAGCGAAGCATCAATCTTATTTAGATTCTTTAAGAATAGATGCTTTAAAACATAAACAGATTATAGTTCATGATGAAGATCCTAAGACTGACACGATTCGTGTAGCTTTAGATTCTCGTGTTTATGATAACAATCATAATGAAGATGGAGATTCTATATCTTATAGATGGGCGAAAGTTAGTGGAGATGGCGGTACTTTAATTGATAAAAATCAGAAAGTAGCTTCGTTTTTAGCTAAGGTTAAGTATAAAGAAGGTTACAGAGAATTCGTATTTACTTTAACAGCTTCTGATAAATATAAAGATTCAAGTACAGATACTATAACTTTATTAGTATTCAGTGAGCCAAATGACGCTCCTGCATTAGATACTGTTTATACTTATGAGCAATCATACAAGAGAACTAATCAGTATAAAGAAGAAGTTAAAGCTCGAAAAGAAGCTAAAAAGAAAAAGAGAAGAAGATAATTTAACTTATAACTTATAATAAAAAAGCCCATTTTATTGGGCTTTTTTATTTTATATTTATGTCTTATTTATTTATTTATTTAATCAAATTTTATCAAAAAATCATATCTCCTTTTATTCCTAAGAGGTGTCGTTATACTCCTACATGTTCTCAATATATGATAGAAGCGATTAGAGAATGGGGGTTTTTAAAAGGTTTGTTATTAGGGGTTAAAAGATTAATAAGATGTCAGCCTTGGGGAGGACAAGGATTTGACTCTGTGCCAAAAAAAAAACAAAAATAATTTTTTAATATTTTTTATAAGTTTGTTATATAAAAAATGTATTAATGGCAGGTCATGTACGAATCACGACAACAGCAAAAGATGTACAACATATTTTAAAAAAATATACTTTAGGCAAATATCTGTCTTATGAAAACTTATCGTTTGGATATTCTAACGAAAATTTTAAGGTAACTACAACTAAAGGAGATTTTTTGTTTCGTTCATATAAACAGTTGTCTGAAGAAAATGTGAAAAAAGAATTGTTGTTGATGAAAGCTTTAAAGCAAATTGATTTTCCAACCGCATATCCTATAGTTGACAATCACGGTAATTATATACATGCTCTTAATAATCAGACTAGTCTATTGAGTGATTTTATTCACGGAGAACATCCTGAATTAAATAGATTTACAGCTGGAGAAATTGGCAAAGCAGTAGGGTCACTTTCTATTATGCCGGTAAATGATAATTACAAAAAAATAAATTCTATGTCAATTGATAACTGCCTAGATATAATTCAAGAATTCCCGCAAGCTAAATTTCAGTATCCGAAAATTTTTAAATATTTTGAAGAACAAACAAATTTTTTAAAAAGCTATATATCAATAGATTTACCTAAAGGAATTGTTCATGGAGATTGTTTTCCTGATAATACTATATTTAATGGTAATAAATTAAGAGCAATTATAGATTTTGAAGAGTTCTCCTATGAAACTTTACTTTTTGATTTAGGAATGGCTATTAACGGATTTTGTTTTAAAAATAATATTCTTCAAAAGGATTTAATGCAGGCTTTGAAAAATGAATATGAATTAGTCAGGACGTTAGGTAAAAAAGAAAATGAATTATTTCCATATTATATTCAATGGGCAGCTCATGGTATGTTATATTGGCATTTACGAAATAATATGCTTTATGAATTAAATGAGATTCAAGTAAAACGAGTAGAAGAGTTGATGTATAGAGTGCAAATCCTTAGAAAATAAAATGGATTTCTTTTTGGCGGACCTCTCGGTCCCAGTTTCGAACTTTTTTAGAAAATTAGATCAGTTATAATTTAATCAGAACATTCTCCAGCAACATAAGAAGTCACACCGGCTTTATCCGCATAACAATCATTATCATATGTATTCCCGTCGCAACCACAAACAGGGTCATATTCTTCTGTACAAACAATAGAGTCATTAATTTGAGTTGAATCGATACAAGTATTATTTTTTTCACATGACATTAATGAAAGAAATAATATTCCACTAAATAGTAAGGTTGATAATTTCATTGTTGCTAAAATAATAAAACCCACTAAATAAGTGGGTTTCTTTTTGGTGGGCGATACTGGATTCGAACCAGTGACCCCCTGCTTGTAAGGCAGGTGCTCTAAACCAACTGAGCTAATCGCCCAAAAAGGATTACAAATATATATTTAAACCTAGATATCACAAAATTTTTACAAAACTTCTCCAATTATAAATATACTGCCAAAGATTATTATTAAATCATCTTTTGTTGCGTTATCTTTTGCTTGTTTTAGCGCTTTTTTAGGGTCTTTTATAAGATTATAACTAAGTTTTAAAGATGCTGCTAATTCTGCAAATTTTTTATAACTATATGATCTGATCACATTAGCTTGGCAAAAATAATATTTTGCTTTTTTTGGTAAAATAGTTAAAAGATTTTTTACGTTTTTGTCATTCGAACATCCAAATACAATATGTAGAGTTTTATGTTTTATATTATGTGTTTCTTTAATTATGTTTTTAATTCCATCTATATTATGAGCGCTATCCATAATAGTTAGAGGAGCTGTGTTTATTATATTCCATCTACCTATAACTTCTTTTTCTTTGTCTATTTTTGATATAATAGTATTTAATTTTATGTTATATCCTTGATTTTTTAATAATTCTAGTATATTAATAACAGTATTTATGTTTTCATTTTGGTATTTGGGTTTTATATTAAGATTATAATTTTTAGCGAAGATTATTTTTGAGTTTTCTTTTTTTGCTTGATTAATAAATATGTTTTTTATTTCTTTTTGTTTTCTTCCAATAATAACAGGAGTTGCGGTTTTTATTATCCCCGCTTTTTCATATGCGATTTTTTTGATATTATTTCCTAATATATTTGTGTGATCTAAACTGACATTTGTTATCACCGAAACTATAGGGTTTATTATATTGGTTGAGTCTAACCTGCCGCCAAGTCCGACTTCAACAATAGCAAGATCTACTTTTTTTTTATAGAAATAATAGAATGCTAATGCAACGGTAACTTCAAAAAAAGAAGGATTTATTTGTTTAAATATTGGATTTATTTTTTGAATAAAATTTGTTACAAATTTTTTATCAATTTTTTTATTATTTATTTGTATTCTTTCTCTAAAGTCTTGATAATGAGGAGAGGTATATAAACCTATTTTCAGTTTTTGTTTTTTTAAAATTTCAGATAATATATTAGCAGTTGATCCTTTTCCGTTTGTCCCCCCTATGTGGATAAATTTAATTTTTTCATGAGGATTGTTAATATGATTACATATTATTTTTATGTTTTTCGTATCTTTTTTATACGCTTCTTCTCCTGTTCTTTGGTATATCGGCAATTTTGAATAAAGAAAATCTAATGTTTCTTTATAATTCATTTTAATTTAAAATGATATATTATTGTTCCAATTTGATCTTCTTCATTTGGATTTATTGAGACAAAAGTTGTTTTCTTAGCTGCTTTTTCTGCTTCTTTGATAAGACAAAAATCAAAGATAGTACTACCAGTTACTCCTCCACTAGCCCAATATACTGTTCCATTGGTATTAACTTTAATTTTAACAACAACAATACCTTCTTTTTTACATTTATTTGTTGGCTTCATAAGAGATAGGGCTTGTCTGTTTCCTAAATTAATATTTTTGCCTCCAGATCCTTCCTCTCCTTTTATATCGTTGGTATTTGTTTTGCCTTTTTCTGACCCCTTATCTTTATTTGACATTTCATCTCCTTGCGTTGTAGATGAGTTTTCTTTGTCACCTTTATATAATAATTTTTCATCAATTATTTTTTCTTCTTTCGGCTCTTCTTTCGCTTCTTCTTTTGGCTCTTCTCGTAGTTCTTCTTTTTTTACATCTTCTTGTTTAATTTCTTTTTCAATTTTTTTCTCTTTTTTTATTTCAGGATTTTTTTCTTTTTCTTGTGTTATTATATCATTTTTTACATCATTTTTTTTCTTGATAGGTTGAATTTTTTGAATATTTTTAATTTTATTATTTTTTTCTGGCTGAGTATTTGTTTTTCCAGTATTTGAATATCCAAAATTTATACTTATTCCTTTAGGTTGTGGCGGAGGTGTTATGTAAGTAAGACCAATAATGCAAAATAATATAATTAAAATTATGTGGACAATAACAGTATATCCTAATGAGGATTTTTTTATATTATTATCCATACAAATTATTTTGGATTAGTTGCTAAAACTATTTTATAATTATTTCTATACGCTATATCCATTATCTTAACTGCCTGTTTAACAGGAGTGTTTTTATGAGCATTTAATATTATGCCAGGATCTTCTTTACTTGATAGTATTTTGATTAATTCTGTTTCAATATTTTCTTCATCTATTTTTGTTGTTTCAATATAAAAATTTGATAAAGAATCAATTGATACAGAAGTTGTAGTTTGCTCTATTGTTTTAGATTCACTTTTAGGAAGTAATAATTTTAAAGCATTAGGGCTAACTAAAGTAGACGTAAGCATAAAGAATATAAGAAGTAAAAACACAATATCAGTCATTGAAGACATATTGAAATTAGGATCTATTTTATTTCTTCTTTTTACTTTCATTACGTTTATCTATTATATTTTCAATAAAACCAATAGTTTGCGTTTCTATATCTAATACAATTTTTGCTACTTTTGACACTAATACATTGTATCCAATATAAGATCCTATACCTACAATTAAACCAGCAACTGTCGTTATCATTGCTGTATAAATACCAGTTGACAAAAGTTGTATGTCAACATTACTTCCACCTGCATTTGCCATTTCATGAAAAGCAAGAATCATGCCTATAACTGTTCCTAAAAAACCGATCATAGGAGCAGCTCCAGATATTGTTGCCAAATAGGCGAGATTGCTTTCTATTTTACTTATTTCAATACTTGCTTGTCCTTCTATCATTGATTCTATCTCTATTAAAGGTCTATGTGTTCTTTTTAGTCCTTTATTTATTAATCTTGATATAACATTATCAGTATTCTCGCAAAGATCTTCAGCGTCTTTTAATTTGTTTTCTTTTATTAGTTCATTTATTTTTTGGATAAAACTTTGATCATTTTTATCAATTTTTTTTATTGATAAATATCTTTCTAAGAATACATATAGTGATATTGCAGAAAGAATAAATAGTATGCAGATTATTATAATACCTGCAGTTCCTGTGCTTGTTATTAATTCAAAAATAGTTAAAGTTTCTTCAGTGTAAACAATATTGTTTTGTGTCATATTTAATAAAATTATGTTATAAAGGGTTTAATAATATATATGTTAAACATCCCGCAATATATCCAATAAATGCAAGTAAAGATATTTTTTTCATATACCATATAAAATCAATTTTCAGTATTCCCATCATTGCTACTCCAGCAGCTGATCCTATAATTAGCACACTTCCTCCTGTTCCGGCACAATAAGCTAAAAATTCCCAAAAATTATGATCTTGTGGAAAAATTTCCATTGAATACATTCCCATCGCTCCCGCAACTAACGGGACGTTATCAACTATAGCAGACAGTATTCCTATAATTATGTTTATATAATATATATTTCCTTCAAAATATTTATCTAAAGCAATAGCTACTTGATCTAAATGTCCCGCTGTTTGTAGCGCTGATACAGCTAATAATATTCCTAAAAAAAAGAAAATTGTGGGAGTGTCTATTTTTTTTAAAACATGAATTACAGTTAGATTTGATTTTTGTTCATGGTTTTTACTTCTATGTAAAATTTCAGTTGTTAACCACAAAACACTTAAAGATAGAAGCATGCCCAGATAAGGAGGCAGATGAGTTATAGTTTTAAATACAGGAACAAATAGTAGCCCTAAAACACCCATATAAAAAATTAGATTTCTTTCAATTTTAGAAGTTGGGTTTTTTATATGTTCAATTGAAGTGTTTTTTTCTACAATTGTAACATCTCCTTTCATGGTCAAACTAATTATTATTAATGGCACAAGTATGCATACTATACTAGGTATTATAATTGATGTTATAATATTTAAAGCTGATACTTGGCCACCTATCCATAACATTATTGTTGTTATATCACCAATAGGGGACCAAGCGCCTCCCGCGTTTGCGGCAATTATAATTACACCACCAAAAAACCATAAATCGTTTTTATCTTTCATGATTTTTGTTAATAAAGCTCCCATTACTATTGCGGTTGTTAAATTGTCTAATGTAGCTGAAAAGAAAAAACTTATTATTGAAAGGATCCAAATTAATTTTATTTTATTTTTTGTGTTTATTTTATCAGTTATTATTTTAAATCCTTGGTGAGCATCAACTAATTCTACTATTGTCATTGCTCCAAGCAAGAAGAATAATATTTCAGCAATATCTACTAAATGATGTTTTAATTCATGAATTATAAAGTGATAATCTTGGCTGGGGAAAATCCCATCTATGCCGAGCATTAATATTGTCCAGCTTAATGAACCGATAATAAGGGCTGGAGCTGCTTTATCAATTTTTAAAGGATGTTCAAGAGCTATTATAAAATAACCTAGAATAAATATTATTAACATTAATGTGTACATTTATTCGTTTTTATGATAAATTGTTGCCGAAGGGAATGCGAAATCACTATTATGTTTTTTTATGATACGCATAATTTCAAAGTTAATTTCTTGTTTTATATTCACAAATTCATCCCAGCTAGGGTTTTTTATATAATATAACACCATTATGTCTAAAGAGCTAGATCCAAAATCCATGAATCTTACTTTTGTTTCATCATTGGTTTTTTCATGTTTGTCTAAATAAGATTGCAGTTCTTCAACAATATTTTTAATTTGATCAATAGATGTATCATAAGTTAAACCCACAATAAATTTTGCTCTTCTCACAGGTCTTAATCCTAAATTGTTTAATTCCGCATCTATCATTTTTTTATTTGGAACGGTCACTAAACTTCTGTCAAAAGTTCTAATTCTTGTGCTTCTAAAACCTACTTTTTCTACATTGCCAGTGATATTTCCTATAGTAACAACATCTCCTACAGTAAAAGGTTTATCTAAAAATATAGTAAAAGAGCCAAATAAGTTTTCTAGACTTTCTTTTGAAGCCATTGCTACAGCTATTCCCCCGACACCTAATCCTGCGGCTAGAGCTGTTATATTCACCAAAAAAACATTACTTATAACTGTTATTACACCAAAAATTACAATTATAACTTTTATTGCATCTATAGCAAAAGGTATTACCTGATCATCTAGCTTGCTTTCTGTTCTTTCTGCTCTTTTTGTAAATATAAACCCTATATAATCTGACAATTTAATTAATATCCAAAAAATTGAAAAAATAAATATTAATGAAAATGATTTATCTAAAATCATATTAACACCAAATTCATCTTTCGTCGGAATATTCCAATATGAAGGAAAAGATATTCTCGAAAAGGCACAAAATATTACAGATGCCATAATAAACAAATTCATAGGTTTTCTTATGTATTTGTTAAGTTGCATTTTGTTTTCAAATTTATATTCTGTGGAAGTTTTTAAAACTTTATCTTTATCGTTTTTGGATATTTTTAATATAATATTGGAAAAACTTTTTATAATTATATTTTTCAATACTAGGCCAGTTATTATGATTAATGCGAATATTATATAGTCTTGAATACTATTACCTAATATAATTTTTGTTAGATAATCTGTCATAAGATACAATATTAATTATTTTTTAAAAAAAATCCTTACAAATCATAATTAATTACGCCAACAACACTGTTTTTTATTGCTCCAGTCACAGATTTGTAACAATTAATTTCGTTTCTAATTTTTAAAACACCTAATAAACCAAATATCATAGCTTCTTTATAATTGATAATTTTTTTGTTTGGAATAATTATTTTAGAGTTGCTTTCTTCAATTAATATTTTTATTAAATTTTCATTAAAAGCTCCTCCTCCTGAAATTATTGTTTTTTGATTTTTTACGCATTTGGCTATTTGGACAGCTATATGTTTTGTGATAGTCGCTAACTTGTCTTTTGGGTCTATTTTATACCTGTGTAAAATAGGAGAAAAATTATTTTTAACCCATGACACGTCTAGTGATTTAGGCCCTTTTGTATGATAATATTTTAAGTTATTTAATTTTTGTAATAAAGATTTATTGATTTTTCCTTTAGATGCTAAACTGCCTTTGTCGTCAAATTCAAATCCTAATTTTTGCGCATAAAAATTTAATATTATATTGCATGGGCATATATCATAACCAATAATATTTGATTTATTTTTTTCTGATATATTAGCGAAGCCTCCAAGATTAAGGCAGTATTTATATTTATTGAACAACAGATGATCTCCTACGGGAACAAGAGGAGCTCCTTGTCCTCCTAATTCCACATCTTGAACCCTGAAGTTACTTACAGTTTTAATTTCAGTTATACTGTTTATTTTTTTTCCACAACCTATTTGGAAAGTAATTTTTTTGTTTGGATTATGTATAACGGTATGTCCGTGTGAACATATTAAATCAACATTAACTTTATGTTTTTTTATAAATGACACTATTTGTTCGCCTATAAAAACTCCGAAATATTTATCAAGACTTAATAATTCTTCATTTATGTGTGAGAATTTTTTAGATATTTTTTTTATTAAAATCTTATCATATCTTATTGTTTCACAATGTGTGATTTTATAATTCCAGATTTTGTTTTTATAGAATTCACAATATGTTATATCTAAACCATCACACGATGTTCCAGACATTATTCCAATAACTTTGTATTTTTTCATATACTAAATTTAATTAAAAACCTTATTTTTGTTTTTATTATTTAAAATGAATTTAGGTTTATCAGAAGAACATAATATTATTAAGCAGGCAGCAAGAGATTTTGCGAACAATTATTTATTGCCTGGGGTCATAGATAGAGATGAAAATCAGCAGTTTCCTAAAGAAGAAGTCAAAAAGTTGGGAGAATTAGGATTTTTAGGAATCATGGTACATCCAAATTATGGAGGAGCAGGTTTAGATACTATTTCTTATGTTTTAGCAATAGAAGAAATCGCCAAAATAGATGCTTCTACTGCTGTTATAATGTCTGTGAATAATTCGCTTGTTTGTTCAGTTATAGAAACATATGGTAATGAAGATCAAAAACAAAAATATTTAATCCCCTTAGCTAAAGGAGAAAATTTAGGAGCATTTTGTTTATCTGAGCCTGAAGCTGGTTCAGATGCAACTTCTCAAAAAACTTCAGCTATTGATAAAGGTGATTATTTTTTATTGAATGGAACAAAAAATTGGATTACAAATGGGCAAACTGCTGATGTTTTTATAGTTATAGCTCAATCAGATTATAAATTAGGACATAAAGGCATTAATGCTTTTATAGTAGAAAGAAATTTTGCGGGAGTAGAAATAGGACCTAAAGAAAATAAGCTTGGCATTAGGGGTTCAGACACAAATTCAGTTATGTTTAATGACGTGAAGGTGCCTAAAGAAAATCTTTTAGGGGAAAACGGACTTGGTTTTAAAATAGCAATGAAGACTCTTGCGGGAGGAAGAATTGGGATAGCTGCTCAAGCTTTAGGTATAGCTTCTGGAGCATATGATCTTGCTTTAAAATATTCTAAAGAAAGAAAAGCTTTTGGCAAACCTATTTCTAATCATCAAGCTATTGCTTTCAAATTAAGTGATATGATTACAGAAATAGAAGCAGGAAGGTTATTGTGCTTTAAAGCTGCTTGGCGTAAAGATCAATGTTTATCTTATGATATAGAAAGCGCTATGGCTAAAGTTTTTTGCTCTGAATTATCGATGAAAACAGCAAGTGAAGCTATTCAGATTCATGGGGGATATGGATACGTTAAAGAATATCATGTTGAGCGTATGTTAAGAGATGCGAAAATTACACAAATTTATGAGGGAACTTCTGAAATTCAGAGAATAGTTATATCTAGAGGTGTAATTAATAAATCATAATAATTTAGTTAAATCTTCTAATTTCATTTTTCTAGAACCTTTTATTAAGATCATTTTATTTTTCATTTCATTCTTTTTAAGAAAACTCTCTAAATCATCTTTTCTCTTAAATGAATGTAATTTTTTGTTTAAATTTGAGAATATTTCACCGCATAAAATAATGTTTTCTAAGTTCATTTTTTCTGCTTTTTCAATCACATTGAAATGTTCTTTTTTTGTAGCATCACCTAACTCCATCATATCCCCAATAATTACTATTTTGCCTTTTCTTGTTTTTATTTTGTTAAAAGAATGTATAGAAGCATGCATGCTTGTAGGGTTTGCGTTATAAGCATCTAATATAATTGTGTTTTTTTTGCTTGTTTTTATTAGTTGAGATCTATTGATTTTGGGTTTATATTCTGTTATACTTTTTAATATTTTTTTCATGTTAATATTAAAAAAATCTCCTACACATATTCCTGCTAAAATATTATTCACATTATATTCTCCTATAAATTTTGTTTTTATTTTATGAATATTATTATTGATTATTAATTCTATTGTCAAGAATGGATTATTAGTTATTTTGTTTAAAATTATATTTTCACTATTATAATATATTTTGTTTATATTTTTTGATATTTTATTTAACTTAATATCGGATTTATTTATAAATATTCTGCCTTTTATTTTTTTTATATAATCATACAATTCTTTTTTAGCTATAAGTATATTTTTTTCTGACTTAAATCCTTTTAAATGAGCTTTACCGATATTTGTGATTATTCCGTATTCTGGATCAGCTATTTCACAAAGTTTTTTTATTTCGTTTTTATGATTAGCACCCATTTCTACTATTAGAAATTTTTGTTTTGTATTTATGGCAGATAAAATAGTTAAGGGCACTCCTATATGATTGTTCAAGTTGCCTTTAGTAGCTGATACTTGAAATTTTGATTTTAGAATATTATATATTATTTCTTTTGTTGTTGTTTTGCCGTTTGTTCCAGTTATAGCTATAACTTTAAAATTAGATTTTTTTTTATGTAGTTTGGCTAATTGTTGAAGACATTTTAAAGAGTTTTTAACTAGTACATATTTTTTGTTTTTTATATATTTTTTATCATCAATAATTGCAAGTACAGCTCCTTTTTTTATTGCTTCTGAAGCGTATTTATTTCCATTAAAGTTGTCTCCTTGTATTGCGAAAAATATAGAATTTTGACAATCTTTTCTAGAATCAATACATATTTTTTTAGTTTCTAGAAATTTATTATAAATTAAGTTTAGATTTTTCATGAAAAAACCCCTTTCGGGGCTTTTTTAATAAGGAATATTAAGTCCTTGTTTTCTTTTATTTACTCTACGATATTTTTTTATCTGACTATCATTTCTTCTTTTTGTTTTTTCTGTTGCTTTTATAGGTTTTGTCCTACCTAAATCACTATTCTTTCGTTGCAGAGATTTTGATTTATTCGTAGCTGGCCCAACTCTGTCCATGACACATCTAAAACCTAGATAATCAGTAGATTGATTTTCATGAAGATACCTTCTTGATCCCGGAGCTAGCCAGTAAGCTCTGTCTTTCCAAGAACCTCCTTTTATGACACGTGATTCATCATTTATTAAAGAATATTCTCCTTCTTGTACTGGGACTAGAATTTTTTGATCATTGTCGTCGTAACTTACTTTTTTGTTTCCTCCAGGGAAGTTTTGATCATACATGTCATTTGTGCTTACTAATACGAATCCCGTACCATCACATTGTACGCAATTCTTATTTTCGTCAGAATCAGTATTTATGATATTTTTTGGGTCACTGCTTGAAGGCACGTTACCATCATTACATACTGTACATTTATTTTTTGATCTTTTTATTTGATTAGGTTTGTCCCATTTTAATTGAGACCCACTTTCACCATCTAAAAAATTTATATTGTATGCTTCATCATAGTTTCTTCTATTTTGTAAATCATCAATATTTCTATATTGTTTATTATTAGTAACATTTCTCCACTTCATTTGACCTAAATCATCTTTATCTACTTTAAATCTATCTTCATCTTCTTCCCATGTTTGATATACATTACCTCTAAAATAGTTAAAGTCAGTGACGTCAGATTCAAGCATCGGTCTATAAACATCTAAACACCATTCTGAAACATTACCAGCCATATTATACAAACCATAATCATTTGCCCAATATGTTCCAACTGGAGCAGGAATATCAGAATGATCATTTAAATCTCCAGCTATACCCATCATGTCTCCTTTTCCTCTTTTAAAATTTGCCATAATTTCACCTCTATTGCTTTTTGATCCATTTCTTGCGGTAGCTCCATCCCAAGGATAAATTCTTCTTTCATCTATATTTGAAGCATCAGTGTTGCCTATAAGACCTAGAGCTGCATATTCCCATTCTGCTTCTGTTGGTAGTCTAAGTCTGTTAATTAATATTCCATCTTTTAATTGTACTCGTCTAGTAGCTGTTTTATCTCTTCCAGGTCTTCTTTCAGAGTCATGTATGTCAGGAGATTTAAGATTAGGTAAGTCTCTTCTCACCCTGCCGTCATATCTGTTCCATAGATAAGAATCGGTAGTGAAAACTTCTTCGTCAACCTGTTCTGTATCTTCCCATAAATATCCATTATCTATTAGTATTCTTTCATTTATTCTGTCAGTTCTCCAATCACAGTACGCCATAGCTTGTTCCCAGCTAACTCCTACTACAGGGTAATCATGATAAGCAGGATGTCTTAGGTAATATTCTACTAATGGCTCGTTATATGCTAATTTATCTCTCCACACTAAAGTGTCAGGTAGAGCTGCCCAATAAACTTCTGGATAAGATCCATTGTCATAAGTTGAGCCATACACTTTTGATAACCAGTTTAAATATTCTAAATAATCTAGATTTGTTATTTCTGTTTCATCCATATAAAACGATGAT
>CAXEHY010000018.1:0-14289 GCA_963996865.1 uncultured Flavobacteriales bacterium | reverse complement strand
CAAATATTCTATTTAATAATGAGCATATACGGATTTTGGAAATGGAATAACAAAAAACATATAAATATTACATCGCTATCATACGTGAACCATTTTTTAATAATATTTACAGGATTATTAATAACAATAATAATTGCATTTTTATTGATTAATTTTTCTAATTCATCCTCTCCTGTAATAGACTCTTTTACAACAAGCTTTGCTTTAATAACCACTTTTCTCGCGGCAAGAAAAATTTTAGAAAACTGGATATATTGGATAATTATAGATGTCACTTCAATATATCTTTATCTTTCAAAAGATCTATATATCACGTCTATACTATATATAATATATACTATATTAGCAATATACGGATACTTACAATGGAGACAAAAACTAAAAAAATTGTAATTATTGGCCCAGAGTCAACTGGCAAAACAGCAACGTGTAAGCACTTAGCAAAAAAATATAATACTATTTTCGTAAAAGAATATGCTAGAAAATATCTCTCTAATTTAGATAAAAAATATAATTACAATGATTTGACAATCATAGCTCGAGAGCAGATTAAACAAGAAAAAAAAGCGATTTCAGCAAAACATAAAATTATTTTTTATGATACGAATATTTTAACAATAAAAATTTGGTCAAATTTCAAATACAAAAAATGTGATCCATTTATTATAGAACAAACAAATAAACAAAAATATGATTTATACATATTATGCAATAATGATATCACTTGGCAATATGACATATTAAGAGAAAATAAAAACGAAAGAAAAAAAATATTTGATATTTATTTACATGAATTAAAAAATAAAAATTTTAAAATATTAAAAAAAACAGGAAAAAAAAGATTAAAAAACGCAGAAGATATATGTAATTTGTTTTTAAAAACAAATACTTAGTTTTGTGTTAATTGAAATGAAATTATTATTATTATTATTATTATCTCCTTTTACATTTATAAAAGGGCAATCTGATACTATTAACAAAAACATAAATGAAGTAACTGTATTAGGCACTAGAGCGCTAGAAAATTTTCCATACACATTCTCTGAATTGAACCAAAAAGATATAGAAAAACAAGATTTAGGCAAATGCGCGCCCGCAATTTTTAATTTTACTCCATCAATTATATTTCATAGTGACGCCGGAAATGATATTGGATATTCTTCATTAAGATTAAGAGGCAGTGACATGACAAGGCTCAACCTAACCATAAACGGAATACCTATAAATGACGCTGAAAGTCAGGGAGTTTGGTGGGTTGATTTTCCAGACATAATATCTTCAGCAACATCTATACAAATTCAAAGAGGAGTAGGAACAACAACATATGGAGAAGGTTCTTTTGGCGGTAATATAAATATATTAACAAAAGCATTAACAAAAGAATCTTATTTGAATTCTAAAAATTCATTTGGTTCATTTAATTCTTTCAGAAACACAATAGAATTTGGAACAGGTATAATAAATAAACATTGGACTTTAGACGGACGTTTATCTAGTATAAATTCTGATGGATATATAGACAAAGCTAATAGTGATTTAAAATCTATTTATATTGCCGGAGGACATATAGGAAAAAATAGCACAACTAAATTAATATCTTTTATAGGACAAGAAGAAACATATCAAGCCTGGTATGGCGTGCCTGTAAATTATATTAATATAGACTCTTTAAAAACATACAATCCTTATAATTATGAAAATCAAATAGACAACTACACTCAAATAAATAATCAATTACACCATAATGTTGATTATAAAGATTTTAATATCAACATATCTTTGTTTTCAACATTAGGAGATGGATATTATGAACAGTTCTCAGAAAATCAAATATTAAATGATTATTTAATGGACAATATAATTATTGGCAATGACACTATAAACAGCTCTGACATAATAACAAGAAAATGGCTAGATAATACATTCTCAGGTTTTACGATAAATTCTAAAAATAGAATAAAAAAAACAACCATAATGCTAGGATTAAACGGCAGCATATATGAAGGTAGGCATTTTGGAGAAATAATATGGATGGAATTTGCCGGCAATAGTAATATTAGACATCTTTTTTATGATAATGATGCTGAGAAAAACATACTAAACGGATTCATTAAATTAAATTATGACGTAAATGAAAAATTTAAATTCTTATTAGAAATAAATAAAAAAAATATAACATATAAATTTTACGGATTAAATTCTAACGGCATTCATGAGAATCAAAATATAGAACTAAAATTCATGAATCCTAAAATTGGATTTACTCATAAAATTAATAAAAATCAACTTTCTTATATTTCTTTAGGAATCGCAAACAATGAACCTAATAGAAATGATTATATTAACTCATCTCCTGAAAGTAGACCGCAAGCAGAAAAATTATTTGATATAGAAGCAGGATATAAAATAAAAAATGAAAAATTATCTATATCTATAAATACATATCATATGAATTATGAAAACCAATTAATATTAACTGGAGAAATAAATAATGTTGGAGCGCAAACAAGAATGAATGTAAAAAACAGCTACAGAAGAGGATTAGAACTTGTACTAGATTTCAAAGGAAATTACATCTCTAATAATTTTAATGCAACTTTATCTCAAAACAAAATCAAAAGATATATTCAATTTACAGACAACTGGGATAATAATAGTCAAAAAATGACAGAGTATAATAATACAAATATAGCTCTAAGCCCTCAGACTATAGTATCAAATACTTTCAGCTTGCATCCAAGTGCAAATTTGGAAGTAAATCTTGAATCAAAATTTGTAGGCAAACAATATCTAGATAACACTTCTTCTCAAGACAGAATGTTAGATGAATATTTAATGAATAATCTTGGATTTATATACTCAATAAAATCCGCATTATTTAAAAGCATAGAATTGAATTTAAAAATATATAATTTATTTGACGTTAACGTAACACCAAGTGGATGGTCTTATAGTTTTATTTCTAACAATTATGACCCTAGACAAGAAAACCCTTATACAAAAGAAAATCATGAAGGAGGATATGACATGATTGGTCTTTTTCCACAAGCAACAAGAAACTACACTATAGGTTTAAATATTAAATTTTAAACAATTATTGATTAATCTTAATGAAACTAAAATAAATTATTTATAATTTGAAAATTTCATTTTGTCTAGAAATATTAAAATCTAAAATCAAACTTTCATCAAAACTATTAGACAAGACAGGGTTAGTATGATTAAAATGAATAAAATATATTTTCCCTCTATCTACATGTGATAATTTAGAAAATAATTCTATACTTTCTGTAATAAAAGGATGTGGAATATCAGCCATATCTCTATTTGGCAATTCTCCGTTATTAAAAAAAGTTCCATCTAAAAAAGCTAAATCTACATTTTGAATTAATTCACAAATATCTTGATCCCATTTTGACCATTTATCTATATCAGGAATAAACAATACTTTTTTGAAAGGCCCATAAATAACAAAACCAACTGTCTCAGAATATTCATCTCTATGTGGCACTAATATTGGCTTAATACTTATGTTTTCATTTAAAACAATAATAGAATCCGCTGACATTTCTTTTAATAAAATATTTTTATTTTCTACAATTTGATCCCAAGGAGCATTGTTTTCTAAAAATAATTTCATTCTCGGCATAACATTAATATCTATTGATGAAGTAAACATTATTTCTTTTCCGAAATTTATTAAACCAGTATAGTGGCCAACATGTGCATGAGAAATAAAAGCTCCATCTAAAGGGTCATAATTTCCTGAGACAAAATTCAACAACTTTAATTGATGCTTAAAATCAGGTGTTAATTCTATAATCCATTTTTGATTACTGCTTTCATCCCAAAACCCTAAACATGCCACCATCCTGTGATCATCAATGTTATACCATGTTTGCTTACAACATTTTTTTTCGCAATTTGCTTGAGGATAACCTCCATCTTGCGCAACTCCTAAAACGATTAAATTAACACAAGAATCATTAATCTCATTTGTGTTACAACAAAATAAAAAAAAGATAAACAAAAAAATAAAATTTTTAAAAGAATACATATTATTTGTTTTTCAAAAAAGATAAAATATTTTTTTTATCATTTGATATCTGATTCTTTAATAATTCAATGTTGTCAAATTTTATTTCATCTCTTATCTTATATAAAACATTTATTTTTAAATCCCTATCATATAAATCTTGGTTTAGATTAAATAAATTAACTTCTATTGATTTTTGTTTCCCCTTAAAGGTAGGCCTATATCCTATGTTCATCATTCCTAAATATTCTTTAGAATCAATAATAGATTTCACCGCGTAAACACCCGTATTTGGAATTAACTTCATGCTGTCTGCAACTAATATATTAGCAGTTGGGTATCCTATCTTCACGCCTAAACCTTCTCCTTTTATCACTTTGCCTGTGAAAAAATAATTATAACCTAAAAAACTGTTAGCTAATTTTAATTCTCCTTGAGATATATAATTTCTAATTTTAGTCGAACTAATAGAGACTCCTTTATTTTTATAAGGTGATGACTGATAAAGTTTAAAACCATATGTTTCCGCGTAATCTTTAAGCTCTGTATAAGAGCCTTCTCTATTTCTCCCAAAATGATGATTATATCCAATTACTAATCCAGAGATTTTTAATTTATTGATTAAAACATCTCTAATAAAATTTAATGGAGATATTCTAGAAAAATCTCTACTAAATTTCTCTATAATGACATTATCTATATTACATTGATCAAATAATTGAATTTTTTCTTCCATATTATTTAAAAGTTTGAAATCAAAATCTGGAGATAAAATAGATCTTGGGTGAGGCCAAAAAGTAAAGATCAAAGTTTTTGCGTTATTTTCATAAGCAAACTTTTTTAAATCATTAAACAATGATCTATGACCTAAATGACATCCATCAAAGGTGCCAACTGTAGCGAAAATATTTGATGCTGATTTAAAATTATCAGCTGAAAAAAATTTCTTCAATTCTTAAATTATTAATATTGAAAACTTGTTCAAAAATATTATTTTTTGGTTGCAAATTAAAAATTAAAAATATTAGATTTGCAACAATTAATTTTTAATACAAAATAAATGGACCAGAATTTAGGAAAAATAGTTCAAATAATAGGACCAGTAATTGATGTTTCTTTTGAAAATTCAGAAAATGATTTGCCAAATATTTATGACGCTTTAGAAGTGTTGAAAAATGATGGATCAAAGATTATTTTAGAATGTCAACAACATATAGGAGAAGACACTGTCAGATCTATAGCAATGGATGCATCAGAAGGATTAAGCAGAGGCCTTTCGGTAAAACCAACTGGTTATCCTATAAAAATGCCAATTGGAGAAAATATACGTGGTAGAGTTTTTAATGTTACTGGTGACGCTATAGACGGAATGAAAAATATAGACAAAACAAATGGATTACCTATACATAGACAGCCTCCTAAATTTGAAGATCTTGCAACTTCAACTGAAGTTTTAACAACAGGAATTAAAGTTATAGATTTAATTGAACCTTATGCTAAAGGCGGCAAAATAGGACTGTTTGGAGGAGCTGGAGTTGGAAAAACTGTATTAATACAAGAATTAATTAATAATATCGCTAAAGGTCATGGAGGTTTATCTGTATTTGCTGGAGTCGGAGAAAGAACAAGAGAAGGAAATGATTTAATAAGAGAAATGATTGAAGCAAATATTTTAAGATACGGAGATAATTTTAAAAAATCTATGGAAAAAAATGACTGGGATCTATCTAAAATAAATTATCAAGAATTAAAAGATTCACAAGCTGCATTTGTGTTTGGGCAAATGAATGAACCTCCTGGAGCTAGAGCTAGAGTTGCTTTATCTGGACTTACTTTAGCAGAATATTTTCGAGATGGAGAAGGAAAAGGAAAAGGAAAAGATGTTTTATTTTTCATGGACAACATTTTTAGATTTACTCAAGCAGGTTCAGAGGTTTCTGCATTACTTGGCAGAATGCCATCTGCGGTTGGATATCAACCAACTTTAGCAACAGAAATGGGAACTATGCAAGAAAGAATTACTTCTACTAAAAATGGATCTATTACTTCTGTGCAAGCTGTATATGTTCCAGCAGATGATTTAACAGACCCTGCTCCAGCAACTACATTTTCCCACTTAGATGCAACTACGGTATTAGACAGAAAAATAGCAGAGCTAGGTATCTTCCCATCTGTTGATCCTCTATCTTCAACATCTAGAATTTTATCTCCAGATATTGTAGGAGAAGAACATTATAAGTGCGCTCAAGATGTACAACAAACTCTACAGAGATATAAAGAGTTATTAGATATAATAGCTATTTTAGGCATGGAAGAGTTATCTGATGAAGACAAATTAATAGTACATAGAGCAAGAAGAATACAAAGATTTTTATCTCAACCTTTCCATGTAGCAGAAGCATTTACTGGACTAAAAGGAGTATACGTAGATTTACAAGACACTATTAAAGGATTTAATATGATCATGGACGGAGAAGTGGATAAATATCCTGAATCTGCTTTCCATATGGTAGGAACAATTGACGAAGCTATTGAAAAAGGAGAAAAACTATTATCAGAAACTAAATAATATATGTTTTTACAGATAATAAGTCCTACTAAAACAATTTTCGAAGGAAAAGTTTCTTCAGTGAAAGTTCCAGGAGATGAAGGTGAATTTGAAATGCTAAATAAACATGCCGCAATTGTATCATCATTAACAAAAGGCATTATAAGAGTCAAAAAACAAGATAAGCAAATTGAAAAATTTGAAATAAAAAGCGGAATTATAGAAATGCAAAAAAATAATATAATTCTTCTAATAGAAGAAAAAAATTAATTACTATTCTTTGTTTTTTGTGTCAATAAAAAAAGTTAGAGGCCCATTATTAACTGAACTTATTTTCATATCTGCACCAAAAACACCTTCTCTAACATTTCCTTTAAAAGATTGTTTAATGACTTTTATTAATCTATTATATAAATCTTGCGCCTCTAAATAATTACACGCTTTCACAAATGAAGGTCTATTTCCTTTTTTAACCAAGGAATGTAAAGAAAATTGACTGACAACTAAAATTTCCCCCTCTATATCACTTAAAGACAAATTCATTTTATCTTTTTGATCTTGAAAAACTCTAAGAGAAATAATTTTTTTTGATAACCATGCCAAGTCTTCTATCTCTTCATCTTGTTCAAAACCAACCAAAACCAATAATCCGGAATCTATAGATGAAACAATTTTCTGATTAACTTCAACACTAGCTTTCAAAACTCTTTGTATAATGACTCTCATCTTATTTACCTCTATTAACTATATTATCTTCATCCAAGATACTTAAATAACTTAAATATCTGCTTCTTGATATTTTTCTTAACTCAACTGCTTTTTTAACACCACAATCAGGCTCATTAATACACCTGCAAGATTTAAATCTACAATTCTTCTTAAAATCTGCAAATTCTTTGAAACAGTAACCTAAAGTATTAAAATCAAAATCCATCAATCCAAATCCTTTGATTCCTGGCGTATCAATAACAAATCCATTTTTTCCTACTTTATGCATTTCTGAAAATGTTGTAGTATGCTTGCCTAATTCATAATATTCAGAAATATTAGAAGTTTTTATATTATGATTTTTATTTAAAATATTAATTAAAGATGACTTACCTACTCCAGAATGCCCGCTTAATAAAGAAATTTTATTATTAATTAAAGATAAAATGTTTTTATTGTCATCTTTAATAAAAGAAGACTTAAAACATTGATAACCAATCCTTTTATATGTTTTTACAAGATTATCTAGTTCGTTCATCAATTCTTTATCATACAAATCTATTTTATTGAATACTAAAACAACCTCAACATCTTGCATCTCCGCTGCCGCTAAAAACCTGTCAATGAATTTAGTTGTAGTATAAGGTTTTATTAATGTTACAATTAAAATAGCTTGATCAATATTAGACGCTAAAATCTGATGCGTCTTAGATAATTTTACAGATTTTCTAACTATAAAATTTTTTCTTGTAAGAATTTTATCAATAAAATAATCATGATTATCTTTCAGCAAAGAAACTCTATCTCCAACAACAACAGGATTAGTAAATATACTATCTAAAATTCTTGACTTACCCTGCAAACGCGCTTTTATAAAAATTTTATTTTCTATTAAAACATCATATATTTTACCTGTTGATTTAATTACAATACCTTCCATTGACAACAAATTTAATGTAAGTTTGTTAATATTTTAACTTATATGTCTATTGTAATAAAAAACTTAACAAAAATATATAATAATAAAAAAATATTAGACAACATTTCTTTTAAAATCAAAAAAGGAGAAATTGTCGGATTATTAGGAGTCAATGGTGCTGGTAAATCTACTTTAATGAAGATAATGTCTTGTTTTATAAAACAAAACAAAGGAGATGTGTTAATCAATGAATTTGACAACAAAGAAGATAGGCTAAATATAAAACAAATAACAGGTTATTTGCCTGAAAAAAACCCTATGTATGAATATATGTACGTATATGAATATTTAAAATATATTGCTAGTATTCATAAAATAAAAAATAAAGAAAAAATAATAAAAGAAACTTCGGAATTACTGAAACTAAAAAAAGAAAGTCATAAAAAAATAAAATTTTTATCAAAAGGCTATAAACAAAGAGTAGGATTAGCGCAAGCTATTTTACATGATCCTGAAATATTATTATTAGATGAACCTACTTCTGGATTAGACCCAAATCAGTTAATAGAAATAAGAAAAATAATTACAAATAATCATAAAAATAGAATTACTATAATTTCAACTCATATATTACAAGAAGTAGAAAAAATATGTACTAGGTGCATAATCATAGACAAAGGAAAAATAACAAAAGACATAAAATTAAAAAAATCAAATAATAATCTAGAATCAATTTTCTCAAAAATTGACTAAATAATTTTATTTTTGTGAAAAAATAGAAATATGTCATATTTATTTTCATCAGAATCAGTATCAGAAGGTCATCCTGATAAAATTGCTGACCAAATATCAGACGCCATACTTGATAATTTTTTAGCTCAAGATCCCGATTCAAAAGTAGCATGTGAAACTTTAGTGACAACGGGGTTAGTGATAATTTCAGGAGAAGTAACTTCTACAGCTTATGTTGATGTTGAAGCTGTAGCAAGAAACACAATTAAAAAAATAGGATACAATAAATCTGAATATAAATTTGATTATGAAAGTTGCGGCTTTATAAATAGAATTCATTCGCAGTCACCAGATATTTACAGAGGTGTTGATGCCGGAGGAGCTGGAGACCAAGGAATGATGTTTGGATACGCTTCAAATGAAAATGAAAACTATATGCCATTATCATTGGATTTGTCTCATAAAATTTTAATTGAATTAGCTCAAATAAGAAAAAAAGGTGAAGAAATGACATATCTAAGACCTGATGCAAAATCACAAGTAACTTTAGAATATGATGAAGATCATATGCCCGTCAAAATAAAAGACATAGTAATTTCAACGCAACATGATGAATTTGATGAAGATGAAAAAATGCAAAAAAAAATAACTGCCGATATCAAAAATATTCTAATACCAAAAGTGCAAGGAAAACTTAATGACCAAATAAATAAATTATTTGGAGAAGAAAATTATCATATAAATCCAACTGGGAAATTTGTTATAGGTGGCCCTCATGGAGATACTGGACTAACTGGCAGGAAAATAATAGTAGATACTTATGGAGGACAAGGAGCTCATGGAGGAGGAGCTTTTTCCGGAAAAGACCCTTCTAAGGTAGATCGTTCTGCAGCGTATGCTACACGTCATATAGCCAAAAACTTAATTGCTGCAGGGGTTGCTGATAAAGTTCTTGTACAAGTAGCTTATGCTATAGGAATCGCCAAACCTATTAGTTTATATATAAATACATATGGCACAAGTAACATTAAGTTTTCTGATGGAGAAATAGCGAAATCTATACAAAATATGCCTTGCTTTAATTTAGAACCCAACAACATAATCAAAAGATTGAAATTAAAAAAACCTATATACTCTGAAACTGCAGCATATGGGCATATGGGTAGAGAATCTGAATTAAAAACTTTCGATTTTAATATCGATAAAAAAATACAAAAAATTACATCTGAAACATTCACTTGGGAAAAATTAGATTGTGTAGATATAATAAAACAACATTTTAATATTTCTTAAAATGAATCTATCTAAAATATTAAATGAACTAGGTGAAAAAAGGCATGAATATTTAAATGCCGTTTCTCCTCCAATATTCCAAACAAGTAATTTCTCTTTTGACTCTGTAAACAAATTAAGAAAAAGCTTAAAAAAAGAATTTGAAAATCACTTCTATACAAGAGGACTAAATCCCACTGTTGAAATATTAAGAAAGAAAATGGCAGCATTAGAAAAATGTGAAGATTCTATAATATTCAGCAGCGGATGCGCCGCAATTACAGCGGCAATATTATCACAAATTAAAAGCAATGATCATATTATTTGTGTTCAAAAACCATATAGTTGGACTAATTTTCTTTTGTCAGAATATCTAAAAAAATTTAATATAAAAACTACATTTATAAATGGAAAAAATCCAAATAATTTCAAAAAAGCAATTAAAAAAAATACAAAAATTATTTATCTAGAAAGCCCGAATTCAATATCTTTTGAAATACAAGATTTAAATAAAATTTCAGAAATAGCAAAACAAAATAATATTATCACAATATGTGATAATAGCTATTGCTCACCTTTATATCAAAACCCTAAACTACATGGAATAGATATAATAATACATTCTGCCAGTAAATATATTTCTGGTCATAGTGATGTGGTAGCGGGAGTATTATGTGCTAATAAAAAAATAATAGATAATATATTCTCTAAAGAATTTATGACTTTTGGGGGTATTATTTCTCCACATGACGCCTGGTTAATATTAAGAGGCTTAAGAACTTTAAAATTAAGGGTTGATCAATCAAATAAATCTGCTAATGATATAATCAAGGTGCTAGAAAACCATCCTAAAATAGAAAAAATAATATATCCTATGCATAGCAAAAACAAACAAATAGAATTGGCAAAAAAACAAATGAAAAAAGCTGGAGGTCTATTTAGTATTATCCTAAAAACACAAAATATCAATAAAATTGAAAAATTCTGTAATTCTTTAAATCACTTCCTGATAGCATGTTCATGGGGGGGGCATGAATCTTTAATTTTTCCAATATGCGCGCTCTATGAATCTCAAAACTACAAACATAAAATGCCAATTAATTTAATCCGAATTTATATTGGACTAGAAGATTCTAACCTTCTTATGCGTGACATTGAGCAAGCTCTCAAGAAAATATAAACTATTTTTGTCTGAAATTTAATTTAATAGGCACTCCTCTGTAATTGAATTTTTCTCTTATCTTATTTTCTAAAAACCTCTTATAAGGATCTTTAATATTTTTAGGAGTATTACAGAAAAATATAAAACTAGGGTATTGTAAATTTTTAATTTGAGTGCAATATTTTATTTTAGGTCTCCTTTGCCTAACCATTGGAGGAGGATAATCAGAAACTACTTTTAAAATATAATCATTTAATTTACTTGTAGATATTTTTTGATTTTTCCTGTCATATACAGCTAAACCTTCATCTATTGCTTTAAGGACTCTTTGCCTTTTTAAAGCAGAAATAAATAAAATTGAAATATCACTAAAGGGTTTTATTTTATCAATTATTTTCTGTTTTTCATCTTCAATATTAATTTCATTTTTATTGTCTATTAAATCCCATTTATTTATTAAAATAACTACACCTTTATTGTTATTTAAAATAATATTTAAAATATTAAGATCCTGAGACTCAATGCCGTTTTGAGCGTCAATTAATAAAAAACTAATATCTGAATTTTCAATAGCTTTTATAGTTCTAAGAGTGGAGTAAAATTCAAGATCTTCATTTACTTTGTTTTTTTTTCTTAACCCCGCTGTATCTATTAATTGAAAATCATAACCGAACTTTTTGTAATTAACATAAATAGAATCTCTAGTGGTTCCGGCTATATTCGTAACTATAGTTCTATTATTTTCTATTAATGTGTTAATAAAAGTAGATTTACCTACATTAGGTCTCCCCGCTATAGCAAAAGTTATTTTTTCATTTTCATTTTCTTGAGCATCATCAGGTAAGCACTTAATTACCTCATCTAATAAATCGCCTGTGCCAAAACCATTATTTGCTGAAATATAAAAATAATCTCCTAATCCTAAAGAATAAAAATCATAGCTGTTGTCTATCATTTTATTATTATCAACTTTATTTACAACTAAAAAAACCTTTTTCTTGATTTTTCTTAAAATATCACAAAAATATTTATCCTGCGGAGTTACCCCTGATTTGGCATCAACTAAAAAAATAATAATATCACTTTCATTAATAGCTAATTGAACTTGATCATTAATTTCTTGATTAAAAATCTCATCTGTACTTAAATTATACCCTCCTGTGTCAATTACCGAGAAATCAACTCCATTCCAATGACTCTTACCGTAAATTCTATCTCTTGTGACTCCACTAACACTATCAACAATAGAATGATTTGACTGTGTAAGTCTATTAAAAAATGTAGACTTCCCTACATTAGGTCTTCCAACTATAGCAACTATTCTACTCATAAATTAATTATAACCAAATGAACGTAATTTTTTATCATTTTTTCTCCACCCCTCACTTATCTTAACTCTGGTTTCTAAAAATATTTTCTTTTTAAAAAATTTTTCTAAATCTTCTCTAGATTCAATACATACTTTTTTAATAGCACTTGCGTTTTTCCCAATAATAATAGTTTTTTGTGATTTTCTTTCAGTGAAAACAATAGCATATATTTTAATTAAATCTTTTGTCTCTTTAAAGGTATCGACAACAACTTGAACAGAATATGGAATTTCCTCTTTATAATTATTTAATATCTTTTCTCTTATTTTTTCTTCTACAATAAATCTTTCAGACTTATCAGTTAATTGGTTCTTGTCATAATAAGGCTGTCCATGAGGTAAAGTATCAATAATTTTACTTAACAATAAATCTATATTTCTTTTTTTTAGAGCTGATATAGGAAAAAAATCAGCTGCAGGTAATTTTTTAGACCACAAATTAATAGCTTCTAAAACACTTTTTTGATCTACAAGATCTATTTTGTTTAATATAATAAATAAAGGACATTTAATATTAGATATTTTTTTAATAACATCTTGAAATTCAAAATTATAATCTTTTACATCAACTAATAAAAGAATGATATCAGCATCTTTGAAAATAGAATTAACTGATTTCATCATAGATTCCTGCAAAGAATAAGAAGGATCTAATAAACCAGGAGTATCAGCAAAAACTATTTGATAATTATCTTCATTTAAAATACCATGTATCCTATGACGAGTAGTTTGAACTTTATGAGTTACTATTGAAATTTGTTCTCCTAATAATACATTAAGTAATGTTGATTTACCTACATTAGGTTTTCCTATAATATTTACAAATCCTGACTTATGTTTCATCTATGCAAAATAAAGCATATTATAATACAATGAAAAATAAATTAATGTCTTATATTTGTTGTTAATATCGCGGGGTGGAGCAGCGGTAGCTCGTCGGGCTCATAACCCGAAGGTCGTAGGTTCGATTCCTGCCCCCGCTACAAAGTAAAAGACCTCTTAATTGAGGTCTTTTTTATTTTAAAGGAGCTGTTAATAATAAATATTAAAGCATTTTATAATGCATTCGAAATCGCTATCTCTAAAGCTTGTTGATCAGCCATAGGGTTTAAATAAGTGATTGTATCCGTATGTTGATCTAATATAAGAGCGCTAGGTGTAAAACCAAAGCTCCATTGATCATCAATGTTTGCCATGGCTCCAAATTTCACAGACTCTCCCACTGCTATAGGAACTGATAAACTAAATTTGCCAGGTGAAGAACAATTTAACGCAAGACAAGAATTAATATTATCAAAATACATAAAAACAGTAGTATTTGTCCCATCATAAATATTATTTGGTAAAACTACAGAAACTTCTGTTGCCATTTCTGTTCCTGGAGGAAAAGCAAGTACATCTATATTTACCCAATTAAGATTACTTATACTAACTTGCCAATTTGCAGTGTCACCAGTAACATTACTAGTATCTTGTGTCCAAACAAAATCTCCAGCAGTATTAGTCTCACCAAAAAATAACGCAGCATTTGTTATAGTATTAT
>CAXEHY010000017.1:0-7757 GCA_963996865.1 uncultured Flavobacteriales bacterium | reverse complement strand
ATTATGCTCCTATGTATCATCAAAATAATTCTTTAATTGATAGTATGTTATTAGATAATACTTATCAAATGATAAATTTAACTTCTACTCATCAATATAAAATCGCAGGTTTTAATAATCAGTCTACATTAACTTTATCAAAGCTTATTAGTTCGGGTAATGTTGCTTTTAATCAAGATATCTATAATTATTCTCATCAGATTTTTATTGACAAACTTATCTTTTCTAATCTTACTAGTATAGTCTATCCTAAAGTTTCTCAATCATCATCTATAGATACCTCTATGACTTTTTTATCTTCTTTGAGTGGAACTTTTCCAATTTTGGATAAATGGAAAAATACTATTGGTATCAGTGCTGGTAGTAGAAACAATGAATGGAGTTTAGGTTATGAATATCAAACCACATTTCCTATTTATAAAGGTTTAGATTTTGATTTAGGAATATTTAAAAGAAATGATGTTAATTCACTTATCAAGAATGCTATGTATATTAGATTTGGTTTAAGATTTTCTGTTTAATCTTATTTGTATCCGAAAAGTTTTTTTGATTTTATAATTTTATCTACACCTTTTGGCACATCTTTTATCCAAGATTTATCTCCTTTTTTAATTTTATTCAGAACTTTTTTAGAAAATATGCCCAGAATACTATCATCATAATCTAAGTCTATTACTCTTTTGTTTTTTAGTAAGTAATTGAACAGAGGTTTTACTCTATAATGGATAGGCAGATTTTCACTAGTTAACAGCTTTGTTTTTTGTTTAAAAGGATACAGGTATATTTTTATGTCTCTAGTTAATAAAATTCCAAATGCCTCTAAAATACCTCCATTTAAATTTCTATAATATTTTTCTTCAAATATTTGAACAAAGGTATCTACTCCTATAATTAAGCCCATTCTTTTTTTGGTGAATTTAGATAAGTATTCTACTAGTTTATAATATTTTTTATAATTAGATATTAGCACATATTGTCCTAATTCACATAACATATCTGCTCTATCTAAAAAATCTTTTTCATTAATATTATTCTTCCCTGAGGTTAAGTTGCTAAGAGTTATTTCGAAAAGTGTTAAGACGTTTTTTTTCAGAACCCTTCTATCGGTGCTAAATTGTTTGTAGCCATTGTCTTTCATATTTAGATTGACTTTAGTTACAGGTTTAAAACTACCTCTTATAGTTAAAATATTTTTTTTATAAAGTGTGTCTGCTGGTTGTAGATTTTCTTTATTAGGGCCAAACATAACAGCGTCGGTCATGCCTTCTTTGACTAGTGTTAAACTTAATAACCTATTATCAACATCTTCAAAATCAGGGCCATCCATTTTAATAGTGTCTATCTCTACTTTGTCTCTTGATAAGTTATCATATAGAGATTTAATAAATTTTTTAGGGTTTTTATAATGATTATAGCAAGCGTATATTAAATTAATACCTAGAATACCTATAGTTTCTTGTTGTAAACTAGTATCAGGATCATGTAATCTTACATGTATAACGGCATCGTTGCTTTTTTTTGTGGCTGTAGTCTGAAAACGTACACCCATCCAACCATGTCCTTTATTAGTTTTTTCATAATTTATGGTACAGATAGTATTTGCATATGTAAAAAAGCATTTGTTTTTATGTCTACTGTTTTTTAATCTATTAGTTATTAGTTTATATTCATGGTATAGCATGTTGTTTAATCTATTTTCACAGACATGTCTATTGTTTTCCTCTTTACCATATATAGAATTACTAAAATACTTGTCATAAGCAGACATTGCTTTGGCAACAGTACCAGAAGCCCCTCCAGCTCTAAAGAAATGACGAACAACTTCTTGGCCGGCGCCAGCTTCTACTATAGTCCCATAAATATTTTGATTTAAGTTTATACTTAAAGCCTTTTGTTTAGGCGAAAGAATAACAATCTTATTCATTATTTTGTATTTTCATGGCAAATTTATAATACTAATTTTATTTATTTAACAAATGGAGGTATTTTTTTTAGGTACAGGAACATCTCAAGGAGTACCTGTTTTGGGATGCGACTGTGATGTTTGTTCTTCTAATGACAAAAAAGATCATAGATTAAGAAGTTCTGTTTTGATAAATTATAAAAGAAAAAATATAATTATTGATACAGGGCCTGATTTCAGACAGCAAATGCTAAGACATAATACTTCTAAATTAGATGCGATTTTATATACACACGAACATAAAGATCATTTAGGGGGCTTGGATGATATTAGGCCTTTAAATTTTTTAAATAAACAATCTATACCTGTTTATTGTTCTGATAATGTTAAACAAGCTTTACAGCAAGTATATCCTTATATTTTTACTAAAAAACAATATCCGGGACTACCTCAGATTGATGTCAATATTATTAATAATAAAAATTTTAAAATTAATAATATTGAAGTTACACCTATATTAGGCTTACATCATAAATTACCTGTTCACGGTTTTAGAATATCTGATTTTACTTATTTAACAGATTTTAGTTTTATTTCTGATGAAGAAAAACAAAAAATCAGGAATAGTAAAGTTTTAGTGGTTAATGGCTTAAGGATAGAAAAACATTTTTCTCATTTTAATTTAGAAGAAGCTTTAGATTTAATATCTGATGTTAAGCCTAAAATGGCATATATTATTCATATTAGTCATTTATTAGGTAAGCATAAAAATATTTCTAATATTTTACCTAAAAATGTCAAGTTGTCTTTTGATGGCTTGTCTCTTAAAGTCTAATTAATATAAATTCTAAAAACAGACACATTATAATTATCATAATGCAATATTTCCAAAGAGGTTGTTGAGTTTTGATATCTCCTTTTTTTAGACTTGTATTTTCTTTTATACTTTGAAAATTGATTTCATTTTTTAAAGATTTAGCGTCTAGATATTCTTGATTACTTTCAGAGTTTGTATAATTAACAGAAAATACTAACACTGTGTCTAGACCTTTAATTACATAGTGTCCATTTTCTGTAATTTGATTTAATGTTTCAAATTTAGTCACATTACTTGTATTAGTGATTCTTGGGATAAAGACCTTATTGTTATTGAAATTTGAGATTTCAAATTTCTGATTTTTGTTTTCTATGTAATTTACGTTGAGAGTTAAATTATTACTTAGATTGTAATATATATTCTTATTTTTAAAAGAGTATAATACTATATTGTAAAATGTAGGTACTATCATAGCATTTGTGTTAAAATTACCAAAATCATCACTTAATCCTGATTTGAAAAAATATATTTCTCCATTTTCATAGAAGTATTTTGACATGAAAGCTTCTTCATTTTCTAATATTATTAAGTCCTCTTTTACTACTTTAGAACTTCTTTGTGTTTTGTAATATTGATTGATAGTAGGATATTCTATTAGTCCATCTCTGTCGCTAGTAAAGACATTCTTGTATATATTAGATTGCAAATTAAGTTTTTTGATATTGTTATCATTATAGTTTATGTCTGTTATTTGCTCTATATTGATTTTTCTAAGCAACTGATTATATGATTCGATATTAGCATTTTTATTAGGTAAGATAACAACAGTTTTATTCTGAGATATATACTGCGTGATATTTTCAATTATACTATTATTTAAATTTTGAATTTCATTGAGAACAATAACATTGTATTTTTGAAAAGAGTTGTAATTCAGTTGATTGATATTTTGAGATTCATATTTTATGACATCATCATCTTTAAAAATTTTATATAAATATTTATTTTCTTGATCATCATATATATTTAAAATTTGTTTTTTATTTTCAATATTAAAAGAAAAGTACATTTCGTCATCATGAGTGATTGGATGATCATTAATCTTTATATTACCATAATTCCATCCATATTTGTTAGTTGAAAAATTGATTTCAGCTATTTCAGTTTGATTAGATTTAATACTTATATTATCAATTGAATTAAGTTTATTATTTAAAAATAAACTTATAGGAATCTTATTTTTATCATAATTCCCATGATTAGTTATCTTAACATATAATATGTTATTTTCATTAACGTTAATTTGAGGATCTGTCCAGCAACTATCAACACTGATATTATCATTTTGATCTCCAAGTATTTGAATATACTCTATATTTAGGATGGAGTCTTTAAGCAGATATTGGCTGTTAAATGCATTAGTTTGGAAGTCAGACATAACATAAATTATAGGATTTTTTATTGTGTTATTATTTTTAATCTTTGACATAATAGATTGAAAGTTATAGTCTGTATATGATATATTTATTTCAGAAATTTTATTTTCAAATTCTGATTTAGAAACTTTTTTGGCGAAGTTGTCCTGATTGTTAATTAAAAATATATTTTGTTTCGCATTATCTTTTAATTTAAGCGCTTGATTTTTTGCTATTTCCAACAAGGAGACTTTTTTAATAGTATTATTCATGCTAGGTGAATTATCTATGTACATGACAATATCATTTTCTGTAGATATAACATTTTCTTTTTCAAAAAATGGTTGAGCAAAAGATATAGCTAGTAGGGAAATAGCTAGCATTCTAGTCAACATTAATATTATGTCTTTTAGTTTGTTATAGGATGATTTTTTATGTTTTATTGCTTGTAGTAATTTAACATTACTGAAAAGTATTTTTTTATGTTTTCTGAAATTAATAAAATGTATTATTACAGGAATAATACTTAGAAGAATAAAGTATAAGAAAAAAGGATATTTAAAGTTCATAAAATTTTATTTTAAAACATTCAATTTCCCTTTCTCTAAATGATATCTTTTGTTTGCTAATTTTGAGTATTTGACATTATGTGTCACGAAAAGACACGTTATTTTTTTTTCTTTATTAAGTTGTACTATTAAATCAAAAATAATGTTAGAATTTTGTCCGTCTAGATTTCCAGTAGGTTCATCCGCTAATATGATATCAGGATTATTTATCATAGCTCTAGCTAAAGATATTCTTTGTTGTTCTCCTCCAGATAGTTGATGAGGTTTGTGATTTAATCTATTTTCTAAATTTAATTTAGTTAAAATTTCTTTTGCTCTATCTTTCACTTTAGTGTTTTTAGGATTAATAAAGCCAGGTAAACATACATTTTCTAATGCTGTAAATTCAGGTAGTAAGTGGTGTGCTTGAAACACAAATCCTATTTTTTCGTTTCTTATTTTAGCAAGTTCAGGTTCTTTGAGGTTTTTTATATTTCTGTCATTTATTTTTAATTCTCCTTCATCCATTTTTTCAATAGATCCTAGGATATTAAGTAAAGTGGTTTTCCCAGAGCCTGATTTACCTATTATAGATATTAAATCTCCTTTTTCAATTTTTAAATTTATTTTATCAAGAACTTTGATATCCCCGAATGATTTAGAAATATTACTTACTGTTATCATTTTTTAATTTATTGTAATCTAAATAATATTTTATTTTTAAAGATAATGTGTTTTTTTGAACATTATTTAATAAAGAATGGATATTGTCAAAATAATTATTTTCTAATTGACTATTAAAACTATTGATGGCGTTTTGCCATAAAAAAGTCATTTCACTACCAGGAGCAAAATGCCAAGTGAAGCCAAGATCTATATTCCAAGTGTTAAAATTAATATCATAATCTTCAATATTTTGTATAGGATAAGTGTGACATAATCCACTATTGTCAATATTTAAAATTTCAATATTTTCTAGTTGAGACCAATAATGCCTTAACTTCATTTTAAGATACATTTTGTTATTTATAATATATGATCCAGATAAAACATTGGTGATCATATAAATGTCTCTTTTAGAGAATAAAACATTATTTAGACTATCAGTATCAATATAACCTACATTATTTTTTTTGGTACTAGTAGACATAACATATCGCATAGAAAATTTGTCATTTAATCTAAATAAGGGAGATATTCTGTAGTGATATTTATATCCTTGATATAGAGGTTCATATTCTCCTCCTGCGCTAAAATCTAAAGCTAATCTTTTTCTGTAATCTGTAGATATCCAGCTTGAAATATTATATGATTTTGAAGTCAAAAAATAACTTTCAAAATCCAGCACTCTTGTTTCATAATAATCATATCCTTCCACAGGGTTAATCCCATATTTAATGTTAGCGGACAGATAATTAGTAAATGTTATATGATTTTCTCCAATTATGCTAAAATTGGTAAATTTATTAGGTTTATATATTTGGCCATAATGAATATTAATATTAGATGATCCATTAATTATTTTTCCCATAGGTTTTAGTATATGATAACTTATATTTAAGTTATTTCCTATTTCATTGTTTGCTTGTAGATATCCTAAATCATTAATATCATATTTGTCTGATTCTATATAATTTGTCAAATCAAATCTAAAGTTACCTCCTTTTTTACTGAGAGCTATCATAGATGAGAAGCCGCTAGTAACACTATCATCTATGATATTACTATTTTTTAAAAAACTGCTTATATTATACATGTTATTTTTATCGTTTAAGTCTAAAATAACAGCATTGACATTAGCGTCTCTATAGTTGTTGCCTCTAATAGTATTAGTAGTTATAAAGCTGACAGATGAATTGTTATTGATTGATTGATCAAGGGCGATAATATTATAATTGGTTAAGGGATTTGTCAGAATTTCTTCAATTTCATATTCAGGAGGTTCTATATCAATACCTTGCATGACAGCCACATCAGCATAGGTTGTCGCACTTAAAGCATTAAAAACGCCTACTCCTAATCCATTTTTATTTCTACCTGATATTTTGATAGCATTTATTAATTGATTTTTATTAGGATTATTAATAATGCTATCATATTGTGTTGTTATGTTATTGTATTCTAAAGGGGTGTCTCCAATTCTTCTAGAATAAAATAAGTTTCCTAAACTAAATAATTCTGTGCCTTCGTTAAAAAATTGTCTATTTTCATTATACCTTGTTTCAAATGGACTTAAGTTTAAAATTTCATCATCAAAAATAGTTTGACCAAAATCTGGAATTAAAGTCATGTCTAAAGTGAAATTCTCTGATAATCCTAGTTTTAAATCAGCTCCTCCGTAAAAAGAATGATTAATATTTTCATCTTCTATATCAGTATAAATAGACATGTAAGGTTCAATAGACAACCTAGTAGGAGGATCTATATTTGATAAGCCTGTTAAAATACCTGTTTGCACATACATGTCAATGTTATTGTCTATGTAATTCCAAGTATACCATGTCCTATATCTTCTAATATGTCTTCCAAAATTTATTGACCATTTTATATTCTCTTGATTCGAAAATCTCAAAGAAGAAAAAGGTATTTTCACTTCAGCAAACCATCCTTGTTTATTGATATTTACTTCAGTCTCCCAAATGGCATCCCAATTATTATCTTGATTTTTTTTGTCCATTTGAACGCCAGCAGCAGAAAACTCAAACTCAAAGAAGTTTTTATTATCATTAAAAGGATTTATCATAATGACAAATTGGTCAGAATTAGATCTCCAAATTTCATCTCTAGCAGTTAATTCTGTTAAAATACTATCAGGTTTGTTGTCAAAACAATAAACACCAAAATATAGAGCTTCATTATCGTAGCAGACTTTTACTTCTGTTTTTAATCTTTCAGGGATAGGCCTGCCATTATTAGGCTCTAGTTCTATAAAATCCCATGCGATATTTAATTTACTCCAAATATCTTCATTTAGAATACCGTCTATTTTTGGAGCTTTTTCTGTTCTTTGGATGTTATACGTTTTAGTATTTTTCTGATTATTTTGAGAATAAGTATTTAAAAAATTAAAAATT
>CAXEHY010000016.1:0-21244 GCA_963996865.1 uncultured Flavobacteriales bacterium | reverse complement strand
TATGTTGTTAAGATGTATGATGCTAGAGGTAGATTAGTGGTAGATAGAAAAATGAATACTAGTATTATAACTATTGACAGGAGAAAGCTGTCTTCAGGAGAATATTATTTAAATATTGTTAAGGATAACTTCATAGTCTTTACAGAAAAAGTCATTGTAGAATAAATAATTTATTAAAGCATTTTTATTATGAAAAAAGCTATTAAAATAGATAGTAACATACTTGGAGATGTTTTTATGCAGGATTCAGAAATGTTGAAAGTTTTTATTTTCTTTTTGATTAATGCTAACCATAAAGGAAGAAAGTTTAAATCTTTAACAGTAGACAAAGGTAGTGTAGTTATTTCTCAATCTAATATTAAAAAGAAATTAACAATGGATATAGTTTCTTTTGAAGAGAAAATTAAAAAATTAAAATCTTTTGGATTTTTAAAATTCATTTTGATTGAAAAAAGTTTTGTTATTACTGTAATTGATTATAGTAAATATCAATTAAATAATATTATTAAGAATAAAAAAACACTTGAAGAGAGAAAAGAAGATTTTAAGCATGAAGTTAAATTATATGTCGAGAAAGTAAGCAAAAAAGTTTTAGTTTCTTTTTTTAGTTATTGGACAGAGCCGAATAAAAGTGGAACTAAGATGCGATTTGAGTTAGAAAAAACATGGGATACTAAAAGAAGAATTAATACTTGGGTGAGAAATGAAAAAAATTGGAAAAATAAAGATTCTAAAAAACCAATTGGATTACAGTATCATGAAAATTTTAAACAAAAAGAGAGAGAGATGTTTGGTCACGTTAGGAGTTCTACTAATATGTATAGTATAGGAGATATAGTTAAAAAGAGTAAAAAATAATTATTATACATTTTCGCCACAAAGCCAAATGAAAATGTTTAATAATTATTAATTTAATTTTAATTTTTCACATTCATTCCATATAGTTTCATTAGGAGTAGGACATATAATTTTTATTCTTTTTTTAGTTACAGGATGTTCAAAACAAACACTTCGAGCGTGTAAATGAATACTCCTATCTTTATTTGCTCTATCAAATCCATATTTCACATCTCCTTTTATAGGGCAATTAATATATGATAATTGAGTTCTAATTTGATGTGATCTTCCGGTTTCTAGAATTATTTTTAATAAATAATAATTTTTTAGTTTATGAATTATTGAATATTCTAATATTGCTATTTTTGAATTAGGAACTTTATTTTCATGTATGTATGATTTATTATGTTTGCTGTTTTTTTTTATATAGTTTATTAGACTTTTTTTTTCTTCTTTCGGTTTATTTTTCACAATAGCCCAATATTCTTTTTTTATTTTTTTCTCTTTTATTATATTGTTTAAGCGTGATAAGCATTTACTTGTCTTAGCAAACAGTATAACTCCGCTAACAGGTCTATCTAATCTGTGACATAAGCCTAAAAATACATTTCCAGGTTTATTGTATTTTAATTTTATGTGTTTTTTAGTTTTATCTAATAATGATATATCTCCTGTTTTGTCAGATTGAGATATTTCAGATGGTTGTTTATTGACAGCTATTATATGATTGTCTTCGTAGAGAATATTCATTAATTAATATTGCTCGTTTTTATTAGGGAATTTTAATTTTTTAACATCTTGTATATATTCTTCAACAGCTTGTTTTATATCATTATATAAATTCATATATCTTCTTAAAAATCTGGGATTAAATTCATGTGTTATACCCAATAAATCATGTAATACTAAAACTTGACCATCTACATTATTACCGGCTCCAATACCAATTGTAGGTATTTTTATTTTTTGAGATACTTTTTTTGCTATTTTATTTGGTATTTTTTCTAATACTATTGAAAAACAACCTTTTTTTTCTAGTAATACAGCGTCTTGAATTAGTTTATTAGCTTCTTCTTTTTCATTTGCTCTTACGTTATAAGTTCCAAATTTGTAAATAGATTGAGGCGTTAATCCTAAATGACCCATTACAGGGATTCCTGCAGATATAATTCTAGAAATAGATTCTGAAATTTCACTTCCACCTTCTAGTTTTACGGCATGAGATCCTGATTTTTTCATAATTTCAATTGCGGAAGCAAGTGCTTTTTTAGAATTCCCCTGATAAGTTCCAAATGGCAAGTCTACAACAATTAGTGATCTTTTACATCCTCTGACCACAGAAGACGCATGATATATCATTTGATCTAATGTTATAGGTAAAGTTGTTTCATGTCCTGCTATGACATTAGATGCAGAATCTCCAACTAAAATAATATCAATTCCACTTTCATCTAATATTTTAGCAAAACTAAAATCATAAGCTGTTAACATAGAGATTTTTTCTCCATTATTTTTCATTTCTTGAATCACATTTGTTGTGATTCTTTTATATTTTTGTTTGACAGGCATAAAGATTAAATCTATTTTACTTTGACTATTTCAGATTGATATCCGTAATCTTGCATTAAGATTTTTTTAGATTGATTTGCTTCTTCTGTGTTTTTAAATTTTCCAATAAAATACAATATTTTTCCATTTTCTAAATCTATTTTTACTACGTTTTCAAATTCTAACTCTAGACCTTCTTCTTCTTCATAGAATTCTTGATTTAATTTCAATCTATATGTTGATTGTTCAATATTTTCTTTTTTATCTTGTTTGTTATAACTATAGTTTTTGTCATATAAGAATATTTCATTTATTAATGCCGCATTTTTACGAACTTCTCTGTCATATGCTTCTATAAATTGATTTTTTATTAATAAATTTTTTTCATTTTCTTTTCTTATATTTTTTAAATCTTGTAAAGTAGATTCTTTTTCTTTTGTTAAATTTTCTATTTTATTTTTCAAATTAGATAATTCTTGATTATTAGAGTTTATCTCATCTTTTAATTTAGATGCTGATCGATAATCTTTTTTCAGCTCTTGATGTTCTTTTAAAATAAATGCTTTTTCTTGTTTTAGATTTTGCACAGCAGTTTCTAATTTTGATTTTTTATTTTCACAGGTACTAGTTTCCTCATATTGATCAGTATATTTTCTAATAATAGATTTTAAATCTTTATTTAATATTAAGATGCTATCTACTAATACTTGTTGATCGCCGTACATTGTAATATTGTTTTTTAAATTTTCGTTTTCTTGTTTTGATTTTTGCAATTCTGAATTTTTTACTTCTATATCATTTTCTAAAGATTCTATTTTTTCACTATAAGATTTTGATTTTTGATTTAAATCTCTGTTTTGTAATTCTAGATTAATTACTCTTTCTTCTAGTTGTTGCACTTTTTTATTTTTTATAATTTGAGCAGAACAAAAAAATGGTATAACTAATAATAATATGATTAATAAATTTTTCATCTTCACAAAGGTAAGAAAAAAACTATTTTTTAACAATTTCCTCTATTTAATTCAAAATAATTGATTTATTTTATTATATGAAAGCAATTATGGTTTTTTTTATATTTTTTTTATTATCGTGCGATACAGATCTTGATGTAAACGCAGATTGGCAGGATATAACAATAGTTTATGGAGTTTTAGATGCAGGGAAGGATACTAATTTTATTAAAATAAATAGAGCTTTTTTAGGTAATGAAAGCGCTTTTGTTATGGCAAACAATACTGATTCGTTTAATTATGATCCAAATGAAATTTCTGTTATTTTAAGAGAAATTAATAATGGTCAAGAATTATTCTTTGACTCTTTGAGATATATTATTTTAGACATGGACACAGGAATTTTCAGTAATGAGAATAATATAGTTTATTATACTACAAAACAATTAAATTATAATCATGATTATAAGCTTTTAATAAATAAACTTAATGGTAATAATATTAGCGTTGTCACTGATATTGTTGAAGCAGATGAAATGATTGATGGTAGCGGCAGCACAGTGAGATTTTTTGATAATTTAACAGAACAATATAGAAATTATTTTGTAAGATGTTACCCTGTGGATAATGGATTTTTATATGAAGTTTATTTTAGATTTTATTATGATGAATGGGATTTTCAAAGCACTGATACTTCATTAAGATTTATCGAGTGGAGGATTATTAATGACAAAGAACCTGGTACTTCAATAGATGATTGGGTATTAGGCATTGATTTCTTTACAAGATTATCTTCTATGATTAATGAAAATCCAACTAAATTTCGAAAATCTAAATATATTGAAGTAGTATATTCAGTTGCTTCAGAAGAGTTAAGTAATTTTATAGAAGTTAATTCTCCAAACCAAAGTTTACTTTTAGAGCAGCCTGTATATTCAAATATAGAAAACGGATTAGGTGTTTTTGCTTCATCATTTACTTTTATTGACATCAAATATCTTCATGGAGATACTCATAACAGAATAGTGACTGACAGTTTGACAGATAATTTAAATTTTATAATAGATTAAATAGACATTTTGTCTGTTGTTTTAATTTTGGCATAGATTATGCTATATATTTTGTAAAATAATTTATTTAATTTAAAAAAAAATATTATGGGAAAAATAATTGGAATAGATTTAGGAACAACAAATTCTTGTGTATCTGTAATGGAAGGTAATGAGCCTGTTGTGATTCAAAACAGTGAAGGTAAAAGGACAACACCTTCTATGGTTGCTTTTTTAGATGGAGGAGAAAGAAAAGTTGGGGATCCAGCTAAAAGACAGGCTGTGACAAATCCAGAAAAAACATTATATTCTGTTAAGAGATTAATGGGTGAAAAGTTTAGTTCTTTAAAAGATGAAGTAAAAAGATTTCCTTTTAAAGTTGTAGAAGGGGCTAATGATACGCCGCGTATTAAAATAGATGACAGGGAATATACTCCACAAGAGATTTCAGCTATTATTTTACAGAAGATGAAAAAAACTGCGGAAGATTACTTAGGTCAAGAGGTTAAAGATGCGGTTATTACAGTTCCAGCTTATTTTAATGATTCACAACGTAAAGCAACAGAAGAAGCTGGCAAAATAGCAGGACTTAAAGTTAGTAGGATTATTAATGAGCCAACTGCAGCTTCTTTAGCGTACGGTTTAGATAAAGTAGATAAAGATTGTAAAATAGCTGTATTTGATTTAGGAGGAGGGACTTTTGATATTTCTATATTAGAATTAGGCGGAGGTGTTTTCGAAGTGAAATCAACTAATGGTGATACTCATTTAGGTGGCGATGATTTTGATAACGCGATAATTGATTGGATAGCAGATGATTTTCAAAAAGAAGAAGATATAGATTTAAGAAAAGACCCAGCTGCATTACAGCGATTACGAGAAGCTGCAGAAAAAGCTAAAGTCGAATTATCTAGTAGTTCTACAACAGAAATTAATTTGCCTTATATTACTGCTACATCTAATGGGCCAAAACATTTAGTGAAAACTTTATCAAAATCTGAATTTGAAAAAATTTGTGATTTTTTAATACAGAAAACTAAAAGTCCTTGTAATAAAGCTTTAAGTGATGCTGGCTTAAAAGCGTCTGAAATAGATGAAGTTATTTTGGTTGGAGGTTCAACTAGAATTCCTGCTATACAAAATATTGTTAAAAACATCTTTGGTAAAGACCCTTCTAAAGGTGTAAATCCTGATGAAGTTGTTGCTACAGGTGCAGCTATACAAGGAGGTGTTTTGTCAGGTGACGTAAAAGATGTTTTATTATTAGATGTTACACCTCTTTCTTTAGGTATAGAAACTATGGGATCTGTTATGACAAAACTGATAGAATCAAATACAACAATACCAACAAGTAAATCTCAAATTTTTTCTACTGCAGCAGATAATCAGCCAGCAGTAGATATTCATGTTTTGCAAGGTGAAAGATCTATGGCTACAGATAATAAAACAATAGGCAGATTTCAATTAGCAGATATTCCTCCTTCTCCTAGAGGAGTTCCTCAGATTGAAGTTACTTTTGATATTGACGCTAATGGTATTTTGAATGTGACAGCTAAAGATAAAGCTACAGGTAAACAACAGAATATTAAAATTGAAGCGTCTTCAGGTCTTAGTGATGAAGAAATAGAAAAAATGAAACAAGAAGCTGAGGCTAATGCAGATAAAGACAAAAAAGCTAAAGAGGAAATAGGTAAAATAAATCAGGCTGATTCAATGATTTTTCAAACTGAAAAGCAGCTGAAAGAGTATGGTGAAAAATTACCAGCAGATAGTAAAAAATCTATTGAAGATGCATTATCAGAATTAAAGACAGCTCATGAAAGTAAAGATTTAGGTGGAATAGATAAAGCAATGGAAAAGATGAATGCTATTTGGCAGGCAGCGAGTCAACACATGTATAAAAATGCTTCAAATGAAAAAGGTTCTGGTCCTGGAAGTGAAAAAAAACCTAACAAAAAGGCAGGAGGTGATGATAATGTGACTGACGTGGACTTTGAAGAATTAAAAGATGATGACAAAAAAGATGATAATAAAAAGAAAAAGAAGTAGTTGATTTAAATTACAATAGAGCTCTATTTTATAGAGCTCTTTTTTTTAAATCTATATCTGTATTTTTTTTAATGTCTTTTTCTTTAATACTTTTTCTTTTATCATGGATATTTTTGCCTTTTGCTAAAGATATTTTTATTTTAATTAATCCTTTTTGATTTATAATAATTTTAACTGGGATAATAGAGTGTCCTTTTATGGTGCTTTTTTTGTTTATTTTTTCTATTTCTAATTTATTTAATAAAAGTTTTCTTGTTCTTATAGGATTGTATTCTTTTTCTGAATTGTGTTTATATTCACTTATATGCATGTTTTTTATCCATATTTCATTATTATTTATAACACAATAAGATTCTTTTAAACTAACTTGATTTTGTTTTATAGATTTAACTTCATGCCCCTTTAGTTGTACTCCAGCTGTATATCCTTGTAATAGGTTATAATTAAATTTAGCTTTTCTATTTATGGCTATAATAATTTCTTTCATATCTCAAATATATTTATTTTTAAAGATTAAATTATTTTAATAAAGTCAATTATGAAATTTGAATTAAAAAAATTCAGTGATTTAACTATAGAAGATTTGTATAATTTACTAAAAATTCGGCAATCTATATTTATAGTTGAGCAGAATTGCCCATACAATGATTTAGACAATAAAGATCAATCTGCTGTGCATTTATTAGGATATAAAAAGAAGGAATTAGTTTCTTATGCTAGAATATTTCCTCCTGGAATATTGTCTTCTGAGGTTATTGTAGGTAGAATTTTAGTTATTAAAAAACATCGTTCTCAAGGTTTAGGGATTTCTTTGATTAACAGATCTTTAGAAATAATAAAATATAATTTTGGTAATGTTGCTATTAGGCTTGAGGCTCAAACTTATCTTCATGATTTTTATCAAAAATTTGGTTTTAAAAGCACAGGAAAGGAGTATTTAGAAGATGGGATACCTCATATAAGTATGATATTAATGTAAAATATTTATATATTTATAAATAAAATAAATTTTAATTATGGCTGAAAAAACAAAAAATAAAATGTCAAAAAAATGGAAAATTGTTTTAATAGTTGTAGGATTTTTAATGTTAATTGGGATATTTTCAGGGGAACAAGAATTTTCTGATGATGCAAACAATATTGAAGAGAATATAATTGATTCTGCTGAAGTTTTAAGACAAAAAGAGATAAAAGACTCTATTGTTAATGCTCGTTATCAAGAAATTGTAAAAGAAAAGCAAGAAAAAATAGAAAATTTGGATAATTATGATTTAAAAAAATCTTATGATGATGTTTCAGGCTATACTTGGTATAAACAGTCATTTTTTACACATTATACTAATACAAATAAAACTTCTATTTATTTTGGTGTTAATAACAAAACACAAACACCAACTTATTTAAATCTCAAAATGTCTTATACTGGAGATGATTGGATATTTTTTGACAAAGCTTATCTTTCATATGATGGTAATACTAAAGAAATATTTTTTAATAAGTATGAAGATTATGAATCTGATAATGAATCTGATGTTTGGGAATGGATAAGTCTATCTATAGGAGATGATGTAAGGTTGTTTTTAAGAGAATTCGCTCAATCAGAAAACGCTAAAATGAGATTATCAGGCAAGTATACAAAGACACGTAAATTAAGCTCTAGAGAAAGAAAAGGCATTCTTGTGGTTTTAGACGCTTATGAATCTTTGCAGTAAAAAACCTTAAATTATTTTCATTAGAATCATAGTTTCTATATGATTAGTATGCGGGAACATATCTAATATTTTAAATTTAGATAATTTATATTTTGTTTTAAGAATTTTCATATCTCTAGCTTGTGTTGAAGGATTACAACTTATATATATAATTTTTCTAATTTTTAACTTCATTATATTATTCATTAATTCTTGTTTTATTCCTTCTCTAGGAGGATCAATGATTATTGTGTCAGGAATACCGTGATTTTTAATGAATTTTTCAGATAATATCTCAGAAGAATCTAAAGTAAAAAAACTGCAGTTTTTAATATTATTAATTTCAGATGTTTCTTTTGCTTTTTGTATAGATTCTAGAACTAAATCATTGCCTATAACTTGTTTTACTTTTTTAGAAATATAATGTGCTATTGCTCCAATTCCAGTATATATGTCATATACTATTTCATTTGTTTTAAATTCTCCAAAATCTAATATAGATTTGAAGAAAACATTTAATTGATTATTATTTGTTTGAAAAAAGGTTTTAGGGCCTATGTGATATTTTATGTTATTTATTTTTTCTATAATATAATTTTTGCCAGAAAACAGGTTTATTTCTAGATCATGTATAGTGTCATTTTTTTTATTATTAATGACATACATTAGTGAATTTATATAAGGGAATTTAGATTTCATGTTACTTAAAATTGCATTTATGTGTTTTTTATTTTCTTCATAAAAATGCACTATGACCATTATTTCTCCATATAATGTTTGTCTAATAGTGAGATTTCTTAAAAACCCTGTTTGATTTTTTATATCAAAAAAATTATATTTTTTATTACAAAAACTAAATATTTCGTTTCTTATTTCATTAAATTCTTTAGTATATAAATGACATTGTTTAATATGTATTATTTTGTCAAATCTTTTAGGTATGTGAAATCCAATAGCGTTTTTTGTTTTAAAAATCTTATTTGAATTGATCTCTTTTTTTGTCAGCCACTTATTATTTGAGAAAGTAAATTCTGCTTTATTTTTATATTCAAAATTGGGATGACAATTTTTTATTCTTAAATATTTAGGCAGCTCTATTTCTCCTATTTTTTTAAAAGTTTCTATTACTTGTTGCTTTTTGTAATTTAATTGTTCAGTATATTTTATATGTTGATATTTGCATCCTCCACAAATACCAAAATGTTCACATTTAGGCTTGTTTCTTTTTTTTGATAATTTATGATACTTTATAATATTTCCTTCTGAATAATTTTTTCTTTTTCTTTTTATTTCTATATCACATAAATCACCAGGAACTCCAAGATTACTAAATATCACTTTGTTATTATATTTAGATACAGATTTTCCGGTTATCGATATATCAATTATTTTAATATTTTTAATTGTTTTTTTCAAATTATCAATTTTATATCTAAAATAATTAACTTTATTTTATATTATGAGTTCTAAGCATAAACATTTTATTAAGTTAGAAAATAATTTTGGCGCACATAATTATCACCCTCTGCCTGTTGTGCTATCTAAAGGTAAAGGAGTATATCTTTGGGATGTTAATGGTAAAAAGTATTATGATTTTTTATCCGCATATTCTGCAGTTAATCAAGGTCACTGTCATAAAGAAATAGTCGAGTCTTTAATTAAACAAACTAAACGCCTTACTTTGACTTCAAGAGCTTTTTATAATGATTCATTAGGTGTTTATGAGCAATTTATATGTAAATTTTTTGATTTCGAAAAGGTGTTGCCTATGAATACAGGTGCGGAGGCTGTAGAGACAGCTATAAAATTATGTAGAAAATGGGCTTATGAGGTTAAAAAAATAGAATCAAAAAAAGCTAAAATAATAGTTTGTGATCAAAATTTTCACGGAAGAACAACAACTATTGTTTCTTTTTCAAGTGATCACTCTTCTAAAAATAACTTCGGCCCTTTTACTCCTGGTTTTATCAAGATTCCATATAACGATATAAATGCATTAAAGCGAGTTATCAAACAGGAGAGTAATGTTGCAGGTTTTTTAGTAGAACCAATTCAAGGGGAAGCTGGAGTTGTGGTTCCAGATGAAAAATATATTCCTGAAGTTTATAAAATATGTAAAAAAAATAATATTTTATTTATTGCAGATGAAATACAAACTGGAATAGCTCGAACAGGTAAAATGTTGGCTTGTGATTATTTTGACATTAAACCTGATATATTGATTTTAGGTAAAGCTTTATCTGGTGGGTGCTATCCTGTTTCTGCGGTGTTGTCAAGTTCTAAAATCATGGATTGTATTAAACCAGGAGAGCATGGTTCAACTTTTGGAGGAAATCCTGTTGCTTGTGAAGTAGCTATGACAGCTTTAAAAATCATCACAAAAGAAAAATTAGTTAACAATGCTTATAAATTAGGCAAGGTTTTTAGACAAGGACTTAGGTCTATTAACTCTAATATGATTTCTTTAGTAAGAGGGAAAGGTTTGTTAAATGCTATTGTTATTAAAAATAATATAAAAGGTAAAGGAGCTTGGGAAGTTTGTTTAAAATTACGTGATAATGGTCTTTTAGCAAAACCAACTCATGAAAGTATTATAAGATTAGCTCCACCACTGGTTATTAATGAACTTGAAATTAAAAAAAGTATAAATATTATTAAAAAAACTTTGTATGAATTTAAATAAATTTTTCTTGTGTGTTTTTGTTTTGTGTGTTTCATGTAATAATGGGGTTGATGTTGAGAATAATAGGGGAGATATAGTTGTTAAATCAAGTAAGTTTGATTATTATGGAGAAAGATTGAGCCCTCAAACTGTTTTGCATTATAGAGATTTAATTAATAAATCTGCAGAATTTCAAAATCAAACTATTAAAGTAATAGGAGACATTAAATCTACTTGCGCTAAAAAAGGATGTTGGGTAAGGGTATTATTATCTGACACGATTGAATTGTTTGTCAAATTTAAAGATTATTCTTTTTTTGTGCCTAAATCAGGAGTTGAAGGTAAAAAAATTGTAGTAGAAGGTGTTTTTAATATAGATACTACTTCAGTTCAAGAGCTTAGACATTACGCGGAAGATGCAGGTGAGCCCTATGAAGATATTCAAAGTATTGTTAATCCTAAAATAGAGTATACAATGATTGCTAATGGGGTTATGATAAGATGAGAATATTATATATATTTTTGATTATTATATCCTGTAACTCAAAGCAGCCAATTAATCCTAACGGGGACAGTGAAATGTCTATTTTAATGAGAGACATGGTTCTTTCTTTAGATGATCTTAGACTTAAGATTGAAGAAAATAAAATTAATCAAAAAATAGATTTAGATTTCGCAGAAATACATAAATCAAATGTAACAGATAGCTCTTTTATAGTTGATAATTTTGATATTTTATCTAACAATTTTTCTGCTTTATTAGATTCTTTAGAAAGTGATATTAGTATTGAAAATTATAATAATTTAATAATTAGCTGTTTGTCTTGTCATAATTTAGTTTGTCCAGGTCCAATATCTAAGATTGATAAAATGTTTATAGATTAGTTTTATTCATTGATTGATTTAACTTGAACCCCCATAATATAAATATAGAGATGAAATATATCCAAATTAATATTATTAGTATTGCTCCTATAGATTCTAGAAATAAATTATACAGGCTGAATTTTTTGATAAAAAAATCTAAAAATACACTTGTAAGTATTGTTAAAGCAGCAGAAAAAGAAGCTCCTGGGTTTATATAAGATTTATAATTCACTTTGTATGATCCAAAAATAAATAAGATAGAATAACTTACCTGAAATAGAGAGTAAATTAAAATCCATTTTAAGCAATAAAACACAGGAATTATATTAATATTTAATAGATTACAATCAATACTTATTGTGATTATTTTTTTTAAAAAAATAATTAGTCCTATAAAAATAGTTAATATTAATAGTAGAGACATTGTTAGAGATATTGATAGAAATCTCCTTTTTATTGTGTTATAGTTTTTTTTGTTTTCATACATTTTTTCAAATGATTTAATTAAAGAGTGTATTCCGTTGGAAGAAAAATAAATACAAGAAACAAAACCTATAGAAAGAAGACCTATTCTTTGTTTAGTGATTATATCTTCTATTGTTGCGTATATAAACTCGTTTGTTGTTTTTGGTATGACCCCATTAATAAATTCCATTAGTTCAAATTTAAATCCATCTATTGGTATATACGCTATAAGTGAAAAAAGAAATATTATGCCAGGTATTATGGATGTGAAAAAATTAAAAGATATAGCTGCGGCATCATTGGAAATAGAAGAGTCTTTAATTCTTTCATAAATAAATAATAATATTTTTTTATTTATTATTTTTATTTTAGACCATTTTGCAACTTTGTATATTATTATAATTATTGTAAGTAGAAATATTAAATAAAGTATAGCTATCATTATTATATAATATATAAACTAATATCAATGGCTTTGACAGAATGTGTTAAACAACCAAGTGATATGTAGTTTGTGCCTGTTTTAGCGTATTCAAGAATATTGTTATCATTTATATTTCCAGATGATTCTGTTTCTATTTCTCCTTTTATTATTTTTATTGCTTTTTTAGTTTGATCAACATTAAAATTATCAAGTAATATTCTATTTATGTTTTTTTTATAATTAAGTATTGTTTTTAGTTCAGTGATATTTTTAACTTCTACAATTACTTTATATTTTTTGTTTTTGTTATATTTTATAATTTCTGTTATAGTTTTTGCAATATTTCCGCATGATTTTATATGATTTTCTTTTATCATGATAACATCATATAGTCCAAATCTATGATTTATTCCGCCTCCTATTTTTACAGCTGCTTTTTCTAGTAATCTAAATCCAGGAGTTGTTTTTCTTGTATCTAAAATCTTACTTTTAGTTTTTGATATTTTTTTCGCTATTTGGTTTGTTTTTGTAGCTATGCCGCTCATTCTTTGAAGAATATTTAATATTATTCTTTCAGATTTTAATATTGATTTGACGGGGCCTGTGATTTCCATGATTATATCGTCTTTGCTTATTTTATCTCCATCTTTTTTTGAATATTTTATTTGTATTTTTTTATCTATTGTGTTTAATATTTTCCGTGAAATAATTATGCCAGCTATTATGCACTTTTCTTTGCTTATTATTCTTGCAGTTTTTAGTATGTTTTTTTGAATACAAGCTTCAGATGTAATATCTGCTAATCCTATATCTTCTTTTATTGCATTACTAATAAAATTTTTAATATCTTGTTTCATTTATTTTATAAATATTTATGAAAATACAAAACTTTAAATGAAAATCACTTTATTCTATGTAGGTAAAAAACATGATATAGATGTAAAAAATTTTATTGACAAGTATTATAAAAAAATAAATTTATTTACGCGTTTTAATATTGTCGCTATAAAACCTTCTCGTTTGAATAAAGCGCTTGAAAAACAAAAAGAGGAAATGAAAGAAATTTTAAAGTTTATTAAAGAAAAAGACATTGTTGTTTTATTTGATGAAAATGGCAAAGATGTTGATTCTGTTCAGTTCGCTAAAAAAGTTCAAGATATATCAGAAAATTCTTTTTCTCATATTAAATTATTTATTGGAGGAGCTTATGGTTTTCATTCTGATTTATTAAAATTAAATTTTAAAAAAATATCTTTATCGAATTTTGTTTTTGCACATAAAATAGCATTAATAGTTGTTTTAGAGCAATTATATAGATGTTTTACAATAATTCACAATCATCCTTATCATCATGATTAATAATGAAATTATATTTGCAACTAATAATTTAAATAAATTAAAGGAAATACGTAATAGTATTAAAAGTGATTTTATAATCAAGTCATTATCTGATATAAAATATTTTGAAGATATTCCAGAAACTTCTGATACTTTAATTGGAAACGCTCGTCAAAAAGCTAGATTTATATTTGACAAATTTGGGATTAATTGTTTTTCTGATGATACCGGCTTAATGATTAATAAATTAAATATGGAGCCGGGTGTTTATTCTGCTAGATATGCTGGGGTTAATTGTTCTGTTAAAGATAATATTGAAAAAGTTTTATTCAAAATGCAAGATGTAAAAAACAGATCTGCTAAATTTAAAACAGTTATATGTTTAATATATAATCAAAAAGAATATTTATTTGAAGGGGAAGTTAAGGGTAAAATATTAGAAAGTAAAAGAGGTAAGGGGGGATTTGGTTATGATCCTATTTTTCAGCCTGAAGGTTATTTGAAAACTTTCGCAGAAATGTCTTTAGAAGAAAAAAATATTATAAGTCATAGAGGAATAGCCGTAAACAGTTTGATTATGTTTTTAAATAATTTAAAATCTTAAAATTTAGCTAAAGTGTTTTTTATAGAGTGTAATTTATGTGTATATTTTTTATTTTCAATTATTCCTGTTTCATCTATGTCATTTATTTTAACTTTTCCTGAGGCATGAATTATTTTATTTGCTGCTAATAGTATACCTACATGGGATATTTTTTTGCTATTAGATTTTGTGAAAAAAGCTAAATCACCTAGTTTAGATTCTTGTAAAGAGTGTATTTTTTTGCCTTTTGTTTCTTGCTCATTAGAATCTCTAGGTAAATTAATATTAAATAATCTATAAACTATTTGTGTGAAGCCTGAACAGTCTATTCCTGTAGTTGTTCTTCCTCCCCACAAATAAGGTGTATTTAAGTATTTTTTAGTAATATTTTTAAACCATTTTTTTTTATTCTCTAATTCACGAAAATTTAAATTACATTTTATATTAAATTCTTTTTTTATTGAATCATTAGGGACAAAACTTCCTAAAATTAGTTGTTGATTTATATTATTTACTTTTATGTTGCAATTTTTTTTATTTGCTATTGTATTATTTTTAGGAATTTTTTTCAGGTTTTTATATTGTTTATTACATATCCAACCTTTATAATTATCATGCGTTAGAGAAACATAAGACCATTGTGTTTCTTTTTTGATTATTTTAAATGTTTCTCCGAATAAAATTTGATTTATCATTTCTGAGGAATCTTGTTTTGTTTTCCTCATAGGGATTACAGGTAGTAGACATATTCCAAATTTCATTTTTTATTTTTCAATTACTATAGCGGAAGCTCCGCCACCTCCATTGCATATTCCGGCAACTCCAATTTTTCCTTTTTCTTGATTTAAAACATTTATTAGAGTTATTACGATTCTAGCTCCTGAACATCCTAGTGGATGTCCTAAAGATACTGCCCCTCCATATAAATTTACTTTTTCAGGTTGTATATTAAGTAGTTTAATGTTTGCTAGTCCAACTACAGAGAAAGCTTCGTTTAATTCAAAAAAATCAATGTCTTCAATAGATTTGCCAGATAAATTAATAGCTTTTTTTATTGCTTTTTCAGGAGCAGTTGTAAACCATTCTGGTTTATGTGCAGCGTCAGCAAATGAAACTATTTTACATAAAGGAGTTAGATTTAATTGTTTTGCTTTTTCTTCGCTCATAATTATTAAAGATGCAGCTCCGTCATTTAAGGTAGACGCATTTGCGGCTGTTACGGTTCCTTCTTTTTCAAAAACGGGTTTTAAATGAGGTATTTTGTCCATTTTTACATTTTTGAATTCTTCATCTTCATTGATTTTTAAAGGATCTCCTTTTCTTTGTTTTACTTCTATCCCGCAAACTTCATTTTTAAATTTTCCATTTTTCCATGCATTAGCACTTTTTTTATAAGATTCAATTGCGAAATTATCTTGTTCTTCTCTAGATATATTCATTTCTTTAGCGCATATTTCAGCACAATTACCCATATGTGTATTATTATAAACATCAGTTAATCCATCTACTATTAATCCGTCTACTAATTTTCCGTTTCCTAATTTGTAACCTGATCTAGAATTAATCATATAATGAGGGACTTGAGACATATTTTCCATTCCTCCAGCTAATACAATTTCATTATGACCCGACATAATACTTTGCGCCCCTATCATAATTGCCTTCATGCCAGATGAGCATACTTTATTAATGGTCGTACATGGAATATTGTTTCCTAAACCTGCTTTTATAGCACATTGTTTCGCTGGAGCTTGTCCGGTATTTGCCTGCAACACATTACCCATAAATACTTCATCTATTAATTCAGGGTTTAAGTTTATTTTTTGAATTGTATTTTTAATTGATTGGGCTCCTAAATCTGTTGCTGAAATATTAGATAAAGATCCAAGAAAACTTCCTATGGGTGTTCTTGTGGCAGAAACTATAACAACTTTTTTCATTTTTTATTTTTTTATTTACCTTTTTGTCTAGGATCAATAGCGTCTGTTAATCCTTCTCCTATTAAGTTAAAGATAGTAATAGTTATAAATATTGCAAAACCAGGAAATATAGCAAGCCACCAAGCTTCAGGAGCTTGTCTTGCGAAAGATAATAGTTTTCCCCATGTTATTGTATTTGCAGGAACACCTATTCCTAGAAAAGATAAAGATGATTCTATTAAAATTGCTCCTGCTATGCCAAATGCTATTGATATTAGGACAGGAGTAAGTGAATTTGGTATGGCGTGTCTTAATAATATTCTCATGTTGTTATATCCTAGAGATTTAGCAGCTTCTATATATTCTAAATTTTTAACTTTAAGTAGTTCTCCTCGAATAAATCTTGCTATTCCAGTCCAGCCAGTTGCTCCAATCACAACCATGACTAGTAAAATAGAAGGTTTTACAATAGCTATTATAGCAAGTATTAGTAATAATTTAGGTATAGATATAAATATTTCAATTAGTCTACATATTATTATATCCACAGGTATTGAATATTTTGTTTTTAAAAAGTTTATTTTTTTAAGGGGTGAGACTATCAAGTTTCCAATAATCATTATAAAAATAAATATTAAAATACTTATTAAAAATTGTAAGAAAAAATCTCCATAAGAAATTTTAATAGATTCTCCTAATACAAAAGAACGTGACGTAAAAGCATAAAACATACCTAGGAATAAACATATTATATTTAAAATAATTCTTATTAAGGATATTTTTAATTTATTATCTCCAAAAAATCCTGCTAGCGATCCAAGTAATATACCTATAAAAGATGCTATTACCATTGATATTATTCCAACTAACATAGCTATTCTTGTTCCATGAATAAGTCCAGATAACACATCTCTTCCTAATTCATCTGTCCCTAGCCAGTGTCTCCATCTATTGGATATAATATCTTGTTCGTCAAAAGGTCCAGTGTATTGACTATTGTTAAAGTCCATTTCAGCAGCAGCATAAGGAATAGGAGGCCATATGACTTTATCATATGACATTTCTTTCCAGTAAGCATTAGATAATTCTTTTGGCCATTTAGAAATACCAATATTTACACTGTAACTTTTTAATACTGGGAAATAATTTTTCCCTTGATATTTACAATATAGAGGTTTGTCGTTTGCTAAAAAATCTGCAAATAACCCTAAAAATATAATAATATATACAAATTTTAATGACCAAACTGCTAATTTGTTTTTATTGAATTGTTTTTTAACAATATTCCAATAACTTTCTTCATTAATATTTTTTTTATTTTTTGTCATTTATTTTTTATCAAATTTTATTCTAGGATCAACTAATGCGTATATTATGTCAGCTAATAATATTCCAACAATAGTTAAAATTGCTGAAAACATAACAATTGTAAATAATACGGGATAATTTCTAGCTATTACTGAGGTGTAACTTGCTTGCCCCATTCCAGGGATACTAAATATAATCTCAACAATTACAGAACCAGATATCATCCATGGTAATAAGTTTGCGAACATAGTTATAATAGGGATTAATGAATTTCTAAATGCATGTTTCCATATAATTACTTTTTCTTTTAATCCTTTTGCTTTTGCTGTTCTTATATAATCTTGTTGTATTACATCTAATATAGATCCTCGCATTTGTCTAGATATAAAAGCAAAAGAACCATAAACTAAACAAAATACAGGCAATATTAAATGATAACTTAAGTCCCAAAAAGATTCGAGATTACCTAATCCATAGGTGGGGAAAAAATTCATTCCATATTCATCAGTAGTGATAAATATTATTAAAATTGTGGCTACCCAAAATGATGGTAAAGAGTATAGCATAAATAATATAGTTGTTGTTACCTTGTCAAATGTTGTGCCTTTTTTAACAGCTGTAATAACTCCTATAGGTATTGATATTAAATAGGCGAGAATAATAGTAATTATATTTATAATTACAGTCCATCTTACAGCATCTAGAATTATAGATTTTACCGGTCTTCCGTCTAAATAAGAATATCCAAAGTCTAATCTCACAAATCCTTTGCTTTGCCCAACTTCTCCTTTTTTAAACCAAGGAGCTTCTCCTAGTAGCCATCTGTGATATTGATTTTTTTTGCCAAACCATAATATTTTTGGTATTTTATTTAAAAATGTAGTTTGATTATTTTTAACAATATCATAATTTGATTTAAGGATTAAACTATTCTGTATTATAGTTTTAATATTTTGTATACTGTCTTGTGATATCCATTTATTTCTATTAATTATGTCATTTATTTCATTAATAATAGTATTAATTTTTTTGTCATCATATATTCTGTATAATGCTACACAGTTTTCTTTGATTGTTCTAATGTCAGATTTATATGATTCGTTATTTACGTTAAATAAAGAATATTCTAATGTTTTTATGCTTTTATAATAAGAGTATATTTCATTCCAGTTTCCATATTGAGATATCAATTGTTTTAAATTTTTCCTTTCGTTTTTTTTAGGTATTTTGTGTAATGTGTCAGGATAAGCTTTTGTTACTATTTTGAAGTAAAAAGTAGGTAGATGTAACCCCATTTTTTTTTGTAAATCGACATAAGCCCTATCGCCAGCTAATTGATCTGCTAGTTGTCCGCTACCTGCAGCCAAACCTCCAGATAGTCTTAATTCCACAGGATCTCCAGGAGCTAGGTTACTTAGAGAAAAAAGGAACATAGATATAATTAATAAAGTAGGTATAAATATTAATATTCTTTTAAAAATATATTTTAACATTTCAGTCTAATGAGCAGGTGTTGCTGAATTATTTTTCAAAATGAATTCTTTTTCATTATATCCTGGTCTTGCGATATACGAATTAGCTTCAAATCTTTTTGTTATAGATAATCTTTCTAGTGGAGAGCATAGGAAAATGTAAGGAGCTTGTTCATGAATAATAGTTTGAAATTGTTTGTATAGTATATTCCTAGCTTCTTCATTAAGTTCTTTTTGTATTATTTCAATAATCTTATCAGATTCATTATCTCCAAAACTAACATAATTACTTCCTCCGTTGATAGATTCTGTATGCCAGATTTGTCTAAAATCATCTAATCCTGTTCCTTGTACCCAACCTAAACAATTGAATTCAAAATTATGTGATTTTACTTCATCAAGATATACAGTCCACTCTCTGCCTATTATCTCAATTATAATACCTAGTCTTTTTGCATCTTGTTGGAACATAAGACCTATATTTTGTCTTATGTCATTTCCGGTATTATACTTAAAAGTAAATTTCATATCTACTTTTTCACCATTAATTATTTTGTCTCTTATTCCGTCGCCATCTGAATCAATCCAGCCAGATTCAGTTAATATTTTATCTGCTTTTTTGATATCATATTCATAAGCAACTATATTTTGATTATAGTAAGCTTTTGTTGGATGTATAGGTCCTGTTACTTCTTCTGCATATCCTTTGTATAATTGGTCTACTATTTTTTGTTTGTCAACCATATGAGAAAAAGCTTTTCTTACATTCAAGTCAGATAGTATAGGATGATCCATGTTCATTCCTATATATAAATATTGCATAGAAACAGGAGTGTGTAGTTCATATTTTTCTAAAAACTTTTCATTTGTTTTTAGGTTAACGAAATTTTTTGCAGGCACGCTTCTCATTACATCAATGGAGCCGTCTTTCATTGCTGTTATTCCAGTTGTATAATCATTTATTATTTCATAAATTATTTCATCTGGGTTTGCGTCAAAATGTGTGTTTTCTTCAGATTTTAATTGATTTCCCCACCAATTTTCCTTTTTTTTAAGTTTGATTCTTTGTCCTGTAACCCATTCTATAAACTCATAAGGTCCGCACCCTGAAATATAATTTTTTTCTCTTTGAAATTTCTCGCTATTATATTCATCTGCAAATTTTCTCAGCATTTCATCTTTTTCTGGATTAGATTTATAAGTTTTGTTTTTGAGTTCTTGAAAACTAAAGCTGCTCAATATATTTTCTCTATCATAATTGTATCTTGGGAATACCCAATATCCTGTCCAAGATTCTCCTAAAAAATATTTTGTGGTAGTAAAAGTCACTTTTTTAGGATTATTAATATCTGTTTCTATATTTAAAATAAAATCCATATATCCTCTTAAATGTTCACAGTCAACATATTCAGTTTGATATACTTTATAAGAAAACAGTACATCTTCTCCTGTTACAGGCTCGCCATTATCCCAAACAGCTTCCTTTCTAATCGTGTATTCATATTTTACATTTCCGTCATTCATTTCTGTTATTTTAGGTCTATTTTCAGCTAAATATCCATATTTTTCGAATGGAGGGGTTGATTCACTTCCCCCTAAAGTCATAAAAATATTTCCCTCTATATAAGTGGAGTTAGCGCTTGTAGAATTGCTAGGTTGTATTTTATCAGGATCTCCTAATTCATGAATTATTATAACATTTCCTCTCTCTTCTTTTTCTTCATTAGCGCAAGAAATTGAAAAAAATATTAAAAATATTATTGAAAATTTGAATATATTCTTCATAAGAATTGTTTTTAGGATGTTAAAGATATCATTTTATTTGTTAAAAATAAACGATTAATATAAATTTGGCAACCCAACCCACTGGAGAGGTGCCTGAGTGGCCGAAAGGAACGGTTTGCTAAATCGTCGTACCCTGAAAAGGGTACCCAGGGTTCGAATCCCTGTCTCTCCGCTTTAATGTAAATTATTAAATTTACAAAATCATTCGGGGTGTAGCGTAGCCCGGTTATCGCGCCTGCTTTGGGAGCAGGAGGTCGCAGGTTCGAATCCTGCCACCCCGACTAAAATCCGAAT
>CAXEHY010000015.1:0-5008 GCA_963996865.1 uncultured Flavobacteriales bacterium | reverse complement strand
TAATGATGTTGCTTCAGAAAATTCATTTAAAGTAGGATTTAAACTTACTGACAGAAATAATCAAAATGATTTTATGACCCTTCAAAATATCAATGATTCAATAACAACACCTATAGCATCTGGAGATTATAATTATAGTCAAGATATTATAGCGGCTTATATTTCAACTAATTGGAGTTTGTCTGAAAAGTTAGACATGATTATTGGATGCAGATATGAGGACACTAAAGTTACATTTATTGATCCTTTAAATAATATAAATGATTCTATTGATTATAACGTTTTCTTGCCTAGTTTTATTCTTTCTAAAAAGATAAGTATGTTTCAGACTTTGAAGTTAGCTTATTCTAAACGTATTAGTAGACCTTCACAACATTATATACATCCAGAAACTGATTATACTAATTTGAATTCTATTAGCACCGGAAATCCTTCTTTAGATCCAGAAAAATCACATAAAGTAGAATTAAGTTTTAGTAATTTTTTGCCTGGTTTTATAACTAATGTTTTTGTTTATTATAAACACATAGATGATCGTATACAGTCATATATGTTGTATGAGGATGGTTTAAATATTACAGAATATTTAAATATAGGTGAAACTGATGAATATGGTTTTAATTTTTTTGGATCTTTAGGTGTAATTAAAAACCTAGATTTGAGAGCAGGTTTTAATTTGGCTTATAATTCTATTTTTTTATATGATTCTGATGATCATGGTCATAGTCATGTTCATACTTTTGACAATGAAGTAGTATCTACTTTTAAATATGATTTCCATACAGGATTAACTTTTTCTGCAGGAAAGGGTTATAAGGTTGAATTTTGGAGTTTTTACAGATCTCCTGAGTTGACGTCACAAGGAACCAGTACTTCTTTTTATATGTCTAGTTTTGGCTTTAAAAAAGATTTTGCAAACAAAAGAGGTTCTTTAGGTTTACGTGTTATAGATCCTTGGTCAAAATATAAAACTTTTACTAGTGATTATTCTTCACCATCTTTTAATTATTATAGTGAATATGAAATGCTCTTCAGGTCTATTGGGATAAGCTTTAAATATAAATTTGGTAAATTAGATTTCAAGTCTAATGAAGAAAACACTATAATTAAAAACGACGATCTTCTTCAAGACGGAGGAGGTGATTATTAATAAATTATTAAATATGAAAACAAAAATTATTTTTTTATCTTTTTTCTTTTTCTTTTTTTCTTGTAGTAGCGACAAATTAGGTTCATTTGATAAATGGACAGAAACACAAAAAGCTTCTTATGCTATAGGTATTAATGTTGCTGCATCTTTATCCGCTCCTGACAGACTAAACCTCGAAGAAGTTGATTATGATCAATTACTGCAAGCAATGAATGATGTTTTTAATAATGATGCTATAAAATATGATATGCGTGATTCAGCTATATTTTGGCAAAATTATGTTGGAGACATTAATAGTAGAAAGTCAGAGGACGTTCCTGTTGTTAGCTATATGATAGGAGTTTCTGTAGCTAAAAGTATACCTGTTTTTATTAATATTGATATAGATCTAATGATGAAAGGTTTTATAGATGTTTATGAAAAGAACACTTTACATATAAGTGATTCTGCTGCTATTAGTATTGTTAATATTTACATGGAGGAGCAAGGAAAAATATTTGCTGCTGAAAATTTAATTAAGAGCGAAGATTTTTTAGATAAAAATAGTAAGGATAAAGATGTTTTAGTTACTTCTAGTGGTCTTCAGTATAAAATATTAGAGAAAAATACAGGCACTATATATCCAAAAAAAACAGATACTGTAACTGTGCATTATCATGGAACAATTATTGATGGCACCGTTTTTGATAGTTCTGTAGAAAGACAAGAGCCAGCTAGATTTGCTCTTGATAGAGTTATACCAGGTTGGACTGAGGGTCTTCAGTTAATGAACAAGGGAGATAAGTTTAGATTTTTTATTCATCCGGATTTAGCATATAGAGATAGAGCAGCTGGGGAAATTATTTTACCTAATAGTGTTCTTATATTTGATGTAGAATTAATTTCTATAAATTAATACAATTATTTTTTTGAAACTAATTTAATTTAAAAAACGTATACCAGGTATAGGTTTAATTTAAATAAATGAGCATTCAAGAAAATTATTATTTGTTTCTTTTTATTGATTTTTTCTTTATCTATTTATTCCCAGGTAGAGGCAGATTTTATCGTTAATGGGGATATTAGCGGCTGTGTCGGCTTACAGGTTGAGTTTGTAGATGTTTCTCATGGTAATCCAACTTTATGGCAATGGGATTTTGGAAACGGAGTTACATCTAATATTCAAAATCCAATTGTAACTTTTATTGATCCAGGTGTTTATACTGTAAGATTATATGTTTCGAATAACATTACAGGAGATATGGTCACAAAAGATTCTTATATATCAGTATACGATAAGCCTATAGTTGATTTCACTAGTAATACTTCTTTAATATGCGCTTCTAATATGATGAATTTTGTGAATCAAACAAACTCTGTTAATTCTGTGGACTCTTTTTATTGGGATTTTGGAGATGGGTATCACTCATTTAATATAAATCCTCAGCATCTGTATAACGATACGGGTTTTTTTGATGTTTCTTTATTAGCTTATGTAGGTGGATGTGTAGACTCGTTGGTTGTAGATAATTTTATGAAAGTGCTATCACCTGTAGTTGTTTTTCAAGATATTCATAGTTGCGAGACCCCCTTTGAAGTAGAGTTTAATTCTAATATAGTAGATGCTGATGTTTGGTTCTGGGATTTTGACGACGGCAATACCAGTAATCAGTTAAGTCCTGTGCATACATTTTTAAATAGAGGTGATTATCAAGTTTCTTTAACTGCTTTAAATAATGCTTCTGGATGTAGCACTACAGTTGAAAAAATTGTTAAAATTGTTAAACCTGTTGCTGATTTTGATTTAAGTTCTTCAACTCCTTTTGAAGGCTGCCCTCCTTTATATGTAGAATGGGATGATTATTCAATAGATCAATGGTATGATTTTTTGTGGTATGGTGATGGAGATTCTACAAATTGGATTTATAATCACACATATGAAGAACCAGGATATTATTCTGTCAAACAAGTTATAGTGGATGTTCATAGATGTAAAGATACTTTAGTAATAGATAGTATGATTCATGTATTAGAGCCTCCTAATATAAATGAAACAGAAGATATAACTATATGTCTTAATGATTCTGCTCAAATTAATGTTACGGGAGATGTTGGTGATTTTAGCTGGACTCCAAATTTAGGTTTAAATGATCCTAATATATCTAATCCTGTATGCCATGCTTCAGACACTACTGAATATATTATTTCTCTTTTTGATGGATTTTGTTTTAATTATGATACTATGACAGTAAATATAGATAAAAATTTACCATTAGTTGATTTCTTTACAGACATAACCTGTTTAGGTGTTCCTGTTCAATTTTATGATAATACTATTATTTATGATGATTTAGTATATTATAATTGGGATTTTGGAAATGGTGTTATATCAGATATATCTAACCCTGTTCATCTTTTTAATTCTCAAGGAGAGCAGATTATATCTTTAACAGTAATATATGATTCTACAGGATGTAAATCTCATATTGTTGATACTATTAATATATATAATTTACCAGTGGCAAATGCTGGATTAGATGTGGTTGCCTGTGAAGGTGACCAGGTAGATTTATATGCGGATGGAGGCGTTTCGTATGATTGGGGTACAGGTATTTCATATAATCCTGTTTATCAAGTAAAAGCTGATCAAACACAATTTTATTCTGTGATTGTTTATGACGTAAACGGATGTTCTTCTTCAGATGATGTAGGTGTTTTTGTTACTCCTAGACCTATAATAGAAATTAGTGAAGATGTGTCAATTTGTTATGGAGATAGTGTTTTGTTAGATGTAAGCGGAGGTGTATATTATAATTGGAATCATGGTCAATACAATACATCTGAAATTCATGTTTCTCCTAGTGTGAGCACTAATTATTATATTGAAGTTACAGGTATAAATGGTTGTGTTTCTACTGATTATGTGAGTGTTAATGTGTCTGAAAAAATAACTCCTGACTTTAATGTAAAAGATGTATTATGTCTTCAAGATTCTTTTGAAATTTCTAATAATATGATTTTAGAAGAAGCTGTCTATTACTGGTCATTTGGAGATGGTAATTTTTCAAATATTATAAATCCTAGACATAAGTTTTATAATACAGGTATTTATAATATAGAGCTTTATATTGAGTCACAGGGATGTGTATCATATACTTCTACTCAATCTGTAAAAGTCTATGATAATCCAGTTGCTGATTTTTATTTTAATTCTAATATTATATCTGATATTAATTTTAATGTTGTTTTTGATAATTTTTCTACTAATAGTCTTTTTTCTTTATGGGATTTTGGAGATAACAACTATTCTAATGAATTAGATCCTTCACATTTATATAGCGATACAGGAGTTTATGAAGTCTCTTTGTTAGTTTGGAATGAATATGGATGTCAAGATAATCAAACGCAATTATTAAATATAGAACCACATTATTCTTGTTACATACCTAATTCTTTTACTCCTAATGATGATGGAATAAATGATTATTTTGTGCCTAGATTTAATGCTGTAAGTAGTTGCGTGATGAGAATTTATAGTAAATGGGGTAATTTAATATTCACTACAGATGATTTTGATGTTGGATGGAATGGAAGATTATCGTCTGGAGTTATGGCTGAATCAGGTATTTATATTATAGAATTAAACACATTAGATTTAAACAATAAGCTTAGAAAATATCATCAAGAGATTAATTTAATTTACTAATTTATTGAAGAATGATTTTTTTCTCTATCGTTCCATCATGATAAATATAAAAAAGTAAAGTGTTGTATTTAAAATCGACTTCTCTTCCAAGAATGTCTTTTATGTATATAAGTTTTTTATTTATATTTTTATTTTCTTTTATAGAGTTTATATTATCACATGTATATTTATAT
>CAXEHY010000014.1:0-2020 GCA_963996865.1 uncultured Flavobacteriales bacterium | reverse complement strand
CAAATTGGTTTGGACTAGACGCTGTAACTTCAAGCATACAAGTACAAAGAGGTTTAGGTGCTTCTAAAATAGCTATTCCATCAGTTGGAGGAACAATGAATATAATAACTAAAGGAATAAAGGATAAAAATTTTCTAAAAATAAAACAAGAAATAGGAAGTTTTGGTTATTATAGAACAAGTTTAGGTTTAAATATGAAAAATGAAAATGGATGGGGTTTTACATTAGCGGGTTCTTATAAAAATGGTATAGGATACGTTGATCAAGCTTATACAGAAGGATGGTTTTACTATACCAAGATTCAAAAAAAATTTAAAAAACATATTTTAACTTTTACCGCCATGGGAGCTCCTCAAAATCATGGACAAAGATCATACAAGAATTCAATAGCAACCTACAATGAGGAATATGCAAATAATTTAGACATAGACAGTAGTCATTTTCCTGCAGGATTTAATTTAGGATATAACTATAATGAACATGTAGGAGAAATAAACAGATATAATATATTAAACGAAGACACGATACATGATCCTTATACAAAATTAAATACAAGAAAAAATTATTATCATAAACCTCAATTCGCAATAAGAGATTTTTGGAATATAGATGACAATCTATATATCTCTAATATAGCTTACGCTTCCGTGGGCAAAGGAGGAGGTACTAGTTTATCAAGTGGATATAATAACATAAACGAATTAGGTCTTATTAACCTGCAAGATATATATGATAATAATATCTCATTTATAGATGCTCTTTATGATAATGAAAACACAAAATCTACATCTATTTTAAGAAGTTCTGTGAATAATCATTACTGGTTTGGAGGTCTTTCTACAATAAATTATAATCCTAATGATTTCATTTCTGTCTCAGGAGGATTAGACTACAGATCATATAAAGGAGAACATTATAGAGAGGTGTATGATTTACTCGGTGGAGATTACTTTGTGAACGAAAGTAATCAAACTCAATTAAATACAATGAAATATGTAGGAGATAAAATAGATTATCATAATGATGGAATTATAAATTGGAAAGGTGGTTTTGGTCAGGTTGAAATAGATAATAATAATAATCTAAGCGGTTTTATTAATTTTTCTACAGCAAGAAGCAAATATAAAAGAATAGATTATTTTAAAAACATGGACTTAGTGCTTGATGATACTACTATCACACAGGGCTTAGGAACTACAAAACAAGTTATATTTGATCCCGTAACTCAAACATATAGTGTTACAATGATTGAAGATTCTATTGAATATAATGGCACTTACTATACTCAAAGCTCAAAATATGCTAGACCTACAGAAACAAATTGGGAAAAATTTAACAGCTATACTTTTAAATCAGGTTTAAATTATAATATAAACCAACAGCATAATATGTTCTTTAATACTGGAATTATCTCAAAAGCTCCTAGGTTTAATAACGTATTTGATTACAACAATCAATTATTTAAAAATATTAAAAATGAAAAAGTTAGAGCTTTTGAATTAGGTCATTCATATAGAAGCTCACAATTCTCAAGCAATACAAACTTTTATTATACTATATGGCAAAACAAGCCTTCAAATGGAGGCGTTATAGTTGTTATAGATGATGTGATTTATAGATCAAATATAAATGGCATGGACGCTGTTCATAAAGGTTTAGAATTTGATTTTGCATATAAAATAAATGATCAATGGAAAGCTGAGGGCTTGTTTTCTATAGGAGATTGGAGATGGAATTCAGCTGATACTGTAAGATTTTATGACGACAATAATAATCCTGTTGTTGACGAATTTGGGAATATAGTGCAACAAGCTTTTGACGCGGAAAATGTCAAAGTTAGTGATGCCGCGCAAACACAATTTGGATATAGTGTCAAATGGACTCCTTCGAAAAAATTCTGGGCTAAAATGAGAACAACGTTATTTAGAGATTATTATGCTGATTTTGACCCTCTATCTTTAGATGGCGAAAATAGCGGAAGACAATCTTGGAAAATTCCAGATTATAAATTAGTAGATTT
>CAXEHY010000013.1:0-9302 GCA_963996865.1 uncultured Flavobacteriales bacterium | reverse complement strand
TCTGCTGCTGGAGTTTCCTCTGCTGCTGGAGTTGCCTCTGCTGCTGGAGCTTCTTCTGCTGCTGCTTTTTCTTTTGTGTTTTTTACTTTATTTTCAGAGTATTTCTTTTCAGCTTCAAATTTATCTTTTAATATTGAGTCTTTTGTAGATTTGATTTTTTCAATATTTACTTTGATTTTTTCATCTTTAGATTCAATCCATTTAGCAAATCTTTTTTCTGCTTCTTCTTCTGAAAAAGCACCTTTTCTAACACCAACTAAAAGATGTTTTTTATACATAACTCCTTTATATGAAAGAATAGCTTTTGTTGTATTTGTAGGCTGAGCACCTTTCATGACCCAATCTAAAGCTTCATTAAACTTCAGTGTTATGCTAGCTGGATTTGTATTAGGATTATAAGTTCCGATTTTCTCAATATAACTTCCATCTCTTTTCTTTCTACTATCTACTACTATAATTTGATAAATTGGATTTCTTTTTTTACCTCCTCTTCTAAGTCTGATTTTTGTTGCCATAATTTAAGTTTTTACTATCACGTAGTTTACTATTTAAGGGTGCAAATATGCGTTTTTTTTTCTAAAAAAAATAAAAAATATATATAAATTTTGTAATACTAAAATTTTCAATAAATTTAGCAAAACAAGTATATTTCTATGTATTTAATATTTGACACTGAAACTACTGGATTACCTAATAATTGGTCAGCGCCAATTACTGATACAGACAATTGGCCTAATTGTGTGCAATTGGCTTGGCAAATTTACAATAATAAAGGGGAATTGTTAGATGTGCAAAGTTATATTATAGATATAAAAGAAAAAGAAATACCTCTAGATGTTTCTTCTATTCATAAAATAACTACAGAAAATTCTAGAAACCATGGAATTTCAATAGAAGAGGTTTTAGGGAAATTTAGTGACGCTATAGCGAGTGTAGATTATGTTGTTGGCCATAATGTTCTTTTTGATATAAATATTATTTCTTGTGAATATTATAGGTGTAAGATGAATAAAAGTATTGATTCTTTAAATAGTAAAAAAATAATTGATACTATGAAGTCAACTATAGATTATTGTGGGATATTAACTCATGATAATAATTCCGTGGTAGTTTCTTCAGATTATGTAAAAACATTGCCAGAGTTTAGAGGAAGTATAACACATCAGTTTAAAATTGTTTTTAAAAATGGAGATTATGGGTTTTGTTATTCTACAAAAAAAGATAATCCTGTAAAATCAGGAGAAAAGATTTATTATAATTTTAAAAATAGAGCTAAAGCCACATTGTCAGTTTCTAAAAAACCAAAATTTAAATTCCCTAAACTTGAGGAGCTATATAAAATAATATTTAAAGAAAATTTTATAGAAGCTCATAACGCCTCCTTTGACGTAGAGGCAACTTCAAGATGTTTTTTAGAACTTTTAAGAAGAAATGAAGTTGATTTAGGAGTTTCTGGGGAGAATGTTAAATTATTTGCTAAAAACAACAAAAATCAAATTTCTTTACTGGGTAAGGCTCAGGTTCACGTTTGGTTAAAAGAAGCAGTTGAAGAAGAAGTGATTCTTTCTGAAAAAGAAGAAATAGAAAATACAAGTTTTTTTCATTTAAGTTGTCATTCTTCTTATTCTATTTTAAAGTCAACCGCTCATGTTAAAGATTTAGTTAAAAAAGCTGCTGACAGCAAAATGCCAGCTATTTCTATTACTGATTATGGTAATTTATATGGGGCTTTTCAGTTTGTTGAAGAAGCTATATCTAATAATATAACTCCAATTGTTGGATGTGCTTTTTATTTAACAGAAGATCATTCTGTTAAAAAATTTACTAGAGAAAAACCAGATGTTAGATATATACAAGTTTTATATGCTAAAAATAAAATTGGTTTTCAAAATTTATCTAAATTATGTTCTGAGGGACATGTTAATGGAACATATAGTGATTTCCCTAGAATTGATAAAAAATTAATTTTAAAATATAAAGAAGGATTAATAGCTTCTGCAAGCGGAATAAGAGGGATAATTTCTCAATTAATTTTAAAATCTAATAGTAAGGTTTATAATGAAGAGTTTCTATGGTGGAAAAATAATTTTCAGGAAGATTTTTATGTACAATTAAATAGACATGGGGTTGAATTTGAAAAAGAAATAAATAACACTTTATTAGGTTTGTCAAAAGATTATAAAGTAAAGTATTATTGTTCTAATGATATTTTCTATATAAACAAAGATGATCATGAAACTCATGATGCTCTATTATGTATAGGTAACGGCGCTTTAAAAGAAACTCCAATAGGTAAAGGAAGAGGATTCAGGTATGGTCTTCCTGATAATAAATTTTATTTTAAATCTTCAAAAGAAATGTCTGATTTATTTTCTGATTTGCCCGAATCATTTGAAACTTTAAATGAAATTTTAAATAAAATTGAATTATATGAACTTGCTAGAGAAGTTGTAATGCCGGAATATGTTTTGCCTGATAATTTTAAAAATCAAGATGAATATTTAAAATATTTGTCTTATGAAGGTGCTAAACAAAAATATAATGACTTTGATAAAGTTAAAAACAGGATAGACTTTGAATTAAATACTATCAAAAATTCTGGTTATCCAGGCTATTTTCTTATAGTGTATGATATTATTTTTAACGCTAAAAAAATGGGTGTTTCTGTGGGCCCCGGGAGAGGTTCTGCTGCAGGTTCTGTAGTTGCTTATTGTTTAGGTATAACAAATGTTGATCCAATTAAGTATAATTTATTATTTGAAAGATTTTTAAATCCAGATCGAATTTCGCTTCCAGATATCGATATTGATTTTGATGATGAAGGTAGGGCTAGATTGATTGAATGGGTGATTTCTAAATATGGTAAAGATAAAGTGGCTCAAATAATTACTTATGGTAAAATGGCTGCTCGTAGCTCGATAAGAGATATAGGTCGAGTTTTAGGTCTAGATCTTTCAACAACTGATATGATAGCGAAATTAATTCCAGCTAACCATAAGCTTTCAGATTTGTTAAAAATGAATGTTCAAAAAATAAAGGATACTTTCAGGTCTGAAGAATTTGACAGTGTAATAAAATTAGTTCAAGCTGCTAAACAAAATGATATGACAGCAACTGTGATTAATGAAGCGGCAAAAATAGAGGGTTGTTTGCGTAGTGTAGGGATACATGCTTGTGGTTTTATAATAACTCCTACCCCTATAACAGATTATATACCAGTTACTATAGCTAAAGATTCTGATTTGTATGTTACACAGTATGATAATTATGTTGTTGAAAATGCAGGCATGTTAAAAATGGATTTTTTGGGTTTGAGAAATTTATCTACTATAAAGGATACAGTTAAAATAATTAAGGCTTTACATGATATAGATATAGATATAGATAATATTGACTTAGAAGACAAAAAAACTTTTGAGTTGTTTAAAAGTGGACACACAAAAGCTATATTCCAAATGGAAAAACCTTTTGTTCAGAGGACTTTAAGGAAAATGATGCCAGACAAATTTGAGGATATAATTGCTTTAAATGCTTTGAATAGACCTGGGCCTATGGCTTATATACCAGATTATATAAAAAGAAAACATGGGATAGATAAAGTTACTTATCCTTTGCCTGAAATGGAAAATTTATTATCAGACACTTATGGTATAACTGTTTATCAAGAACAAGTTATGTTATTATCGCAAAAATTAGCTAATTTTTCTGGGGGAGATGCTGATAGGCTGCGTAAAGGAATGGGCAAAAAAGATAAAAAAGTTATAGACGAATTAAAGCCAAAATTTATCGCTGGATGTAAGCAAAATAAATATGATGATCAAGTAGTATTACGTATATGGGAGGATTGGGAAAAGTTTGCTTCTTACGCTTTTAACAAATCTCATTCAACATGTTATGCTTTTATTGGTTTTCAAACAGCATATTTAAAATCTCATTATCCTTCTGAATATATGGCTTCAGTCTTAACTCATTGGAAACATAATATAGATAAGATAAGTGAATATATGGAAGAGTGTAGAAGAATGGGGGTCTTAGTTAATAGTTGTGATGTGAATGAAAGTTATAGTAAATTCGCTGTTAATGAAAAAAAAGAGATAAGATTTGGTTTAGAGGCGGTGAAAGGTATAGGTACTTCTGCTGTAAATAACATAATTAATGAAAGGAAGAAAAATGGAAAGTTTAAGTCAGTTATTGATTTCGTAGAAAGAGTGAATTTGCAGTCAGTTAATAAAAGAGTTATTGAAAGTTTAGTTAATTCTGGAGGTTTTGATTCTTTTGGTTTTCATAGGTCTTCTTATTTTGAGCAAGAAAATAATAAAACTTTTATTGAGAGATTAATAGAATATGGCCATAAGTTTCAAGAAAACAGTATACAAAAAATACCTCAATTGCCGTTTGGAGAAAAAGAATTAGAATTAACTATACAAAAGCCTTCTATTGGAGATATAGATCATTGGTCTAAAATGGAAACTCTGTTAAAAGAGAAAGAGGTTTGCGGTATTTTTGTTACAGCTAACCCTCTTGATGATTATAGTTTAGAGATTAAAAGATATTGTAATATTCATTTAGGTAATATGGATAATTTATCCACATATAAGGATAAAGAAGTTGTTTTTGCTGGAATAATTACAGAGTGTTCAGAGAAGACTTCGAGAAACGGGAATCTTTATGGTGATTTTATTTTAGAAGATTTATATATGTCTAAAGTTTTTAGAGTTTTCGGATCTAATTATCTTCAAAACTTTAAACCTTATTTAGAGAAAAATATGATTGTTTTAATAAAAGGTAAAGTGCGTGAAAATCAATATAATAAAGATAGAGATTTAGAGATTTTCCTTAATGAGATAAGTTTGATGTCCGAAATTAAAAATAATAATAAGTTTAAATTATCTATTAAAATCAATTTAGACGAACTTACAGATTCTAAAATAGATATTATTGAAAACATTTTCGTTAATAATAAAGGTGATCATGATTTAGAAATTCTATTAGCTGGTCCAGAAAATCATAATATAAAAGCTGTGTCTAAGTTGAAAATCAATATAGAAGAAAATATTTTAAAAAAATTAGATGAATTATCATTTGATTATTTTTTAAACTAATTATATTTGGTGTTAAATTATATTTAATAAATATGGCAAAAGAAATTACAGATTCTAATTTTAAAGATTTAATCAATTCTGACAAACCTGTTGTTGTAGATTTTTGGGCTCCATGGTGTGGCCCCTGTAAAATGCTTGGACCTGTTATAGATGAACTTGCGAATGATTTTGAAGGCAAGGCTATTATTGGGAAGATGAATATTGATGAAAACTCTGAGGTGTCATCTCAATTTGGGATCAGAAGTATTCCTACAGTATTGTTTTTCAAAAATGGAGAACAGGTAGATAAGGTTGTTGGTTTACTTACTAAACCAGCTCTTGAAGAAAAGATTAATTCTTTATTGTAATATATAAATTTTAATAAATGGATTTTGATGAAAAATATATTCATCAATATGGCAATTTAGATTTATTAGCTAATCAGATTGTTGAAGGTTTTATAACCGGGTTACATAAAAGCCCCTATCATGGTTTTTCTGTTGAATTTTCAGAACACAAGTCTTATAGCGCTGGAGATTCAATTAAAAACATTGATTGGAAAGTGTACGCTAGAACAGATAAATTGTTTTTAAAAAAATATGAAGAGGAAACTAATTTAAGATGTCGAGTTATTATTGATAACTCTTCTTCTATGTTGTTCCCGTTTAATAATAAAATATCTATAGATAAACCTAATAAAATATTATTTTCTATTTACGCGGCCTCTTCTTTAATGAATTTATTAAGACGTCAAAAAGATGCTGTTGGTTTGACTGTTTTTTCTAATGAGATTGAATGTCATACAGCAGAAAGCACCACTGTTAGTCATTATAAAAATTTATTGTCTGAATTAAATAAAATAATTATAAATATTAATAAGAATAATAATAAATCTAGTTCTGTAATTAATTCTCTTCATAATATTGCTTTAAGGAATCATAAAAGATCTTTAATAATTATATTTAGTGATATGTTTGAATCTTCTGGAGACGTAGATGGTGTTTTTGACGCGTTACGTCACTTAAAACATAATAAACATGAAGTTTTGTTATTTCATGTTATTGACAAAGACAAGGAAATAGAATTAGATTTTGATAATAGGCCTTATAAGTTTGTTGATTTAGAAACAAAACAAGAAGTAAAATTATCTCCTACAGATATAAAAAAAGATTATCAATCCAAGATGAGACTATTTTATAAAAATTTAAAATTAAAATGTTCTCAATTTGGAATTGATTTTATTCTTTGTGATATCCGCAATGGATATAAAGAGGTTTTATTAAAATATTTATTAAAAAGAAAAAAATTATTTTAGATTTTTAATAAAATAAATTACTTTTACGCAGAAATTGGTCTGGTAGTTCAGTCTGGTTAGAATGCCTGCCTGTCACGCAGGAGGTCGCGGGTTCGAGTCCCGTCCAGACCGCCAAATAAACCCTCATCCTCTATTAGTTTGAGGGTTTTTTATGTATATTATTTAATCTTGAATCTTATTCCTAAATATAATTCTCGTCCTTTACTAGGACCCCAGGAAGTTGAAGTGTCAAAATATTGACCAAAAGGATTTTGCCAGCTTAATATAGGTTGTTCTTGTGTGAAGTTTAATATGTTTTCACATCCAATATAAATATCAGTTTTTTTAATTGTTTTAGTAAATTGAGCATTTATTAAGCTATAAGGTTCAGATTCTTTAGGTATTTGGTATTCTATGGGGTTGGAAGATGTTTCAGGTAATGTTTGTTTACTGTGATAATGAAAATTTAAGTCTAAATGCCATTTTTTATTAAGAGGCTGAAAAGATAGAGAATTCATTATTCTATGTTTAGGATTAAAAGGTAGGGTGATTTTTTCTTCATTTATTATTCTATATACATCAATATAGTTGTATGCTAATTTTAATCCTATTTTTTTAGAAAATTCTAATCCTATTTCAGCTTGAAAAGCATTACTTATACTCTTTCCTGTAAAATTATTAATATATGCTTTTATTGGATCAATATTATAGTCAGGAAATATTTGATTTAAAAATTGTGTTTTATAAAAATCAAAAGTTAATTGAAGGTTTAATTTATTGCCGTAAATATTATGTGTTAAATTAGCACCGTAGTTAATAGCTTTTTCAGGTTCTAAATCATCACTTATAATTACATCTTTTGATGAAGCTAATAATTTAATGTTTTCACTAAAAAGATTTATAGTACGCCACCCAGATCCTGCTGAAATTCTTGCAGTAGTTTTTTTATTAAAATCATATTTTAAAATACAGCGAGGAGTTAAGAAATTGCCAAAATCATTATGCGAGTCAAATCTTAAACCTGTAATCATGACTACAGAGCTATCTTTCCAGTTAAAAGTATTTTCTGTGAATACCCCAGGAATCTGTTCTTGTTTTATATATTCTCCGGCGTATGTCCTATTAAGATTGTTTTGTAGAAAATCTATATTTTCTTTGATGTATTGATGTCTGTAGCTGAATCCTGTTTTCAGGTTATGTTTTGTGTTCCAGGTTAGTTCATGTTGAATATTAGCATAAATGTTATTTTGTTTTGCCTCATATAAAGTTGTCCCAAAATATGATTTTTGTTTTTGATTAAAAGCAGATGCAATGAATACAAAGTTATGTTGATTATTTATTTTGTAATTAGTTTTAGTATATGCTTCTGGTTGCGTGAATGTTATTGTTTGTCCGTAATTATTCATTGTGCCTTGATCATATTCAATATTAAAATCAACTTGTCCTCCAATACGATTTTCATTTAAAAATTTTACACCTATAGTAGAGCTTAATCCCCATTCTTCTTGATTTCCATATTTCCATTTATTATATATTAAATATCTTGTTAATAAAGGTATGTCTAGAAAAGAATCTGAATTATGGTCAATTTTTTGTCCAGGTTGAGTAATATGTCCAGATAAAAGTGTTCTCCATTTTTTGAATTTTTGTTTATAATTTATATTTAACTGAGTTTCTAAAAAACTGTTTGTATATAAGTTAAATAATAATTTCTCACTATAGTCTGGTTCTTTCAGTATGACATTTATTTGCCCCGTAATGCTTTCATATCCTTGTAAAATAGAATTAGCACCTTTAGAGACGTAGATAGTGTTTACTAAAGTGCCTGGTATTCCGCTAATACCATAAGTATATGATAATCCGTTAATTAAAGGCATGCCGTCTATAAGGATTTGATTGTAAGCTCCAGATAATCCAAGTATTTTTAGCTCTTTTGCGTGAGTGACTATATTTGTAGTAGTTGATTTCACACTGCTTTGGGTATTAAAACATCCTGCTAAATCACAGCAGGCAGATTTAGTTAATTCTTTTTGAGTAATTACTTCTGTTTTTATGGGGTCTATTGATGATATAAATATTCCAGGATTTTTTTCTTTCACATTAACTGTATTTATATTGCCCATTTTTTTTAATTTAACATTGATATTAAGCTGGTTAGTTATTTTTACAGTGTCATTTTGATACCCTATATAACTGATAATAATTCTTTTGTCATTGATTTTTTCAGTTAGTAATTTAAAGAATCCTTTTGCATTTGTTGATGTGCCTTTGTTAGTGTTTATCCAATACACATTTGCTCCTATAAGATTTTTTTCTTGTTCGTTAGTTATTGTTCCAGTAATGCTTTGTGCATTTGACAAAAAAGGAAAAAGAATTAATATAGATAGAAATAATATTGATTTCATATTATTTTTTAACCTTGTAAGGCTTATCATTAGGATTCTTACATCCACCAGTATTTTCTATTGTTGAGTGTATTGTCTCTTGATTTACTTTTTTTGTATTATATTTTATCTTGAAACTTGTCACGCTTCCTTGTTTTGTTGTTTCACATTCTTTAACTCCTTTTATTTTTTTGATATTAGATTGTATTGTTTTCACATCAGAAGAGCAAGTTATTCCTTTTACTTTTGTCGTTATAGTGGTATCTTTTATTATTTCAGAAATCAAACTGTGATTAATTTTAATTTCTGGATTAGACGAATAACAGTAATTGTTAAAGCATAAAAACGGTGTAATTAATAATATTAAAAATAATTTTCTCATATATTGGCAAATATAGTTATAATTGTCATGAGTATAGTTTGAAAAAATTGTTATTTTTTTATAATTATTACAAAAAAAAATACTTCTTTTGCTGTTTTTTAAAAAATAAATTAAAATGGATATTACAAATATACTAGCTATTACTCTTACTCTTTTTGCTG
>CAXEHY010000012.1:0-31236 GCA_963996865.1 uncultured Flavobacteriales bacterium | reverse complement strand
TCTGGTTTTGGTCCAGAAGAGTCTAGGTTCGAGCCCTAGTGGGCCAACTTAATTTGAAAGTCCTGCATTTGATGTAGGGCTTTTTTTATGGAATAAGATATTCATAAAAATGATTCTTTTTTAAAAAGTTGCCCGACTAGGGCTCGAACCTAGACTCTTCTGGACCAAAACCAGACGTGTTGCCAGTTACACCATCGGGCAAATTTAACGGCCAAAATAAATAAACATTTCGTATAAAACAATTGTAACAATATTTTTCTATATTCGTTGTCATATTTTATGAGTATTTATAAAAAATATAATCTGTTATTAGGCTGGTTTGTCTTTTTAATATCTTCTATAGTATATTTTTTAACTATAGAACCCACAGCAAGTTTCTGGGATTGCGGAGAGTATATAAGTACTGCATATAAATTGGAGGTAGGACACCCTCCAGGAGCTCCTTTGTTTCAATTAATTGGCAGGTTTTTTTCTCTATTTGCCGCTGACACTTCAAATGTAGCTTTCTTGATAAATTGCGTATCAGCCTTAAGCAGTTCATTCACAATCATGTTTCTTTTTTGGACCATCACCATGATGGCAAAAAAAATATTTTCAATTGAAAAAAACTTAATCACTATATTAGGATGTGGATTAATAGGATCTTTAACTTATACATTTACAGATTCTTTTTGGTTTTCTGCTGTTGAAAGTGAAGTTTACGCAATGTCTTCTTTTTTTACTGCTGTAACATTTTGGAGTATTTTAAAATGGGAAGAAGAATTTGACAAGCCATATGCTTGGAGATGGATTATATTGATAGCTTATTTAATAGGTCTTTCAATAGGAGTACACTTGTTAAACTTATTAGCGATTCCAGCTTTAATTTTTGTTTACTACTTTAAAATGTATACTCCGACAAAAGAGAAAACTGCAATAACCTTCATTATTTCTTTAATAATTCTGGGGTTAATACAGGGCTTATTAATTCCAGGAATAGTTTCTATAGCTGGAAAATTTGAATTGTTTTTCGTAAATACAATAGGTTTACCATTTAACTATGGAACTATTATATATTTCTTAATTCTAATATCTGCAATTATATATGGATTAAAATGGTCAAAAGAAAAAAACAAACCTTTATACAATAATTTGATTCTATGCTTTACCATGATTTTAATAGGATATTCAACATTTTTAACTTTAGTCATTAGATCAAACGCTGACACTCCTATTGATGAAAATAACCCAGAAGATGCTGTAAGTTTACTTTCATATTTAAACAGAGAACAATATGGCTCTTGGCCTATATTACACGGACAATACTTTAATGCTGATATAGTAGGCTTTAAAAGCGGAAACCCTACTTACATGAAAGATGAAAAAAAGAAAAAATATGTTATTTCAGATAAGAATGAATTTGCGGAATATGAATATAAAAAAGAGTTTACAACATTTTTTCCTAGAATGTGGAGCTCTCAAAGACAAGCTCACGCAAAAGAATATAAAAAATGGGGAAAAATTAAAGGAAGAAACAACACGCCCCCATCTTTTGCGGAAAATTTAAGATATTTTGTCTCTTATCAAATAGGACATATGTATTTCAGATATTTTATGTGGAATTTTTCTGGTCGACAAAACGATATTCAAGGACATGGAGAAAAACATAAAGGAAATTGGATCTCCGGAATATCTTTTATAGATGATGCTAGACTAGGAGATCAAAAATTAATGCCAAATTATTTAAAAAACAATAAAGGCAAAAATGCTTATTTTTTTCTGCCTTTAATTTTAGGTATTATAGGAGCTTTGTTTCATTATAAAAAAAACAAAAACGATTTTATGGTTATTATGTTGTTTTTTATTTTAACCGGATTGGCAATAGTAGTATATCTAAACCAATATCCTTTACAGCCAAGAGAAAGAGATTACGCTTATGTTGGTTCCTTTTACGCTTTTAGTATATGGATAGGTCTTGGAGTTGCCGCCATAACAAATTTCATAGAAAAATATAATTTAAAGTATGCTAATATAATGTCCATTATATTATGCTTGCTGCTAGTTCCTGTATTAATGGCAAAAGAAAATTGGGATGATCATGATAGATCAAATAGATATACAGCTAAAGAAGTTGCTAGTAATTATTTGAACTCTTGTGCTCCGAATGCTATATTATTTACAAATGGAGATAATGACACATTCCCCCTTTGGTATGCTCAGGAAGTTGAAGGGATAAGAACAGATGTTAGAGTAGTTAACTTAAGCTTATTTAATACAGATTGGTATATTGATCAAATGAAAAGAGCCGCCTATGAATCTGCTCCTATACCATCAAAAATGACTAAAAACAAATACAAACAAGGGACAAGAGATTATTTACCTATTTCAAAAAGAAATAATAACAAATATATTGAATTAATAAGGGTTATAGATGAATTTATCGCTTTAGACGATAAAGACACTAAAATCAAAACAAGCGCAGGTATGAGAAATTATATGCCTACAGATAAATTAAAAATAACCATAAAACCTTCTGATAAAGATGCTTTAATAAAACAAAATATAATAAAAAATAAAAATGATATCGTAGATGAAATTAAATGGAAAATAACAGGACAGGGAATTGCTAAAAATCAAATGATGGTATTAGATATTTTAGCTCACAATAATTGGGAAAGACCTATTTATTTCGCTATTACAGTTGGAAGAGAAAATTTTATGGGACTAGAAAAATATTTTCAACTAGAAGGATTAGCTTATAGATTCTTACCCGTTAAAACAAATAAAAATACTCAGAATAATGTAGATATAGGAATTGTAAATAGTGATATTATGTATAAAAACATGATGGAAACATTTAACTGGAAGAGTATTTCTGATCCTAATATATATATAGATGAAACTAATTCAAGAATGGCGATGAATTTTAGAAATAATTTCGCAAGACTAGCCAATCAATTAATAGAAGAAAATAAGCTTGATTCCGCAAAATTAGTTTTAGATAAATGCATAGAAGTTTTACCGTCAAATAATTATCCATATATGTATTTTTCTTTACCGGTGGCCGAATCATATTTAAAGATACAAGACTGTCAAGAATGTTGTGAGTCAGCTATAAATATTTTAGCGGGAATAGACGAAAATTACTCACAAGAATCTATTTGGTTTACAAAACAAAACCAAACACAAAGCGCTCAACAAGCTGATTATATATCTGGAATAGCTAAACAAATGATAGAGCAAACTTCATTAATTTGCCTTTCTGATTCAATAAATAAATCTATAATAAATTTATCTGAAGATACTGTTTCTGTATCTAAGCAATAATTATGATTCTAAAAAATCGCTATTTTTGTGTTTTTTAACAATATCATCTATTCCTTTTGCCACATTAAACACTTTTTTGAAATTATTTTTTTTAAACACAGATGCCGCTATCATAGATCTATATCCGCCAGCACAATGAATTAATAATTCTTCTCCCTTATCTATCTCTTTAATTAAACCTGAAATTTTACTCAACTCACAATGTAACACATCTTTTATATGGTGTTTTTGAAATTCATTGTCATTTCTGACATCTATAATTAATAATTTTTTTTGCGAATTAAATTTTTCCTTAATTAAAGAATAAGCTAAGTCTGTTTGTATATTAACTATACAATCAATATTATAAGCTCGGTCTATCCAGGTTTTAATCCCTCCTTTTAAACATCCAATTATATTTTCAAATCCAACTCTTGACAATCTAACAATAGATTCTTGCTCATGTCCAGTATCAGTAACTAATAATATTTTTTTGTTCAAATCTATTAATCTTGCCGCCCAAATAGCAAAACTGCCATTTAACGAAATATTAATAGCTCCTTTAATAAAAGCTTTGCAAAAAGAATCTGAATCCCGAGTATCTAAAACTACAACATCGTTTTTCATGTTGCTAATAAACTCATCATAATCGAGCAATTTAAAACTATCTTCCACTATACGATTTAATAATTTATATCCATTTTTATTCTTGTCTACATCATGAAGAAAATAAGATGGAGAAGGAGGTAAATCTTTTATAACATAAGAAATAAAATCTTTTTTTGATTTTAATTTTAAAGCATTATTTGTTTGTTTTTGAACACCTAAAGTGGAATAAGTTTCAGAAGACATGTTTTTGCCACATAAAGATCCAGCGCCATGAGCAGGATATATAATTAAATCATCATTTAAATTATAAATTTTATTATGAATAGAATTATATAAAAGATCCGCTAACTCATATGAAGTTAACTCCTGTGAAACAGCTAAATCTGGCCTGCCAACATCTCCTATAAAAATAGTATCTCCAGAAAACAAAGCATGATTTTTCCCAGATTTATCAATTAATAAAAAACAAGATGATTCTAATGTGTGACCTGGAGTATGTAATAATTTGAAATTAATATCTCCTAATGCAAATATCTCGCCATCTTTCCCCTTATAAATATCATAAGCAGTATTGGCTTCTGGGCCAAAAATAATTTCTGCACCTAAAGTATTAGCTAAATCTAAATGACCTGATACAAAATCAGCATGAAAATGAGTTTCAAAAATATATTTCACTTTTAAATCTCCATGTTTTTTGATTTTTTGTAAATATAAATCAATATCTCTAACAGGGTCTATGATCGCTGCTTCATTGCCTGAAATGACTAAATAAGATGCTTGAGACAAACATCCTGTGTAGATTTGTTCTACGTTCATATTATTTATTAGAATTTAAAAATCTAAAAGAAAGTTTTAATTCATGAGATCCTGAACTAACTGTATTAAGTCCTGAAATTAAAAAATCATAAGAATATCCAATTAACATTTTATCACTTAATTCATAACCTAATAACAAAATTACACTTTCTTCATGTCTATAAGAAAGTCCTCCCCAATATTTATTTTCATAAATAAATAAAGAAGATATGTCAATTTGACTCTTAGAAGATGGAGTATATTTGAACAACAAAGAAGGTTCTATTTCTAATTGTTCATTAATGTTAAATTTATATCCACCATTTAAATAATAATGATTAACTAAGCCTCCTGTTAAATTAACATTTTCATCAACTAAAGTAAATTGTGTTTGAAGTAATTGAGGTACAGATAACCCTAAAAAGAAATCATCTTGATATAAATATAATCCAAATGTTGCGTCTGGTACTATATTAGTAAATCCTACTCCAGAAAAAACAGGATCATTATTTTCAAAAGGATTAACTATAGTGTTATCTAATTTATATTGCATAACTCCAGCAGAAAGACCAAGAGACAAGTTTAAATCATTATTTAATTGTAAATTATAAGAATAACTAAAAGAAAATCCTATTCTGCTTTCTGCTCCTAATTGATCACTGAAAACATTTCCTCCTAATCCCATATTTTTGTTTTTTATGGGGCCGTGAATTGTAAATATTTGTGTTTGAGGAGCTCCTTCTAATCCAGACCACTGATTTCTTATGTTAAAATTAGCTTCTGTAAAATCATTCAATCCACATAAAGCCGGGTTATAAATAACTTTATTTAGATTGTAATTAGTATATATATATGTTTGCTGCGCTAAAAGCAAATTAAGCGGAATAAAACACAATAAAATATAAATTAATTTTTTCATAAAATTATCTCATTATTGTTAACGGTCCTGATAAATTTTCATTTTCTAAATGTATAATATAATAATACGTGCCTACAGGCAGTTCTAAACCGTTATACGTGCCATCCCAATTTGAAATATTAGGAGATGTTAATGAAGAATAAATCAATGTCCCCCATCTACTATAAACCTCAACTCTAGTATTATTATAGTTATTTAAATAATCTATTACCCATACATCATTTATGCCATCTCCATTAGGAGAAAATGCATCATTAATACCAACATAAACTCTTATAGTGTCACTGCCAGGACATCCATTTTGAGAGTCATACGCGTCTACATAATAATATGTTGTGTTTGTTGGAGAAACTGTAATTAAAGATGTAGTCTCTCCTGTACTCCACAAATATCCAGGACTTCCATTAACATATAAATCTAAACTTTCGCCTAATATTATTCCGTCACTCCAATCTCCACTTATATCTACATTAGGATACAAAACATTAATTGAAATCGTATCTATCATAGGTGTTGTATTGTAACATCCATTGTCATTAGCTTCTATAATATAAGTTGTATTGTTTTCTAATGTTACATTTAAAATTATATCATTATAAAAATTGCTGTTATTTTCATGCCAAGAGAAATTATTTAACATTGGCCAATTCAGACCTGCATTTAAAATTAAACTTTCTGTATTGCAAATAGTAGTATCGTTAAATAAACTTGGATTCTCAACATGCACTATAGAATCTATAAAACATCCATTTATGTCTTGAACTTGTATATTATAATTACCTGAATTTAAATTATCTATTAAATAACTGCTACTTACATTACTGTCGTAAAGATATGATAAAGGATTAACTCCTCCTTGGGCATAAACATATATAGAAGCTTCTGTAACTTGAGCACAATAATTATCTATATAAATAGAATCGAATAATAATAATGGAGGTTCAGATAAATTAAAAGTATAGATAAATGGACCACATCCATTAGCATCGGTAACTACAAAATTATTACTTCCAGAAGGTAAATCTCCTGACCAAGAATTATTTCCATTATTCCATATAACATCATAAGGCAACGTGCCTCCTTGTATATAATCAGGCAACATATTAGTGTTGTTTAAATAATTAGCTAATAAACCATCAGATTCGCCATGACAAGAAACCCCGTACCCATTATAATCATGGAAAATTGGATTTATTACTATTTGAGCTGGCTGAGTTAAAATATCTATATCATTTAAAGGTATTTGACACCCGTTCCCGTCTTCTAAGACTACAGAATAACTTCCTATTCCTAAACCATTGAACAGACCTGTTGTATTAGTAGTTGCAGTATTCCCATTTAAAGTATATGACAAAGGAGATACTCCTCCTGAGCCAACAACATTTATTATAGCATCATCAGCGTTATAACATTGTATCTCTGAAATATTTAATAAGGAAATAACTAATTCATTTGGCTCTTCTATCAAAACAGAATCTAAAATTATACATCCTAATTGATCTGAAATAGTATCAACATAAAGTCCTGGCTGTAATCCTGATGCGGTGTCATTTTGTTGATTTAATTGATCTGACCAACTATTTATATATGGTATTTGCCCTCCACTTATATCTGCTATAGCTTGACCATCTCCAAATCCAAAACATGAAACATCTGTTCCTGTTACATTAACACTTAATCTATCATCATCATTGATTGTTAATATAGACATTGTTGAACAGCCGCTAGGCCCTGTAACTGTAACTTCATAAACACCAACTGGTAAATTATAAATATTTTGAGTTAAGGCTAAAATATTTCCAGCGTTGTCAGACCAAGAATAAGTATATCCTCCACTACCAAATGCTCCCCCTAAAACAGATACTTCAGCTTGACCATTAGACCACCCTTCACAAGTAACATGAGAAATATTAATTATTTCCGAAACAATTTCTGGTGGATCAACAAGAGTAACAGAAGAATTAGTCATACATCCATTAGCATCAGTTACTGTAATATTATATGTTCCTGATGATAAAGCGTTCGGATCAAATCCATTCCAGTCAAAAACATAAGGAGGTGTTCCTCCAAAAGCAGAAGCAGAAGCAGATCCATCATTATAACCAAAACATGATATATCGTTATTATTATGATTTGAAGTAACGCTACTAACAGCAATTAAATCTAATGGCTCTCCAACATAAGCCTGACCTCCTCCACTACATCCGTTATCGTCAATAATACTAATACTATAAAAACCCTCTTGTAAATTAGTGACATTATTAGATAATCCACTTAAATTATTTGGATATAAATTTCCATTAGAATTATACCAATTATATTGATATTCGGAATTAGGACCTAAAGTGCCCCCTGATATATATGCTAAAATTGAACCATCAAATCCGCCGAAACATGAAACATTAGTAACAGAAAAACTATCCACTTGTATTAAATTAGGCTCAGTGATTGTAGCTGTAATATTATCTGTACATCCTAAAGAATCTCTAACTGTTATTGTATAAAACCCAGAAGCTAGTCCTGTGAAAACTTGTGTCGCTTGATAAACTCCACCAGAAATAGAGTATTCATATAAAGGAGTGCCTCCTAAAGCAAAAACAGATATTTGACCGTCTGTATCACCATAACAATCTAAATTAACCGTCCCTTGTAAAAATATTTGAGGAGAAGAATCTTGACCTACCACAACAGAATCAACTTGAATACATCCATTAGCATCAGTTACTGTAACATAATATACTCCGCTATAAACATCTGTCAAATTAGCCGAATTAACAGAAGAATTAATATTGCCATTATAATTATAAATAACTGAATCTCCTAAATAATCAAGTGACCAATGATACAAATAAGGAGCTGTTCCTCCCTGCACAGAAACATAAGCAGATCCATCTTCTCCAACACATGTTGCATTACTTGAGTTAAATTGTAAATTCAAAGGAAAATCTGGTTCCGTGACAAAAATAGAAGCCGTATCATGGCATCCGTTTAAATCATTCACAGAAACGGTATATAAATTTGATGACAAGTTGATTAAAGTATCAGTGCTAGAACCATTGCTCCAATTATATGTATAAGGAGATGTTCCTCCTGTGACAGAAGAATATATTTGTCCATCATTTCCGCCATAACAATTTACCGGCATCTCTGAAAGACTAACAGAAATTTCAGCAGGCATAGATATAGCAAAGTCAATTGTGTCAACACAGCCATGCTCATCATTAACAGCTATATAATAATTACCCGAAGACAATCCAGAAAAATAAGAATTCCATTGGGTTTGAATTAAACCATTAATTGTGAATTCATATAAATTATTTGGGAAAGCTGTTCCTCCAGAAACATTAAGATTAATGTATCCGTTACTATTGCCAAAACAATCTAAATTTAAAAAAGAATTTAATGAATCAATTGCCGCAAATAATGCAGAAGTTTGTGTTTCATTAATAATAAAAGGGAAAGTAGCAAAACACCCTGAAACATCTTGAGCTACTAAACTATAAGATCCTGATTCTAAAGAAAAAATATTACTAGAACTAGAAATTAATGATCCATTATTATCAAGCCAAGAATATGTTAAACTAGATATACCTCCAGAAACATAAGCTAATACTGACCCGTCATTCCCCAAGTAACAAGAAATATGTTGTATTTCCGCAGAATCTAAAACAATTGGATCAGCCGCGGGAACCCATATATTATTAACATCTTGACATCCATTATCGTCAGTAATAATAAGTGTTTGCGGAACTCCTTGACCAGGAGAAAACCCATCTAAATTAGATAATATATAAGTGTTATTTAAAGGGTCTGATACCCATAAAATATTGTATGGCTGAATACCTCCAGAAGGATTTATCTGTATCTCTCCATCCTGACTATCACAACTTTCAGGAGTCACATTATAATTTGCTTGTATTTGTAATGGTTGATCTATTTGAATAGTATCTGTAAAAACACATCCTTTATTATCGTTAACCTGATAATTAAATTGTCCAGCTGGTAAATTAACAAAACTCGTGGTATCTCCATTTTGCCACAAATAAGAATATGGAGAAGTCCCCCCTTGTACTATAATATTAGCTGAACCAGTAGTGTCTCCATAACAAATAACTGAATCAAGACTAACTACTGCCGTTAAATCAAATGCTGGTTCATCAATAAATACTGAAAAAGAATTTTGACAATTATTAGAATCTGTAACATTAATAGTATAAGTTCCTGTAGATAGACCATCAATAAATGAAACATTACCAAATCCTATACCCCAATCATATACATAAGGTTGTATTCCCCCTGAAACAATAATATCTATAAAACCATCTGATCCTCCTTTACAAGAGACATCATCTCCATTAATATGATTAATTAATAAAGGGTCTGGAACGGTAATATTTTGTGCAGCAGAAATTACACAATTATTATTATCAGAAACATTTATAGTGTAAACTCCAGCAGGCATATTTCCAGAATTAACTGGATTAATATCTTCAAAATTAGAAACAAATCCTCCTGGACTTGTCCAATTATAATTAAGTATACCTGTGCCCCCTGTAGCGGTAATATAAATTTCTGCGTCTGCAGAACCGGCACAACTTACATTTAAAAAACTATCTACTGCCACTATAATTTCCGCAGGGTCATTTAAACCAAGTTGTGTTGCTCCTGTACATCCATTAGTGTCGACAACTAATAAATCATATCCACCAGAATACACTCCTGTAAGATCTTCGTTAAACGAAACAAGTCCTCCCGTTGTTGTGTCTGTCCAAGTATATATATAAGGTAGTGTTCCTCCAGATACAGTGATATCTATATTGCCATCATTACTGCCAAAACATAATGGATCATTAAAACTATTTACAGTTACATTTAATAGATTTGGTTGTAAAACAAAAAATGCAGTATCTAATTGACAACCAAAATCATCAATGATTCTTAATTGATAAGTGCCTGATTCTAATCCTAAAATGTTTTGAGTAGAAAATGACCCCGAAATACCTGTCCATAAATAACTATAAGGATCAACTCCTCCTGAAGGAGTTATTCCAATATATCCATCACTTAAACCAGAACAAGAAACATCATGTGTGCTGTCTAGATTTACAGATAAAGGAGCTGGTTCAGAAATAAAATATTGACTTGTATCCGCACATCCTATACTATCTATTAAAGATAAAGAATAAGCCCCTGCAAATAAATTATTATTAACAAACGTCGTAGACGTAAATCCATTAGGACCAATCCAAGAAGCACTTAAAAATCCTGTTCCACCAGTAGCAAAAGATATTAACGTCCCATCGTTTCCTCCAAAACATGAAACAGAATCTAAAGTAACACTAGAATTTATTTGATTTGGCTCTTCAATTAAATAAAAAGATGTGTCTACGCAAGGAATCGAACTACCTAAAGAAAAATATTCTGTAATTAAAGTATAATTGCCTGCTTTTAAATTCCCCAGAATTATAGTTTGATTTGTTGTGTCTTGTGAAGTTATTGTAGAAGTGCTATCAATCAAAGTTAAATAATATGTATTTGTGATTTGTGCAGATGTCATGCCTCCCGTTATGTCTAAATCTATTTGGCCGTCTGAACCACCAAAACAAGAAGCATCACTTAAAACAGCGCCAATATTTAAGGGACTAGGTTCTGTTATTTGAAACGCAGTAGTATCTACACAGCCGCTGCCATCCAGTAAAACTATATAATAATCTCCTTCACATAAACCAGTTAGTGAAGTTCCATAATTCGGCCCTAAATTATCTGTTTCTTGTAATAAGATGTTATAATTATTATCTAAATAAGTAAAAGTATAAGGAGGAGTTCCTGTAGGAGTTAATCCTGTTATTGGATCAAAATTATTTAATATATTATAATTCTGAGAGCCATCACAACTGCCATAACAACTAACGGAGCTTCCAAAATTAACTAAAGAAGGACCTAAATTATTTACAGTAATAGTGTTAGTTGTACAAGAAGAAGAAACTACGCAATAATAATCTCCAGCAGCTACATTATATGTAGTGTCAGTATTTACAGCTAAAGGATTTGAAATAGGAAAAGGATTACCACTAGCTGCATCAAACCATTCATATGTATATGGAGGGCTGGCAATAGTAGTAGATACGCTTATAATTCCATTATTACCACATATATCATCCTGAACAACAGTTGCAGTACATTGAGCATCAACATTTTTTGTGACTATAAATAATAGACAAAAAACAATACTTTTTATTATAAGATATATTCTGTTCAAACTTCTTTTATTTTCTTATGAATGCTAAAATACAAATTTTCACAAAAAAATTGCTTTAAAAGTAATAAACAATTAGGTGTTTACATTTTTATTAAAAAAAAAATATAGATACATGTATATATAATAAATTTGACTCAAAATAGTTAATAATATAAAATATGATAAAAAACCTAGTTATTCCCGTTTTAGTTTATAGTACTTTAATTATAAGCATGATCGGCATAATAACTATTATTTAAAGATAAAACGGGCAAAACCTTCCTATTTATCCTTCTTCTTCATAGTACTTGTTTAGTTGGCTCGTTATAAAACCCTTGCACTGCAAGGGTTTTTTTTTAAATTTGTGTTTCGAACTAAAATTAATTTAATGATGAATGCCATGAAAAAAATACTTTTTGCTTCCGTAATTTTTGTTTTTTGTATGTTAAGTTTTAATAAAACACATGCAAATGAATCAATCAAAAAAGAACAAATTATTGAAATTGTTGACGCAAATCAATTAAATAATTTAATTGCTTTGCAGACAAAAAAAGAAAAAACAAAAAAAGAAAAAACAAAAAATGATAAAACAAAAAATGATAAAACAAAAAATGATAAAACAAAAAATGATAAAAAATCTTTTCATAAAGTTTTAAAAGAAAAATTCATACAGGGAAACCCAGGTTTTATGGGGATAGTCCTTATGTGTTTAATTTTAGGGCTTGCTTTATGTATAGAAAGAATAATATATTTAAATTTAGCTGACACAAATACTGATCAATTATTAGAAGATCTAGAAAAATCTATAAAAAAATCAGGAGTGAAAGGGGCAAAAGAAATATGCAGAAATACTCCAGGACCTGTTGCTAGTATCTTTTTACAAGGACTAGAAAGAGGGAAAGAGGGTGTAGACGTAGTAGAAAAATCTATAATTAATTTTGGAAGTGTAGCAATGTCAAAATTAGAATCTGGCTTATCTTGGATTTCATTATTTATCGCTCTTGCTCCTATGTTAGGTTTTATGGGAACAGTGATAGGTATGATAGAAGCTTTTGATGCTATTGAGGTTGCGGGAGATATATCACCTTCTCTTGTTGCTGGAGGTATAAAAGTAGCGTTATTAACAACTGTTTTTGGACTTATTACTGCAATAATATTACAAATTTTCTACAATTACATATCTGCTAAAATTGAAAATATTGTAAACAACATGGAGGACGCTTCTATTAGTTTAGTAGATATACTTGTGAAACATAAAATAACTAAAAAATGATAATAGATATAGGTCTCATTTTAACATACATACTGGTTTTAGGAGGAGCGGGAATAGCGGTATATTTCGCTATAAAATTCAGTATTTCTAATCCTAAAAAATCTAAAAAAAGCATAACTGGAGTTTCTATATTAACAGGAGTAATGTTAATCTCTTTTTTTATAGCTTCTGACAAACCTTTAGATTTTTACGGATTTGAAGCACTAGCTGAAAAACTGAATTTAACTCCAGGAACTATAAAAAGATCAGGGGCGGCATTAATTACATTTTATATTTTTGCTCTTAGCGCAATAGTTTCCGCAATATATTATGAAGTCTCTAAGTTTTTAAGAAATAAAAATGGGTAAAACAAACCGTAAAATTCCAGAAATTAATGCTGGATCAATGGCTGATATAGCGTTTTTATTATTAATATTTTTTTTAGTAACTACAACTATTGACACTGATTCAGGTATTGCCCGTAAACTTCCTCCTTTGCCTGAGGATGAACTTGAAGAGCCTCCAAAAATAAAGCCTCAAAATCTTTTAATAATTATAGCTAATAAAAATGAAGAAATAACTTATAAAAAAAGATATTTAAGAACTGATGGGACTTGTTGTGATGAAGATTTAGATTCTAGACCCCCTGAAAACATAAAAGTAAATCCTAAAGAATTAAAAGAAATATCAAAAAAATTTATCACCAATAACGGCAAAGATCCTACAATGTCTGTTAGTCCAATTAAAGCCATAATTTCTTTAGAAGCTGAATACTGCTCATATGAAACATATATTTCTGCTCAAAATTCATTAGCGGCAGCATATAAAGAAATAAGAAATGAAGAATCTATAAAATTATATAGTAAAAAATATGAAAGATTAGATAAAGAAAAACAAGTTGTAATTAAAAAATCTTATCCTCAAAAAATATCAGAAGCAGATATAAATTAATATATGGGAAAATTTAGAAAAAATAGAAAATCTGAAAATCAAACAATTTCAACTTCATCTTTGCCAGATATTGTTTTTATGTTATTGTTTTTTTTCATGGTTACAACTGTTATGAGAGAAACTACAATTAATGTAAAACAAGATCTACCAACAGCGACAGAAGTAAAAAAGTTAGAAAAAAAATCTTTGGTCAGTTACATCTATGTTGGGGCTTTAAACACAGGATATAAAAAAACAATTAGCAATGAATGGAAATCTAGATTTATGTCGGAAATCAATGAGCCTGCTTTTGTTCAGATTAATGATAAAATATGTGAAAATCCTTTTTCAAACAATCCTTCTGAAACATCTGATATTCAAGCATACATGGAGCTAGAAAGAACTACAGGCGCTCCAACATATAGAGATGAAAAAGAAATTCCATTTATGACTACTTCATTAAAGTGTGATAAAAATGTAAACATGAAATTAGTTTACTTGATAAAAAAAGAATTAAGAAAATCTGATGCTTTTAAAATTAATTATTCAACAAAAAAAGATGATTGATTTTTTATTGTCTTTTTGAATAAATACAAAAGACAAAATACCCCGACTAAACAAATAACTAAATATAAATTATTATTTTCTTCTATAATAAAATCAACTTTATTTTCCGAAAAGAAATATATTACAACCTGAAAAGAATTAAATATAAAATGAAAAAATATCGGCACCCAAATACTAGATGTCCATAAATACAAAAACCCCAAAATAACACCCGCATAAAATATAGGTATTATTTTAAAAAACTGCAAATGAAAAAAAGCAAAAATAAAAGCAGTAAATAAAACAGAAAAAACAATCTTTTTTGTTTTTTTTATTAATAAAGTCTGAAAAACTCCTCTAAAAAAAAATTCTTCAGCTACTGCCGGCATAAATGCAAGTAAAAAAATATTAAAAAATAATCCTCCAAAATCTGTTGTTGACAAAAACAAATCCATAATTTGTTCAGCTCTTTCTGATAATTGATTTATTGTTTCACTCAAGAAACTAGGAGGATTTAATAAAATATTTATTTGATGTAATCTTTCAACTACAGGAAAAGACAATAAACAAACTGTTATTAACAGAAAAATATCTCTGTATCTGAAATTAAAACGTTTAAAAGACAAGTAATGCCACTTTTTAAAAAAGAAAAAATAAAATAAACTAGGAATTAAAAACATTCCTAATGTGTTAAATAAAGCCTGTAGCTTAAAAATATTAATAGTCTTTTTGTTAATTATTTCTTCTCTAGAAAAAAATTTTACATTTAAATCATCTATTTTTATGTTGAAAAAAAAATCTAACACTAAATTAAATGTTAAACTAAAAAATAGAGCACTAAATAATGCGAAAAATAAAAACAAAAATATTTTCTTTGCAAAAAATTTATCATTCATAATATGAGTATAAAAATAGATAAAATAAATTTAGAAACTAATCCCATACTATTAGCTCCCATGGAAGATGTTAGTGATCCCCCTTTTAGAAAAATATGTAAAAAACATGGAGCAGATTTAATGTTTACAGAATTTATCTCATCTGAAGGTTTAATAAGAGATGCGGAAAAGAGCACACAAAAACTAGATATTTTTGAATATGAAAGGCCAATTGGTATACAAATTTTTGGGGGAAACATTAACTCCATGGTTGAATCTGTCAAAATAATAAATAAAGTGAATCCTGATATAATAGATATTAATTATGGATGTCCTGTGAAAAAAGTTGTTTCAAAGGGAGCTGGAGCGGGAATTTTAAAAGATATTAAAAAAATGGTTTTAATGACTAAATTAATAGTTCAAGAATCAAAGGTGCCCGTTACAGTGAAAACAAGATTAGGTTGGGATGAAAACTCAAAATATATAGTAGAAATAGCTGAAAAATTACAAGATGTGGGGATAAAAGCTATATCAATTCATGGGAGAACATCAAAACAAATGTACAAAGGAGAAGCTGATTGGACATTAATAGGAGAAGTTAAAAATAATCCTAGAATGAAGATTCCTGTTTTCGGAAATGGAGATATAACCTCCCCGCAAAAAGCTAGTTTATTACTTAATAAATATGGAGTAGATGGGTTGATGATAGGTAGAGCTAGCATAGGGAATCCTTGGATCTTCAAGCAAATAAAATATTATCTAAAAAATAAAAAAGAATTAAAAGAGATTTCATTAAAAGAAAAAACCGAAACATGTATAGATCATCTAAAAGAATCTGTTTTATGGAAAGGAGAGAAATTAGGTATATTAGAAATGAGAAGACACTATTCAAAATATTTCAAAAATGTTCCTCATTTTAAGAAATATAAAATGAAAATATTAAAATCTCTTGAAAAACAAGAAATTCTAGATTATCTAGAAAATATAAATTATAATTTTTAATTAATAAGTTGTTTTTTGTAAATTTTAGATGTTAAAAAAACTCCAAGATAACCTACAAGAATAACAATAAGATTTAAAAAAATTATATCTGAAGTTTGTAGTCTAACTGGATATGCTTGAATAATAAAACCTGGGCCCATTTTTAAAAATCCAAACGTAGATTGTAAATAAACTAAAATAAATCCTAAAACAGATCCTGAAAAAGCTCCGATAAAAATCAATTTTTGCCCTTGTTTTTTGAAAATATCTATTATATTTTTTGAGCTAAATCCTAAATCATGAAAAACTTTGATATTTTGTTTTTTTTCAGTGATTAAAACAATTAAATTTCCCACTATATTAAAAGAAATTAAAAAAACGACAAGAAGCATTAATAAATAAATAGCTAGTTTTTCAATTTTTATCATCTTAAAAAGTAACTTGTTTTGTTCAAAAAAAGTTTCAATAATAAAGCCCTCTCCTATGTTTTTATGCAATTCTTTTTTTTGTCTTTTTAGATACAAACTGTTTTTTTTATTCTCATCTATATTTTTATGAAACCTAAATCCTTTGAAAAAAGACTCTATTATATTGGGACGGTATGCTAAATCCAAATAAATTGATGTTATTTGATTTTTTTTACCTATAAAATCTGCAACATATTTCTTTTTCATTATAATAATACTATTATCTTCAGATTGCACATTAAAAAAATTAATTGGATAAGATGTAGCTACATTAAAAATTTCTTCAAAATTAAGACCTGAAAAAACAAATTCAGAATTAGGAATATATATTTTGCAAGGGTTAAAAAAATCTCCAACTTGCATTGAAAACAAATCAGCTGTCTCATAACTACAAATAAAAACATCATTACGTCCTTCTTCATAAATATCAGGTATTATATGGTCGCTGATATTATAAAAACTAGAATCTACTCCCAATATTTTTACTACTTGTTCAGAATTTTGATTTTTCAAAACAGCTCTTATTTCAATGACTTCAGAAAATGAATTAATATATTTTATATTCGATAAATTGAACTCTTCTGAGTTGAAAAAATTATTTTCAGATGTTATCTTGATGTCTGGATAAAAAACAGAATATTGTGATTCAATAATATTTTGAAAGCCATTAAATATAGATATTATAAAAACTAACAACATCATTATAAAAGTTAAACTTATAGTTGATATCAATGATATAACATTAACTAATGTTTGAGATTTCTTAGAAAATAGAAATCTATTCGCAATGAAATTAAGTATATTATTTATATTATTTTTCACCCGATCACTGATTAAGTAAAGAATTTATATTATTATAATAATCAAAAGAGTCATCTAAGAAAAATCTTAGCTCTGGTGTTTTTCTTAAAGCATTCCTGACATTGCGAGATAACAAAGATCTTATTTTTATATTTTGCTTATTTATTGACTGTAATATTTCTTTTTTGTCTTTTTCTTGTTCTAAAAAACTTAAATAAATTTTAGCTAAAGATAAATCTTGGGACACCCGAACAATTGTTATAGAAATAAACCTGACACCAAACAAACTTCTACCTTGTGTTTGAAAAATAACTGACAACTCTTTTTGAATTAATCTAGCAACTTTCCTTTGACGTAATGACTCCATAAATAAATTACTTATAACGAGATTATTATATTTGTTTGATGAAACATTTCTTCAAAATTATTAAATATATAAAACCTTACTACAAATATGTTGTTTTAAATATATTCTTTAATATTCTTACTTCATTTTTTTCTCTTTTTTCAATATCCATGGTGATTCCTTTTTTAAGTTTATTATTTGGAACTAGTCAAAAAATATATACAGTCCCTAAATTTGAATATTCTGTTTCTTATTTTATCGATTATCTAAATTACATCTTAACAACACAAATAGAATCTAAAGGGGAGGCTGCAGCTTTATTAAATTTATGTTTAATTATTTTGATTTTATTTTTTCTTAGAAACTTTTGTAGATATGTGTCATTGTTTTTTATGTCTCCTATAAGAAATGGAATAGTTCATGATATTAGAGTCGACATGTATGATAAAATTCTCTCTGTCAACTTACCTTTTTTGTCGAAAAAGAAAAAGGGAGATATTATTTCAAGACATACTGCTGATCTAGTAGAAATAGAATGGTCTATAATGAGCGCAATAGAAATGATTTTTAAAGATCCTATTACAATTATCATTTTTTTAATTACATTATTTTATATAAATTTTAATCTCACATTATTTGTTTTAGCATTATTTCCCTTAACAGGTTTCGTTATAGCTAAAATTGGCAAAAATTTAAAAAAATCTTCACAAAAAGGACAAAATGAAATGGGTTTAATAGTAAATAAAATAGAGGAAACTATTACACATATAAAAACTATTAAAATATTTAATTTAAAATCTTATATGAAAAATAAATTTCAAAATGATAATTACAATTATAAAAAAAGCATGACTAGTATTTTAAGAAAGAAAGACATGTCGTCTCCTTTAAGCGAATTTCTAAGTGTTTTAGTATTAATAATTATAATGTGGGTTGGAGGGAAAATGGCTCTTTCTAACTCAGGCATTCAGCCCGAAGTTTTTATAGGTTTTGTTGCTATTTTTTCTCAAATAATACCCCCCGCAAAGTCTTTTACAACTGCATTATATTTAATTCAAAAAGGTAATGCTTCTGCTGAAAGAATTAATGAGATTTTAGAAATAAAAAACATAGAAAATATTAATTCAGGGGAGAAAATAACATCTATAAAAAAATCTATAAAGTTTAAAAATGTTTCATTTAGCTTCGGAAATAAAAAAATATTTCGAAATCTAAATCTAGATATAAAAAAAGGAGAAACAATTGCTATTGTAGGTCATTCTGGAAGTGGAAAATCTACATTAATTAATCTTTTATTAGGTTTTTATGAAATAGAAAATGGAGAAATATTGATTGATAACAAAAAAATAAATTGTTATAAAAAAAATAACATTCGAAATATAATAAATGTTGTTTCACAAGAAACTATTTTATTTAATGACTCTATTATGAACAACTTAACTCTAGGGAAAGAGTATGATTTAAAAACAATAAAACAGGCTTGCAAACAAGCTGACGCGGATGATTTTATAAATAAATTAGAAGGTCAATACAAATATAATATCACTGAATATGGACAAAATATATCTGTAGGTCAAAAACAAAGAATTAATATAGCTAGAACCATTATTAAAAATCCAGAAGTTATAATATTTGATGAGGCAACTTCATCTTTAGATCAAAAATCAGAGAAAAAAATATTTAAATTCTTAAAACCTTTTATAAATATAAAAACTAGTATTATAATATCTCATAAATTATCTACTTTGAAGTCAATTGATAAAATTTATGTCTTAGATAGAGGTGGCATTATTGAATCTGGTAATCATGGAAGTTTAATGAAACAAAAAGGACATTATTATAATTTATACAATTCTAAATGTTTTTATTAAATTTACATCATGAATAAATTTATATCAATATTTTTTATGTTAATACCTTTATTGTCTATTAGTCAAATTACTATTGATAGCAGTCATATTGTTTCTATAGGAGAGGTAAGATACTTTGGAGATGTAGAAAATGATGCTGATTTATTTTCAATAGGAGGCGCTGGAACAAATCAAACTTGGAATTTTTCAAACTTAATTGCAGAAGAACAAGATTCAATTATTGTTTTAAACCCCCAAAATACAGCATATAGTTTTATGTTTCCTACTTCAAATTTATGCGCCTCGGGTGATATATTATTTTATTTAGAAAATAATTGGGATGGTTTATGGCTATTAGGTGGGGTTGACTCTTATCTAGGGCCTATTCCAATAGACAAACAAGCTATATTAAAATACCCTCTTACATATGGTTCTTCTTTTACTTCAAAATGGGAAATTGATACAATGCTAATAAATAATATAATACCTATCCCCGGTATTGATATTATAAGATATAAATTAGATAGTACTGAAAATAATTATGTAGATGGTTGGGGTACCTTAAAATTACCTATGGGAGACTATGATGCTTTAAGAATGAAGAAAAATATAACATCAACAGACAGTGTATGGGGAAGAGCTTTCCCGGCAAGCATAACAATAAATACAAATGGCATGATGTTTTCTCCTGATAGTATATGGGTAAATATAGGAGATACTGTGTTTTTTAATACAGGGGGATATCATAACGCCGTTCAAGTTGATTCAACAACATGGACAAATCAAGACACTACTTCAAATGGAGGATTCTTTTTTCCTGGCAATGCAACCGCTAATCAATATATTATAATAGATACTAACATTAATCATACAAATGGAATAATATACTATGTTTGCCAGCCACACGCCTCTATGGGAATGACGGGGAGATTATTTATAAATGGAAATAACCCTTGGAGTTTAATATATAATAGTGATGGAACATCTTTATCTTATTGGTGGCTGTCTGACCATCCAGATGCTGGATTTACAATGTTAGAAGCAGAAATTGATGATTATGGAGATGTAGATTATATAAGATTTATGAAACAAGAAAAACAGATTTCTAATATAAATAATATAAATAATAATATTACTGTATACCCAAACCCTGTTTCAGAAAAACTGTTTATTAATTGTCCGGGAACTCAATCTAATATTTTAATAAAAAACATAATAGGACAAATAATAATTGAAACTTCTTTTACAAATATCATAGATATAAGAAAAATTAAAAATGGTATTTATTTTATAGAAATATATGAAGGAAATAATCTATCGGTAAAAGAAAAAATTATCATACAACATTAATTAAATATTATTTTTTTCAATTTATCAATATTGATTTTCTTATAAGCTGAAATAAAAACTGATTTATTTTCCCCTTTATTCATCCAAGTTTTTTTTAATTCTGCTAATTTTAAATTTTCCATTATATTTTTTTTGTCTATTTTATTGAAAACTAAAATTATTTTTTTCTTTGAAGCCCCGATATCAAGTAAAGTTTTATTTACCACATCAATATGTTTTTCAAAATTATAATTAGATAAATCTACTACATGGAGCAAAATGTCTGCATCTAAAATATCATCTAAAGTAGATTTAAAAGATTCTATCAATTGATGAGGTAATTTTCTTATAAAACCTACTGTGTCAGAAATTAACATATTTTTATTATTAAAATACAATCTTCTTACAGTCGTGTCTAAAGTAGCAAACAGTTTGTCTTCCGCCAAAAGACTTGATTTAGTCAATAAATTCATTAAAGTCGATTTGCCAGAATTAGTATATCCAACCAAAGATATCTTTAAAAGATTTTTCCTAGATTTTCTTTGAACTTTTCTCTGATTATCAATTTTTTGTAATTTCTGCTTTAAAACACTAATTTTTTTCCTGATTATTCTCCTGTCAGTTTCTATTTCTTTCTCTCCGGGACCTTTTGTGCCTATTCCGCCCTGTTGTTTAGATAAATGAGTCCACATTCTAGTTAATCTTGGCAATAAATAAGCATATTGAGCTAATTCTACTTGAACTTTAGCATATGATGTTTTTGCCCTAAGAGCAAAAATATCTAAAATCAAATTTGATCTATCAAGAACTTTACATTTAAATTCTTTCTCTATATTTCTAAACTGAGAAGCTGACAGCTCGTCATCAAAAACAACTAAGTTGATTTTATTAGCAACTATAAACTCTTTTATTTCATTGATTTTTCCTTTGCCTATAAAAGTACTTGGAGATAAAAAATACTTTTTTTGAATATATTTTTTAACAACAAAAGCTCCAGCTGTTTTGGCCAACAACTCTAACTCGTCTAAATAATCTAATGTTTCTAACTCATTTTGATTTTTATGTGTAACTCCAACTAAAACTGCTCTTTCTAGGCTGTTACTTATTTTTACGTCTTGCATTTAAAAAAGATTGGATTTGATGATAAAAAGCAAAAATTGTTGATGCTAACATTATACAAATCCTGAAAATTCCCATCTTATCTAAATCTTCTATGGCTCCCATTAAAGGCTTAAATAATCCTCCTAATATCAAAAAAGTTAATAACACAACTAAATGACTGCTGACTTTGTTTTGACTTTTAAGACTTTTATTTAAAATCAGTAATAAAATGCCTATAAAGACAGGAATCAAAGCTGTTTTAGCATTAGTTTCAAAATAACCCCATCCCCCAAAAAATATTAAAATTAAAGAATGATATAAACTCGCTTTATGTGTATTCATAATAAACAAATTTATTAAAAAATCTTAAAGCCTTTAGCTATTAAATAAGGAATTAATACATACAATATTAAATCTCTTATTAAGTAAAAAACAAAAAAAGCCATAAGTAACTTCCAGCCACCTTTTTTTATTAAACCTTTAAATCCTTCTTTTCTGTAAATATCTGTATATTTACTCATCCATTTTGGGATAAAAAATTTTTTCATAAATTAGAAATATGAAGGCAAATATAATGAAGATGATGAATAAAAAAATTATAAGTTGTATTTTATTTTTTGTCTTTTGTACAACAACTATTTTTTGTCAAAAAACATTTCCAGTCAATGATGTTCAAACAAATTTTCATCCAACATATGCATTCATAAATGCAACTATTTATATGTCTCCAGAAAACATAATAGAAAAAGGAACATTAATTATAAAAAAAAATAAAATAATCGCAGTTGGAGCGGAAATAATAATACCTGAAAATGCCATAAAAAAAGACTTAAATGGAAAATATATCTATCCTTCTTTTATTGACTTATATTCTAATTATGGGGTAAAAGAAAATAATAATAATGGGAAACAAATAAAATACCCTCAATACATATCAAAAACAAAAGGGGCTTACGGGTGGAATGAAGCTGTAAAACCATATATAAACGCGCGCGATCTTTTTAATATAGATGAAAAAAAATCAAAAGAATTAAGAGAATATGGTTTTGGAAGCGTATTAACACATAACACTGATGGTATTTTTAGAGGTTCTGGATGTTTAGTAACATTAAACAATAAAAAAGAAAATGAAGTAATTGTTGCTGATCAAATTTCCAACCATCTATCTTTAAATAAAGGTAAATCAAGGCAGATTTATCCTCGTTCATTAATGGGAACTATCTCTTTAATAAAACAAAGTCTGTTAGACGCAGAATGGTATGAAAAAGGAGGCAAAAAAGAACAATTTAATTTAACTCTTGAGTCTATTAAAAAACTTGAAAACCTTACTCAAATAATAGAAACTAATAACAAATTAGATATATTAAGGGTTTCAAAAATTGCAGAAGATTTTGAAATTGACTTTATAATAAAAGGAAATGGGGATGAATATCAAAGAATAGACGAATTAAGTAAATTAAATTTTAAGTATATAATTCCTGTTAATCTTCCAAAAGCATACAAAATAGAAGATATTTATGACGAAGAAAAAATAAGTCTCGGTAAACTTAAACATTGGGAGCTAGCAGTATATAATCCTTCTTTATTGAAAAGAAAAAAAATTAAATTCTGTATTACTTCATATGGTTCAGATTCTAAAAAGAGTTTTTATAAAAATATTAAAAAAACACTTAATGAAAATTTCACAGAAAAAGATCTTCTTGCCTCTTTAACAACAATACCTGCGAAATTCATAAAAGAAGAAAAAAACTTAGGTTCTCTTGAAAAAGGTAAAATAGCTAATTTTTTGATTGTCTCTGATAATATCTTCCAAAATGGGATAATAGAAGAAAACTGGATTCAAGGAGAAAAATATATAATAAACACTGATAATAAAAATTATATAAAAGGGAAATATAATTTAACATTAGAAAAAAATAAATATGAAATAATTATAAATGATTTAAAAAGTGGTAAAATTATAATCAATGATTCAATCAATGAAAATCTAAAAATTAAAATAGAAAAAAACAACATCTCTTTTGTGGCTAAAATAGATTTAGAATATTTAAGATTTTTTGGAATAATTGATACTGTCGAGAACATAAAAATACTTGGTGAATACAAAAATGAAGACGGTAATATAAAAAATTGGAGCGCTATATATAAATCTCCTTTAAAAAGGAAACCCGACCAACATAAAAACACAAAAATATTAAACGGTAAATTATGGTTTCCTAATAAATCTTATGGGTGGGAAAATTTGCCTAAAGAAAAAAATATACATTTTCAAAATGCCACTATATGGACAAATGAAAAAGAAGGAATATTAACAAATTCGCATCTATTAATATATAATGGAAAAATTTTATATGTTGGAGTTAATCCTCCTGAAAAAGAAATATTAAAAAACAAAAATTTTGAAATAATTGACGTAAAAGGCAGACATATAACGAGTGGTATTATAGATGAACATTCTCATATAGCTATATCAAGAGGAGTTAATGAAGGTAGTCAAGCTGTAACAGCTGAAGTTTCTATTGAAGATGTGATAAATAGTGATGATATAAATATTTATAGACAATTAGCTGGAGGAGTCACAACCGCTCAATTATTACATGGATCTGCTAATCCTATAGGTGGACAATCTGCTATTATAAAATTAAAATGGGGATTTAGTCCTGAAAAAATGAAATTTCCCGGAGCAGATAAATTTATAAAATTTGCATTAGGAGAGAATGTAAAACAATCAAATTGGGGAGATGATGAAAAATATAGATTCCCTCAATCAAGAATGGGAGTAGAACAAGTTTTTTATGATGCTTTTTTAAAAACAAAAAAATATGAAAAAGAATGGAATGATTATAATTCATTGTCGTTTAAAAATAAAAGAAAAATAACCCCACCAAGAGAAGATATAGAATTAAATGTTTTATTAGAAATTTTAAATAAACAAAGATTTATAACTTGTCATTCATATGTCCAGTCTGAAATAAATATGTTAATGAAAGTTGCTGATTCAATGGATTTTACAATAAATACTTTCACTCATATACTAGAAGGATATAAAGTTGCTGATAAACTCAAAAAACATGGAGCGGGAGCTTCAACTTTCTCTGATTGGTGGGCTTATAAATTTGAAGTTAATGACGCTATTCCTTATAATGCAGCATTATTAAATAAAATGGGTATTGTGACAGCTATTAATTCAGATGATGCAGAAATGGGAAGAAGATTAAATCAAGAAGCAGCTAAAGCAATAAAATATGGAGATTTAAATGAAGAAGATGCCTGGAAACTAATAACTCTTAATCCTGCAAAATTATTACACATAGATAATAAAGTTGGTAGTATAAAGAAAGACAAAGACGCCGACATAGTAATATGGACAGGAAACCCCTTATCTGTATATAGTAAAGTGGAACAAACATTTATAGATGGGATTTGTTTTTTTGATATAGAAAATGATAAAAACTTAAGAATAAAAAACAAAACTGAAAAAAACAGAATCATACAAGACATGTTAAAAGATAAGTCTAATGATAAAGAAAAACCCATGTTTAAAAAACAAAAATTATATCACTGTGATACTTTAGAGCCATGAAAATAAAATTTATTTTAATATTTATTTTTTCAACAAGTATACTATGTTTTAGTCAAAACAAAACTCTTATTATGGGTGGAACAGCTCATATAGGAAATGGAAAAATAATATCTCCAGCTGCTATAATAATAAATGATAATATTATAGAAGATGTTTTAAATATTAAAAACATAAAAATTGATTCTAGTAAATATGATACGATAATTAATGCCAACGGTCAACATATATATCCTGGGTTTATTGCCCCTAATAGTAAAATAGGAATTACTGAAATTGATGCTGTTAGAGCAACTAGAGATTTTCGTGAAGTTGGAGAATTTAATCCCCATATTAGATCAATAATAGCATATAATACTGAGTCTAAAATAATAAATACTGTTACATATAATGGTGTGTTAATTGCTCAAATAGCTCCTCAAGGAAACATAATTACAGGGAAATCATCAATAGTTAGTTTTCAAGCTTGGAACTGGGAAGATGCCATTTTAAAGGAAGATGATGGTCTTCATTTAAATTGGCCTACAACTTTCATAAATAAAGGATGGTGGGGAAATCAAAAAGATGACGAAAAATCAGAAACATACTTAGAAAAAATAAATAAAATTCAGGCTTTCTTTAACAAAGCTTTCGCATACTATAATAATCAAAAAATGATCTTATATAATGATCAAATTATAGATATAAAAATGGAAGCTATGAAAGGGTTATTTGAGGGAACAAAAACATTATACATTCATGCTAATTATGTTAAAGACATACAAGATGCCATTTTATTTAGCACAAGTTTCAAAATTAAAAAAATTGTAATTGTAGGGGGAGATGACGCTTTAAAAGCAAAAAAAATATTAAAAAAATATAATATTCCTATAATTTTAAATAGAATTCATTCTTTACCTGCAACTGAAGATGGAGATATTGATGAATTTTACAAATTACCTTATGAATTATATAAAAATAACATTTTATTTTGTCTTGGATATAAAGGAGATATGGAAGCTATGGGCACAAGAAATTTACCTTTTACTGCAGGGACAGCTCATGCTTTCGGTCTTCCTAAAGAAATAGCCATATCTTCTATATCTTTAAATACTGCCAAAATACTTGACATAGACAAATATGTTGGTTCAATTGAAAAAGGTAAAATAGCTACTTTATTTATAAGTTCCGGAGATGCTTTAGATGTCAAAAGCAATAATGTGACTTGCGGAATAATAAATGGGGAATTTATAGATCTAATAAACCATCAACAAAAATTATATAACAAATTTTATAAAAAATATAATTTAAAATAAAAATGTAATTCCTCCAAAATAGGTCGCTTATATCTTAAAAAAAACCTCAACTAATAAAAATATATACTGTAGATATAGAATAAATAATCATTAAACTAAAAACCTAAACTATTTTTTAATCTAGACAAAACTTCTGATGCTGTTTTTTTAGCTTTCCTTGCTCCTATTTCGAGTTCTTTATCTATTAAATTTTTATTTTCCATGAGATAATTATACTTCTCTCTATTTTTTGAAAATTTATCTAATATTAAATCCAAAAGCATTTTTTTCGCTGTCCCAAAACCAAAATTACCATTTATGTATAAGTCATATAATTCTTTAGTTTGAGCTTCTGATGCAATTAATTTATAAATATTAAAAACATTACATTTGCCTGGATCTTTTTTATCTTCTAAAGATGATGTTTCTGTAATTATTTTCATTATTTGTTTTTTTAATTCTTTTTCAGGCAAAAAAACATCAATACAATTATCATAAGATTTGCTCATCTTTCTTCCGTCGGTCCCTGGAATAGTCATAACATTAATATCTATTTTTGATTCTGGAATAACCAAAACTTCTCCATATACATTATTTATATGACCAGCAATATCTCTTGTCATTTCAACATGTTGTTGTTGATCTTTTCCTACTGGAATAATATTAGCATCATACATTAAAATATCTGCAGCCATAAGTACTGGATATGTAAATAACCCTGAATTAACATTTGACAAATTATCAGATTTATCTTTAAATGAATGCGCATTTGCTAACATCGGATATGGTGTAAAACAATTTAAATACCAAGTAAATTCACATACCTCCGAAATATCAGATTGTTTGTAAAAAATATTTTTACTAGTATCAAAACCAAAAGCCAACCATGCGGCCGCAGTTGCGTAAACATTTTCTTTTATTAAATCAGAATCTCTTAAAGTTGTTAAAGAATGTAAATCAGCTATAAAAAAAAATGACTCATCTTTTGTGTCATTAGACATCTTAATAGCTGGCAAAATAGCTCCTAAAATATTACCTAAATGAGGTTTGCCCGAACTCTGTATGCCTGTTAATACTCTAGCCATAAATACAATTATTCTACTAATTTCAATAATTTTGTTTTAAATGAAAAGTTTTTTATTCTTATTTGGGTTTTTGTGGAAAATATGGTTTTTAATATTTTTTATAATTTCATTCTTAATATTACTGCCAATATTTATAATACTTACCTCTAAAAGCATTTATTTTAAAACATTAAACTCTGTAATAAAAGTATGGTGCAAAATACTATTGTTCATTGTTGGAATAAGATTAAAAAAAATTTTTAAAGAAAAAATTGATTATAATTCAAATTATATTTTCTGCGCAAATCATAAATCATATATTGATATTGCTATAATATACGCAGCTATCGAACAGCCTATAATGTTTATAGGAAAAGAAGAAATTATAAAATATCCTATTTTCGGTAAATTATATAGCAAAAGTGTTATAACTGTAAAAAGAACTAATCTGAAAAATTCATTTTTAGCTTACAAAAAAGCTTTACGTGAATTATATAATAAAAAAAATATAGTCATCTTCCCAGAAGGCGGAATATTTAAAAATATAAAAATTAAAGAATTTAAAAACGGGGCATTTAAATTAGCTGCAAAAACTAAAACACCTATAGTGCCTATTACGTTATCTGATAATTCTAAATTCTTTAGAAAATATTTTTGTTTTCCTGGAAGGACAAAAATTATTATACATAAACATATAAAAACAAATGATAAAGATTTTTTAACTTTAAAAAATGAAACTTGGGATATAATAAAAAATAAATTAGATGAAAATAGATAAAAAATTAATTAACAAAATTGCCAATTTAGCAAAATTGGAATTCGACGGAGAATCTTTAAAGCAAATACAAAAAGACATGACTAAAATGTTAAGTTATGTTGAAAAAGTACAAGAATTAAATACTGAAAATATAAAACCTTTAATAAACCCTATGGAAGAATCTTTGAAATTAAGAAAAGACGATATAGAAAAAGGATTAACAAAAGAAGAAGTATTACGAAATGCTCCTTCAAAAAATTCTGATTATTTAAAAGTTCCGAAATTTATCAAAAAATAACCTAACAATATTCTTCAAAAGCCGCTACAATATGATCATGTAAAACACTTGAATCTGATCCTTCTATGTGGTGTCTTTCTACAAAAGAAACTATTTTATTTTTCTGTAATAAAACAATACATGGAGAAGAAGGGGGATATGGTAATAAATAATTTCTTGCTCTTTCGGTTGCTTCCGTGTCTTGGCCGGCAAAAACAGTAACACAAGCTTCAGGTTTTTTAATATTCTTAAGTGATTTTATTACAGCTGGTCTTGCACTGCCTGCGGCACAGCCACAAACAGAATTAATAAATAGCAATAATGTTGAATGTTTTTTTTCAAAACAAGAATCAACATCTTCTATGTTTTTAAGCTCAATAAAACCTGCTTCAACTAACTCTTGTCTCATAGGAGAACATAACTCTTCTGGATACATAATTATCTTTTTCTTTTCAATTTAAAAAAATCTTTCAAGATTAAAGAACAATCTCCCGCAAGAATTCCAAAATCAACTTCTACTTTATTTAAAAAAATACTTTTATTATAAAATCTATATCCTTTTTTAGGATCTGATGCTCCAAAATATAACTTTTTTATTCTAGATAATAATATTGCGCCCGCGCACATCAAACAAGGCTCTTTTGTTACATATAATTCACAATTATTTAAATATTTAGAATCTATAAATTTAGCTGCTTTATTTAATGCTAAAAGCTCAGCATGATAAGTAAAGTTTTTTGAAAGTTCTGACATATTATGAGCTTTAGATATAATTTTTTTATTATAAACAACTATAGCTCCCACTGGGACTTCATTCATGTTATATGCTTTTTTTGCCTCTAAAAAAGCTTCATTCATATACTTTTCATTTTCTTGCATAAATTATTGTAATTTAGTAAAAAGTGTCAAATATGTATAGAAGTCATAATTGCGGTGAGTTAAATATAAAAAATGTTAATGAAAATGTAACATTATCTGGATGGGTTCATAGTATCAGAAATTTAGGGAGTATGATTTTTATAGATTTAAGAGATCAATATGGAATTACACAACTAGCTGCTGACATAACAGATAATAAAAATTTATTTAAAACCATAAAAACAATTAATAGAGAATTTGTAATAAAAATATCTGGAATAGTAAAAGAAAGAAGCAGTAAAAATAAAAATATAAATACTGGAGAAATAGAAATTATTATAAATAAAATAAATATTTTAAGCTCTTCTGAAACGCCTCCTTTTACTATAGAAAAAAACACGGATGGTGGAGAAGAACTAAGATTAAAATATAGATACTTAGATCTCAGAAGAAAAAACATGTCTGAAAATATAATATTAAGACATAAGATTGCATCTGAAACTAGAAATTTTCTTATAAAGAATAATTTTTTAGAAATAGAAACTCCTTTTTTAATTAAATCAACTCCAGAAGGAGCAAGAGATTTTATTGTTCCTTCAAGACTAAATACAGGGGAGTTTTACGCTTTGCCACAATCCCCTCAAACATTTAAGCAATTATTAATGGTTGCTGGATTTGACAAATATTTTCAATTAGTTAAATGTTTTAGAGATGAAGATTTTCGAGCTGACAGACAACCTGAGTTTACCCAAATAGATTGTGAAATGTCATTTATTGAAGAAAAAGATATATATAATATTTTTTCAAAATACGTGAAACATATAATAAAAAAAATAGGTCAAGAAGAAATAAACGAAATTCCTAAAATAACCTTTAAAGACGCTATTGATCAATATGGATCTGATAAGCCTGATTTAAGATTTGATTTAAAAATAAAAAACATAAACGAAATATGTCAAAATAAAGGATTTAATGTATTTGACAAAGCGGAAAATATATCTGCTTTTTTTGTTAAAAATCAAGCTGCTATTAGTAGAAAAGAAATTGATTTATTAACTGATTTTGTAAAATCACCACAAATAGGAGGAAATGGTCTTATATA
>CAXEHY010000011.1:0-12226 GCA_963996865.1 uncultured Flavobacteriales bacterium | reverse complement strand
TTTTTCAAAATGATATATTAATCCGTTTAACATAGTTCCAGAATAATTGCCATGACCAGGATGCACCACCATATCATAAGGCTTATTTATAATCAAAATATGATCATCTTCATATATAACATCTAAAGCAATATTTTCTCCTGTTAATTCTAATTCACGCTTAGGAAAAGCTAACATAATTTTAACCTCATCAAAAGGCTTAACCTTATAATTAGACTTAACAGGTTTGTTGTTTACAAAAATGAAACCATTTTTAGCAGCAAGTTGAATTCTATTACGAGAAGTGTTTTCTATTCTATTTATTATAAACTTATCTACTCTTAAAGGATCTTGACCTTTATCTGCTTCTATTTTAAAATGCTCATATAATTCCTCACTAACATCTCCTAAATTGTCCTTTTTCATTTCTGTATAATGATTTTTTCAGAAGAAATAATGTTATTTTTTTCAAATAAAAATACAATATAAACACCACTAGACAAAAAAGACAAGTCTAAACTGTTAGATGTTTCACAAGAATAGACAATATTACCTAACAAATCTCTGATTTCTAATTTTTCAAAAATATAATCATCATCAAAAGAAAAATAAAAAACACCTTTAGATGGATTAGGATAAATTTCGAAATCCACTTTTTTATTAAAATCATTGCTTAAAAGATTATCCTGACTGAAAACAGGCCTAATCATCCAAGAACCTAAACATCCATTACAAGCAGAATTCAACCACCCACCCCCTACATTAAAAAACATTTTATCATTATTAATATTATTCCTGTCTAATCCTAAATTTATAATATTTGAATTAAACTGTAAAAACCCTACATAAAAATTATTTTCAACATAAACTCCTTCTTCTAAAAAAAACCTATAAAAACCATGACTATAAGAATTTATCTCAGGAGTATATATTTGAGTGCTCTGAAAAATAATATTACCTGGATAAGAATTATTATCATCAAAAATTAAAATCTGAAATTCAGAACTACTTAAATCTTCAATATTATGATCAAAATAAATATCCACAGCGTAAATTGTATCAGAAATAATATTTTCAAATTTATAGGCTATCTGCCCTCCTGAAACATTTAAACCATAAGAAGCCTCAGCCGTGCCATCATCATAAGAATACCAATCTCTAAATTTTTGTTTCAACAAAATAGTATCATTATTACTAAATATAGAATCTATATCATTTGCAAATATGATATGTCTAATATCAAAAGTAGGATAATTTACATAAGCAGAATCTTTAAATATACTATAAACTCCATCTGAGATATCTATTGCAGGGGTTGAACATAAAGGATCAATATTCTCTCCAATAAAAGAAAACCCATTCACGAAATCTACTTGACGAGGAGAATTAAAATCATTAATATCTGGAGGATCACCTTTATAATAATGATCTATATGATTACCTAGATGATCAAAAATATCAAATTTATAATCTTTGTTTTTACATACTCCATAATTATTATATAAACTTACATCTATCACAAAACTATCGATAAATGTTTTAGGTAACTGCAAGTAATGACTCCATGGAACAGAAGAATAATTAAATATCAATGAAGATGGAGGCTCTGAAAATGCAATATCTTGATATTGATGTAAATTAAAGTCATCTGAAACTAAAACATTATCTATATGCCAATTATCAAAAGCCCCATTTAAAGAGGCATAATTACTAAATTTAAATTGAAATTCTGATCCACATAAAGAATCAGGTATTAAAATACTTACTTTAAAAAATAAAGAATCAGAATTACAAGAATCAGGCGTAATATTCCAAACATTACACCAAATAGAATCTTTTTTAAAATACAAATTCAAAGAATCTTGAGACTCTGGATCATCTCCTCTCCCCTTTTTTTGATAATAAAAAGAAAAATACACATCTGTTAATCCTTGAAGATTAATTTTAACAGAAGTAAGATTATCGGCTATTCCTGATAAATTAACCACAGAATTATTATAAGGATTACCTAAGCTATCTAAACCGTCAAAAGTAGCTACACCATAATTAAGCGGCTGTATACATAAAGTGTTATTAAAATAAACATTATAATCTAACCATAAATTAGAGCTTTTAGAAAATGAAGTAAAATCATCAAAAAAAGGCAAAGCACTAACATAATTACTTCGCTGTTCTATATTAACATTATTAATATTTTTATTACACATCAAGGGATAAGTGAATTCTTGAGAAAAAACATCAAAAGAAAAAATAAAAAAACAAATAAATAATATTATTCTCATTATTCAATAATTATAGAATCTGACGGCAAAGACCCCAAATATATATCAACGTAACGACCTTGCTTTAAAGTGTTCTCGCCATCAAACAAAGGATTCTGATCCAACACATAAAGAGAGTCAATATTTAATTTTTCGTTATAATGAGAATGAAAATTCAATAAATTATCTTTTAATATTTTAGTCGCTAAACCATATTGCAGCCCTATTAAATCTGGAACAACAACCTTTTTTCCTTTATCTCCGCTGCCTAACACAATATCTATTTTTGATCTTTCTGGAACAAACATGCCGTCATCACAATACTCTCCATTAAACTTTAAATTCAAAACTGTATTATGAGCAATGTCTGGAACATAAATCAATTCCCCCACAACAAGATTTAAAGATTCTATTTTATCTTTCGCCGCTCTATATGTTAAATCTTTTAAATCTGGTATTTGAATTTGCTTTTGAACCTTAGAAACTATCGTTATATAAACTTTTCTATTTTTCTTAACCTCAGAATACGGCTGAGGAGTTTGACTATATATAGATCCTGAAACTTTACTGTAATCATAAACTGAATCTATAATCTCATACCTTAACTTCACATGTTTATCAGAAACACTATCTAATTCTAATAGACTTAAACCTATTAAATTAGGCACTTTAATAGTTTTATTATGTTTTGTAAAAATTTTTAAAAACAAAAAAATTAACAAAACAAAAAATAACAAAGCAATAAAAGATTTAAAAAAATTTTTTATAAAAAAACCAGATAATAAAAAACTCTTAAAAGATTTCAACATATAAACAAATATAATTATTGTTAAGCAATCTTTAAGATAAAAGAATTAATTTTGTAAACTGAAAATGAAAAAAAACATAATAATTCTAACAGGGGGAAGTTCAGCAGAAAAAGAAATATCTGTTAAAAGTGCCGATGTAATAAATAATGTTTTACAAAAACACTATAATACAGAAAAAATACTTTGTTCATTTGAAAATAAATTAGAATTTATAAATTCAAAAAAAGAAAAAATTGAATTAAAAAACTACATCCAACAAAACGACATAACAGTAGTCTTAGTTGTAATTCACGGATCTCCTGGAGAAAATGGAATAACCTCAAAATATCTTGAAAAGATTAAAATACCTTACACTAACTGCAATAAATCTACATCAGAAATGACATTTAACAAGTATAAATGTTCTAATTTTTTAAAGAAAAAATACAAAATCATATCACCATGTTCAATATATATGAAAAATAATTTTATAGAAAAAAAATTTCTTAATTCGGGGATACAATTTCCATGTTTTATTAAACCTAATAATGGGGGCTCTAGTTTTGGAGCCAATATAGCCAACAATATCAAAGAATTAAAAAAAGCATTTAAAGAAGCAAACAAATACGACAATGAAGTTATTATAGAAGAATTTATACAAGGCATAGAAGTTACTTGCGGCACATATTCAATAAACAAAAAAACACTATGCCTACCTATAACAGAAATAATTTCTAAAAATGTTTTTTTTGATTATGACGCAAAGTACAAAGGTCTATCAGAAGAAATAACACCTGCAAAAATTAACAAAAAAATATCTAAAAAAATTACATATATAAGTAAAAAAATATACAATTCATTAAAACTAAAAGGTTTGGTTAGAATTGATTATATAATAAAAAATGACACCCCTTACATGATCGAAGTTAACACAATACCAGGAATGTCTTTAAACAGCATTGTGCCACAACAAATAAAATCTGCTAATATGGATTTAGGGGAATTTATTTCAGCGCTTATAGAAGATTGTATAAAAAACTCTAACTCTTAATTGCCCAAAACTTCAAAGCTAATTCATAAGATTTTAGACCTAAGCCAAAAACTCCTCCTTGCACCGCAAAAGAAATTAAAGATTTTCGTCTAAACTCTTCTCTAGAATATATATTAGAAAGATGGACCTCTATTACAGGCGTAGTAATAGATTTTATAACATCTAATATAGCAACAGAAGTGTGAGTATAACCACCTGGATTAATAATTATGCCATCATAAGTATATCCAACTTCTTGTATTTTATCAATTAACTCTCCTTCTATATTACTCTGATAATAAGACAAATTAAGATTAGAATATTTTTTTTTCAAATAAAGAAAATAATCATCAAAAGACGTTTCGCCATACAATTCTTTTTCTCTCGTGCCTAATAAATTTAGATTTGGTCCGTTTATAATTATTATATTCACTTAATAAAATTAATAAATGGATTTACATAAATTATTAAATGAATACAAATTTTATTTAAAAATAGAAAGAGGGTTGTCGCAAAATTCTATAAAATCATATGAGTTAGATCTAAAAAAATTCATAAAAAACGTGAGACAACAAAATATAAGCAATATAAAAGATATCGAAGAATTTCATATTAAAAGTTTTATAAAAAAAATACATTTAACAATTAATGCAAGATCACAAGCTAGATTAATTTCTGCTTTAAAATCATTTTTTAAATTTCTAATATTAGAAAATCATGTACAAAAAAACCCATGTGAATTAATTGAATCTCCAAGAATAAGCAGAAAAATACCTGAAGTATTAACAATTAATGAAATAAATGAAATTTTAAATAATATTAAATTAAACTCCAATGAAGGACATAGAAACAAAGCAATATTAGAAGTAATGTATGACTGTGGGCTTAGAGTATCTGAGGTGACAAATCTTAAAATATCGAATATCTTTATAAAAGACCAATACATTAAAATAACAGGTAAAGGGGGGCAAGAAAGATTAGTTCCTATAACAAGCTTAGCGCTGAAATATATAAATATTTATAAAAATGAGATAAGAATTAATTTAAATATACCAGAACAATTTAAAGACATTTTATTTTTAAACAAATATGGAAAACCAATATCAAGAATTATGATATTTAAAATTGTAAAAAAGCTAAAAGAACAGTCCAATACAAGTAAAAATATAAGCCCTCATACTTTTAGACATTCTTTCGCGACACACCTTCTAGAGGGAGGTGCAGATTTAAGAGTTATACAAGAAATTTTAGGTCACAAAAGTATTACTACAACTGAAATATACACTCATCTGGATAAAGATTATCTAAAATCAGAAATTATAAAATTTCATCCCAGATCAAAAAGAAAAAAAAATTAATCAAAAATCACATGTTTTTCTACTCGACCATCATCATAAATATAAAACAACAATACATTATTTTGTATTTTCATTTCTCTGCCAAAAACATCTATCACTGAAATGATTTTATTATTATAAATGTTATTTTCGTTAACAGCAAGTCCAGGACATTGAATATTTATAGAAGAATTATCCTGTAAGGTGTCATTTAATTCTGAAATAATAGAAACAAATAAATTTATATTAGTAATACCTGGAGGCGGATTTAAAAAAATATCCTCAAAAACAACAACAGAATTTAAACCAGTAGTATAATTGTTGAAGTCAACATTTGGAATCTGCTGTATAAGTTTTATACCTGTTAAAGTGTTTTCAATAAAAAATATCCCATCAATAAGATTAGTTGAGTCATTATTCAAGGCAACTTTAGCTATATATGAGCTAGGTATATCATCTATAATTAAAGTATAATCACTATTAATAAAACCTCCGCCAGCCACAACATTAGAGTAACCAACTGTATCTCCAATAGATAATGAGTCAATAATAAAAAAACCTTCATTTGAAATAATTGAAATTGAAGACATATCAGGCTCATTTGCTACTTGAGTAACATTAAAAGAAATATCACTTAAAGAATCACAATAATTATTACTTAAACTTACACCAATAATAGGATCAAATGGAGCTGGAATAAAAGAAGTGGTCAGGAAAGTATCACTTAGAGACCACAACGATTGATTCTGACCTAAAGAATCACACCAAGATTTAACGTTCCACACATAATATTCATTATGATCAAAACCATATGTTCTATTAGTATCCTGATAAGCATATCTATATTCATAGACCGTGTCATTTAATTTTTTAAAACGAACTCTATAGTTATCTATATTAACAACGGGATTCCATCTTAAAGAAACGAAAGCATAATTTAAAGTACTAATAGAGTCTTGTGTCGATAAACTATCTGGATAAAAACAATTTTGACCATAAGAATTATTTATAATAATAAATAATAACAAAAAATATGTCATAAATTTTATTCGCATAACAAAAACTTGCCTTTTCTTACGTATTCTTTGCCAAAGATATCTAAAACTTTAATCATATATACATATTCCCCTAAAGGACATCTATTATTATTATACGTTCCATTCCATCCGTGGTTAACATCATCAGAATTAAAAATATTTTGACCATTCCTGCTGTAAATAGATAATTTAAAATTATCGTAATTTATAACATTAACTATAAATGTGTCATTTACACCATCATTATTAGGAGTAAAAGCACTTGGGATATAGATGTATATATCATCAAAAACATTAATATTATAACTAATCGAATCTATACATCCAAAAAGATTAGAAACAGTTAATGTTGTTATATACTCCCCCTCATCACTATAACTATGCCAAGGATGATCTTGTGAAGAATAAACTCCGTCTCCAAAATTCCAATTAGAATAAAAATAATCATGGGACATGTTTTCAAACTGAAAATATTCATTAACATGAATCAAGTTATTCACATTAAAAGAGGCTTCTGGCTGAGGATAAGATTCTATCACATAATCTAATAATAAATCACAATCAAAATCATCTGTAATTAAAACCTCATAAATACCTGGCAATAAATTATTTGGATTTTGCCCAAACCAATTAAGTGAATATGGGCTTTCTCCTCCAGAAATATCAACTTCAACAGAACCTAAATCACCTGTCTCACAGGCATCTGTTGATGTAATACTAGCCTCCAACACTTCACTTGACTCAAGAAGCTCAAAAGAAAAACTATTTTGACACATTTCAGCATCCGAAATATTTAAATCATAAATGCCAGCATAAAGATTATTTATATTTTGATCTATACTATAAAAACTATCAGAATACCAAGAACAAGAATAAGGCCCTGTGCCACCAAAAATATTAATTTCAATAACCCCCGAATTATCTCCTCTACAACTAATATTTTCTAAGCTAATAACATTAACATCTATTTCAGTTCCTTCTAAAAGGTCTTGTTGATATAGCTCTATACAATTATTATTGTCTGTAACTGTTAAATTGTAAATTCCTGCAGATAAATTATTTATATTCAAAATAGAAGAAGAAAACCCCCCCGGCCCTGTCCATTGATAAAAATAAGGAAGACTGCCTCCTAAAACACTAACATTCAAAAACCCATCTGAATCTCCATGACAATCCACATCTTCCAAACTATCAAGAGTAATTGTCAATAAATCAGGTTCATGAACAATAAAATTAGTATCTAAATAACAGCCATTATCATCTATAAAATTTAAACTATAATCTCCAGCTTCAATATTTATTATGTCTTGAATATTAGATTGAAAACCAAAATTATTATACCAATTATAGCTATACGGATATGTCCCACCTATAGGATTTAAAAATATAGAACCAGTAGCATCGCCATTACACACAACATTATTTGTTAAAGCACTTAAACTTAAAGGACTAGGGTTAATCAAATTAATTATTGTATCGTTAAAACAACCATGTATATCTTGAACTATTAAATTATAATTGCCAGCAGAAAGAAATGTTAAATCTTCATCAAAAGAGACAAAAGATCCTGGGCCTACCCACTGAAAAGAATAAGGCTGAGTGCCTCCTGATACAGATATATCAATGATTCCATTAATATCATTAAAACATAAAGGGTTAGTAGACAAAACGCTATCTATTGATATATTATTATTAAATGAAATTAAATGATCAAAAACTTGAGAAGAACAATTATTACTGTCAGAAACTATTAAACTATAATTACCTATATTAAGTCCCGATATATTTTGATTTTGAGAATTATATCCATTAGGCCCTGTCCATTGAAAAGAGTAAGGCTGCACTCCTCCTGATACCATTACGTCAATATTACCACTTAAAAAAGAATCACATTGAACATTCAATACATTTGAAAGAGATATTGATATATCCAAAGGTTCCAATAAGTTAACTTGCAAGGAATCAACACATCCTATAGAATCTAAAGATGTTATTTGAATTGCACCTCCATTCATATTAGTAAATAGACCAGTATTTTGAAAATTAGATCCATCAGATGAAAAAGAATATGGAGAAAAACCATTAATCACATTTAAAGAAACCTGTCCGTCAGAAGACCCAAAACATGAAAGATCAATATGCTGACTAACATCTTCTGATAAAACAGGAGTAGACACAAATAAATCAAAATTCTGATCAAAAGATATAGAATTACAGAAATCAGAATAATTATAATCATAAGTTGTGTTTTGTGAATTATATATTAAAACAGAATCATTTGATGATAATAAATTATTAACAGGATTAAACCATGAAACATTATTTAAAGAATAATTATTAACAACCCACGCTGAATCATAAAAACATAAATACTGATTTTCAACAGGAACACTCCAATTTTCATAACTATTTACACAAACTTCTTGAGAATTTGTAGCTGATCCTGTTGAACCCGTAAATCCCCAATAAACAAAACTATCCCCATTAAAAATATTATTAACTATATCTCCTAAGTAACTAAAAACAGAATAACAACTTCCTGATACAGCATCATTGTAAAATAGTTCTAATTTATTAAGACTAGGATCCCAAGTTATAGTAAAACTATGATCATTACAGTCTTCAATATTAGGATTATTATTATCAATAGCTACTGGTGAGACTAGACAATTAGAAGAGTTATGACTTATATCCCCATTCTGTTGAACAGAAACATGATCAAAAGACGGATCACCTATGGTGTTATTAGAATAGGTGTCAAATTCGACAGCAATAGAATTAGCTATTCCTCCATAACCTAAACTACCCCCTCCTAATGGAGCTAAATTAGATCCTGTATTTTGCATAACAAAAGCTATACCATCTCCTCCATCAACAAAAATAAAAGGGCACCCAAAATACGCTTCAAAATTCACAATAAATGGATAATTTAAATCTATAGGTGAATTATGCCAAAATGAACCCGCTTGATTTTGAGTGTTACTTGTCAAAGAATAACAACTATTTCCAATATCTACAGCATCTCCAGCAACTTGAAATTGAGATTTAGTAAAATTACAAAACAATAAACAAAAACTTAATAACAAGAACCTCATGATAACAAAATTATAAGATTTTAAGGTTTTAAAAGAACAAATACAAATTACTTTAAATTACCATCGCGCTTAATGATGATGTTTTTCGTAACATCTTTTAATCCTTTAACTGTCATCATAATCATAGAATTATCATTAGGAAAAGGCAATGGCTGCACACCACATATGCTTTTTATTTCTTTATTAAGAGCCCTTTTGTCTCCAGCGCAAATAGCAGATGTGTGTTCAAAAGATATCTCATATCTTATAGGATCAGTAAATTTAACTTGATTATTTTTAAAATTTGTATATTCTAAATTACCAACTACAACAGTAGATTTTTTTTGATATATTTCATTAACAGAACAAGTGATCACAATTTCTTTTGGCTTTGTAACATCATTACCTAAACTGTCTTTTAATACATTACCGTTATTATCCAACACATACTCGACTCCATCTATAATTTTTTTTGATTTATTATATTCTTTTTCCCTTTGTGTCTCAGGAGAAACTTGGATATCTTTAATATTTAAAGAAATTAAATAGTCATAAACAACACTCTGATCAATATCTGAATGATATACTTTCCACTTTTTATTTAAACCATCTAAACTAATCCTTGTTACATCCCTGGCAAATGTTTTAGGGAAAATGACATTTGATTTATTTTTAACTTCTATAATAAAATATACAGTTCCTTTGATTTTAGCTTTCTTAATATCAGCATCTAATTTATTATTAAAATCTGGATAATAATTTTTAACTCTAACTAAATTATTGTAAGCTTCCCTAGCTAATATTTTATCTTCTTCTAATAACAAATCATGAGCTTTTTTATATAAATATTCAGCCGCATCATGTTTATAAGATATCATTTTAGCATCAAAATCAACAAAATTCAAAATTATATTTGAACCAAAATCAGACTTAAAAGGATAAACAGTTTTAATTAAAACCTGCCTCCTCTTCATTCTATTATAAATATTAAATATGTCTTCCGAATTGCTTTCGTGTTTTTCTAACTCTAACAGCTTAATTCTTTCATTATCTATCTGATTAGATGTCTCAAAAGATTCTTCTATAATCAATATAGATTTTTTATGACTAGGGTTTTTTCTAAGTTTCTTTACAGAATACTCAATTGCTAAATCATATTGAGCTCTAGAAAGAAATTTTTTCGGACTAACACAACTAGAAAAAATAATAGAAAAGAAAAAAAATAGAAATAAATATTTACTATAATCTCTAGACATATATTTTTCGAAAAATAGTTATCTCTTTACTTGTTACCTTCAGCACTCTTAGCTTGGCTAACAACTAAAGATCTACCATCAAGCTCAGATCCATTAAGTTTTTCAATCGCATCCTGACCTGATTTTTCATCAGACATTTCTACAAATCCAAAACCTCTAGATCTTCCTGAAAATTTATCTTTAATGATCTTTGCAGAAACAACTTCTCCAAATTCACTGAAAGCTTCACCTAAATCTTCATCAGTTAATCTATAACTGATATTTCCAACGTATAAATTCATATTTGTTTTTTTTTAATAAACTGGTGCAAATAAAACGTTTTTTTTTAAATTCAACAAACAAAGGATTAAAAAATGAAGTTTTTTTTATTTTCTATAACAACTATTTTCATAATAAACGTCGCTATATGTCAAAATAATTGTAAATGGGATACTCTTACTAATGCTCCATTTTTAAATAATTACAAACACGATGATATTTTTTTTATAAATAAAGATACTGGATGGGTCGTCAACGGACCTGTTTACACTGGTGATACTGGTAAAATACATAAAACAATAGACGGTGGTATTAATTGGGATTTACAATTTTCTGTTAAAGGCAGTAGATTTAGATCTTGTGCTTTCACTTCACAAGGTGACAAAGGTTGGGCTGGCAACTTAGGAGATGGTATTTTTTCAGCTGTTACAGATACAAATGTTTTCTACAAAACAGAAGATGGAGGAACTACTTGGACAATAGAACAAAATATCATAGGCCCTAAAGTAGAAGGTATATGTGGAATGCAATATATTAATGATTCTACAATATACTCTGTAGGAAGATTATATGGTCCTTGTAGATTTATTAAAACTATAGACGGAGGGCAATCATGGATTTCAAAAGATATGGATGCTTACGCTGGAATGCTAATTGATATTTATTTTTGGTCTCCAGATTCAGGAATAGTTGTTGGAGGAACTACCACGAATTATTCATCCAGTAAAGGATTAGTGTTATTCACATCAAACGGCGGACAAACCTGGGTGACAAAATATATAACAAATGCGACAGGCGGAGTATGCTGGAAAATTCATTTTCCATCTAAAAATGTAGGATATGTAACGTGGGAAACATATACAACTCCTGTATACTTTTTAAAAACAGAAGATGGCGGACAAACTTGGGAAGAAAAAATATTTTCTAACAATGGATATCAAACTGAAGCTATAGGTTTTATTAATGACACTATAGGATGGATGGGCGTAAGAAATGACATATCTTTTCAAACAGAAGACGGAGGAGACACATGGACTCAAGGATATATAGGCAGTTTTATGAATAGATTTAGGTTTCTTAACAATCATTTAGCATACGCTTCTGGAGAAACTGTATATAAATATACATGTGATAATATAAACTCTATAAAAGAAAATAAAAATATAAATAAAAAACTTATATACATAAAAGACATTCTTGGAAGAG
>CAXEHY010000010.1:0-3873 GCA_963996865.1 uncultured Flavobacteriales bacterium | reverse complement strand
TTCTTTAGCAGGAGTGTCTTCTATTTTAGTGCCACTATCACCAATCCAAGCTATAACAGAGCCAACGGAAACGGTTTCACCTTCTTGGCTAACTATTTTAAGAAGTGTGCCAGATACCGGTGAAGGAATTTCAGAATCTACTTTATCTGTAGCTATTTCTACAATAGATTCATCTAGTTCTATGGTATCTCCCTCTGATTTAAGCCATTTTGTAATTGTTGCTTCAGCAACACTTTCTCCCATTTTAGGCATAATGACATCTTTTTTTGACATAACATTAATTTTCGACAAATATATCTATTATTTAGTTTTTATTAAAGAGAAAGTATTTAATATAGTGTAAGAACATCATTGTGTATACCACAGGCCAAGCAATAAATATTAGTGCAAAATAATATTTTTTTATAAAAATCATCATAGAGTTATAGAAGTGAAAAATATATTTCCAGTTTTTTTTCATACTTTCTCCTTTAATATGAGTGATATATGTTTCTGCTAAATAATAATTTTTATATCCTTTTTTTGAAGTTCTGATTGAAATATCAATATCTTCTCCAAATAAGAAAAATTTTTCATCAAATCCATTTATTTCATTAATGATGTTTTTTGATACCATCATAAAAGCTCCTGCTACTATTTTTATTTCTTGATTTTTAGTTTTATCAAGGTGTCCTAGGTAGTATTTATTAAATATTTTTGATTTTGGAAACATCATATTTATTTTACATAATTTAAACAATGATGTTAAAGGATCAGGCATTCCTCTTGCTGATTCTTTTAGAAATATTCCATTTTCGTTTAACATTTTTACTCCTAATAATCCTATGTTTGTAGTTTCAGAATAAAAATTTAAACACATTTGTAATGTGTTTTCAGGGACGATTGTATCAGGGTTTAGAAACAATAAATGACTTCCTTGAGCTATTTTCACACCTTGGTTACAGCCTCGAGAAAAGCCTAAATTAGTTTTATTTTGAATATATATCACATTATTATATGTTTTAAGACTATCTTCTATGTTATCATTTGAGTTGTTGTCTATTATGATAATCTCTTTGTTCAATTCTATTTTATTGATTGAATTTAAGCACGTAGTTAATCTTTGTTTATTTTTATAATGTATGATTATTATAGATAGTTTCATTGTTAAGAATTGTTTTTTCCAAAAAGAACTCTGTTAGATATAGATTTAGCTAAGGTTACTTGATCAGTATATTCTAGTTGGTTCCCTATTGCGATACCTTTGGCTATAGAAGTTATTTTCACCTCAAAATCTTCTATTTTTTTATATAAATAATAATTTGTAGTATCACCCTCCATAGTTGGACTTAAGGCTAAAATAACTTCTTTTATATTAGATTTTTGCAATCTATTAATTAGCTCATTAATATTTAAGTCTTTTGGAGATATACCATCTAAAGGAGAAATTATGCCCCCTAGAACATGATATTCTCCATTATATATATTAGTATTTTCAATTGATATTATATCTCTAAAATCTTCTACTACACAAATAATAGATTTGTCTCTTTTGTGGCTTTGACATATATTACATGTTTCGTCACTAGAAATATTAAAGCAAATTTTACAAAAGTTCATTTTTTCAGCAAGTTCAATTAAACTTTCGGCGAATTTTTTAATTTTTTCTTTTGGCATTTTAAGTAAATGGAAAGTGAATCTAAGGGCAGTTTTTTTACCAATACCTGGAAGTTGTGAAAAATGTTCTACAACTTTTTCTATAATTTTAGTTGAAAAATTCATTATTCAAAAATAGTAAATAGATTTAAAATTTGATAAATATCTATTTTTAGTTAATTTAAATCAATGGATTCATCTTTGATTTTAGTTTGTATAGCGTCATATTTTTTAATTTTAATATTGGTGTCTCATTTTACTTCTAAAGATCAAGATAATAAAACATTTTTTATAGCAAACAAAAAATCTCCATGGTATATTGTTGCTTTTGGCATGATTGGCGCAAGCCTTTCGGGAGTTACTTTTATATCTGTTCCCGGATGGGTTGCTGAAAGTAATTTTTCATATATGCAGATGGTTATAGGTTATTTTTTTGGATATATGTTTATTTCTGAGGTTTTAATGCCACTGTATTATAGATTAAATTTAATTTCTATATATACTTATTTAGGAGATAGGTTTGGGGTGTTTTCTTATAAAACAGGTTCTTTTTATTTTATTATTTCTAGGGTGATAGGCGCGTCCTTTAGATTATTTTTAGTTGCTGAAGTTTTTCATGCTTTTGTTTTTAGATCTTTTGGTATACCTTTTTATATAACTGTTTTAATAACAATACTTTTGATTTGGGTATATACTTTTAGGGGAGGTTTAAAAACTATTATTTGGACAGATACTTTACAAACATTTTTTATGTTATTAGCATTATTTTTATCTATAATATTAATTTCACAAGATTTAAATTATGATTTTAAACAATTAATATATAATATTCGAGAATCTGATTTTTCTCAGATTTTCTTTTTTGGAGACATTAATGATAGTAGACATTTTTTAAAACAGTTTTTTGCTGGGTTTTTTATATGTATAGCTATGACAGGTTTAGATCAAGATATGATGCAAAAAAATCTTAGTTGTAAAAATATTGTAGAGGCTAAAAAAAACATGTATTCTTTCAGTGTTGTTTTAATAGTTGTCAATTTGCTTTTTTTAAGCTTAGGGGCGTTGCTTTATATTTATGCTAATGCAAATGGCATATCTGCGACTGGAGATCAATTGTTTCCAGCTATAGCTTTATCAAGTCCTGTTTCGGGAATAATAGGAGTTTTTTTTATTTTAGGTTTAATTGCAGCGGCTTATTCAAGTGCAGATTCTGCGTTAACTTCTTTAACAACGACTTTTAGTATAGATTTCATGAATATAGATAACGTCAAAAAAGAAAAACAAATTATTTATAGAAAATTAATTCATGTTGGTTTTTCTGTTTTAATATTTTTTTTAGTTGTTATTTTTGAATTAATAGAGGATAATAGTATTATATCTGCTTTATTTAAGGCGGCAGGATACACATATGGTCCATTATTAGGCTTGTATTTTTTTGGTCTTTTCACCAATCTTAAAGTAAGAGACAAAATAGTGCCTCTTATATGTCTCATGACTCCCGTGATTTGTTTCTTTTTAAATAGAAATTCGGAATCTTGGTTTAATTATAAATTTGGATTTGAAATATTGATTTTAAATGGTTTTTTAACTTTTATAGGTCTTATGTTAATTTCTTATAAGAAAAAATATATTTGATATGTTATTCAGTTTTAAAAATAATTTTGTTTTTAGTTAATATTATAAATGTGACTCCTGTTATGATTAAAGCAAAAGATATTATTTCAGCTTGTGTTAAGTTAAAGCCTATAAAGTCATAGCTTTGATTAACTCTTATTTTTTCTATTAAAAATCTTTCTATCCCGTTTAATATTAAGTATACGAAGAATAATATGCCCGGTAGAAACATTTTTCTTAATTTCCATAGGATGATAAAAAAGATAAAACACATAATTATTTCATATAATGCTGTTGGATAAACCCCTTCAGTTAGTTGATAGCAATAACCTTCCCATTCTTCATTGTTGCAGCCTGGGATTAATTCTCCTCTTTTTATTACATTGTGAGGGAAGTTGTAGCTCCACATCCAATCAGGTATTGGAAGCCATTCGGGTTTTATTTTTGTGTTTGTGATCCCCCAATCTCCATCACCTGCAAAATGACACCCCATTCTTCCTATTCCATACGCTATCATTAAAGCTGGAGCTATTGCGTCAATGAATACAGGTATTTTTATATTATTTTTTTTGATATACCACAGAACAGATATAGATCCAAATATTAATCCTCCATAGAAAGTTA
>CAXEHY010000009.1:0-3502 GCA_963996865.1 uncultured Flavobacteriales bacterium | reverse complement strand
GCCGTTTATTTCTATTTTGTTGTTTTTTTTAGATTTTATGTTGAATCCTAAATTTTCTAATTCTTTTTGTATTTGATTTATTATTGTAAATTCTTCATGATTTAGTTGTATCGTTTCAGGGTAAAGCATTTTTTGAGATTTTATTTCCTGAGTGTTGTATTTAAAATGATTGTACAGTATTCTTTGGTGCGCTCTTGACTGGTGAATAATTATTATTTTTTCATCCTCGAGGATTGCAATAAATTTGTTTTTAATTTGAAAAATATTTTTTTGATTATTTTGTAATATTTGTTTACTGAAATCAAATTCTTTTTTTTCATTTATTTCTTCTTTTTTTACATTATATTTTTCTTCAAAGTTTTTTATTTTTTCCGGGTTAGGTTTTTTGTTTACAGAAGAAGGGATAGAAATAGTTTTTATGTTTTTCATTTTTATATTAAAAGCTACTTCTTGTTCGAAATTAAATGAAGGGGATATATTATATTGTCCAAGAGATTTTTTAACAGAGGCGTGGATGATTTTATTAATAGATGTCTCGTCCTCGAAACTAACTTCATTTTTTGTTGGATGTATGTTGACATCAACTTTTTCTTCTTTTATTTCTAAAAATATAAAATATACAGGGTTTGAGTTTTTAATTAAACCTTCATAGGCTTTAATTATAGATTTATTTATATGCTTGTTCTTTATATGTCTTTTGTTTAAGAAAATATATTGATCATTTTTATTTTTTTTGGCAAAATCAGGTTTGCCTATAAATCCTTCAATATTTATAATATTTGTCGTTTCTTTTATGGGTATTATTTGTTCATTGATATTTTTTCTTATTAAATTATTTATTCTTTGTCTTTTGTTTTGCTTTTTAACGTTGAATATTTGTTTTCCGTCAATATCTAAAGAAAAGCCGATTTCCTCATGAGCTAAAGCTATACTTATAAATACATTTGTTAAGTGCCTGTTCTCTATTATATCAGATTTTAAAAATTTTCTTCTAGCGGGAGTATTGTAAAAAAGATTTTTCACGTTAATTAAAGTTCCTGTTTTGCAGTTGTATTTTTCTTTTAACTTTACCCTGCCGTCTTCTGTTAATATTCTTGTTCCTATCTGACTGCTTTTGTCTTTTGATAGCATTTCTATCTTTGAAACAGACGAAATAGCGTGTAAAGCCTCTCCTCTAAAGCCTAAAGTTTTTATTTTCCATAAATCTTCGTATTTGTTGATTTTTGACGTCGCATGTTTTGTGAAGCAAAAAGAGGCATCTTTTTCGTTCATCCCTATTCCATCATCCATGATTTGTATTAGCTTTTTGCCAGCATTTTTAATTTTAATATTAATATTTTTAGATTTTGCATCAATTGCGTTTTCTAAAAGTTCTTTTAACACAAAAGAGGGCCTGTGTATTATTTCTCCTGCGGCTATTTGATCTATTATCTTTTTATTAAGTTTTCTTATCATGAATTTATTTTAATATTAAATAAGTGATTAAAAGTAAGATAATAATTATTAAGATTAATCTAAAGTTTGTTTTTTTGCTCTTGTGATTTTTTTCGATGCGATTTTTTTTAAATTTTATTTTTTTTTCATCTTTTTTATTATTAGACGAATAGATAGGGGAGTAGTTAAATTGTTTATGATTATTTTTTTTAAAAAAAGACAACATGATTCAAATATATACAATGATCTCTTTAATAACAACTATATATATTTTACATATGTAAAATAAAAAATAAATATTTATTCAACATGGTGATATTTTTTTAAAAAATAAAATTATTAACTACAAAAGACTTTTAATTAGGTTATTATAATTTTTTTTTATATTAAAAAAACACCTAAATAACATATATTTTAATAAATATTTACTACTTTTAATAATCCTTATATTTACAAATGTAAAATGAAAAAAAGATTTTTAGAAATTTTAAAATGTAAAAAACTTTCATCAAGTCAGTTCGCGGACAAAATAAATGTTAGTAATTCTGCTGTTTCACATATTATTAATGGCAGGAATAAACCTAGTTTAGAAATTATTCAAAATATTTTAATAAAGTTTCCAGATATTAATCCTAGATGGCTGATCTTAGGAGAAGGAGAAATATTTTCTGTTGATCAGTATTATAATAAAGATAAAAGAATTTCTAAAGTTATTGTATATTTTGATGATAAATACCAAGAATTTAATTCATAAATATGTAATTTTAATGAAATTTATTACACTTGAATAAAATTTATAAAATATTTTATAGATTATTTAGAAAAATTATATTCTTATTTCCTCCAGAATTTTCACATTATTTAGTTTTAAAATTTATAAGTTTTAATTATTTTATTTTAAAATATTTTTTCAAATTTTTATTTGATTCAGAACATGATAAGTTGAAGAGAAATTTATTAGGATTAGATTTTAAAAATCCCATAGGTCTTGCAGCTGGTTTTGATAAAAATGCTGATTATATACGTGAGTTGACAGCACTTGGTTTTGGTTTTATTGAAATTGGGACAGTTACTCCTTTAGCTCAGAAAGGTAATGCTAAGCCAAGAATATTTAGACTTTCTTCTGATAATGCCTTAGTTAATAGATTAGGATTTAACAATAAAGGAGTTAAATATGTAGTTCATAGGTTAAGAAAAGTCACAAAAAATAATATGATTATAGGCGTGAATATTGGTAAAAATAAAGATCAAAATGATTTTATATCAGATTACACAAAATGTTTCCATGAATTACATAATTATGTAGATTATTTCACAATTAATGTAAGTTCTCCTAATACGCCTGGTTTAAGAGATCTGCAAAATATAGATAAATTAACAGACTTATTGAAAGCTATTGTGAAGATTAATAATTCATTGAAAATTAAAAAACCAATTTTATTAAAAATATCTCCTGATTTACATGATAATGATATTCTAGATATAGTTAAATTATTATTATCATTAAAAATTGATGGTATTGTATGTACTAATACTACAATTTCTAGAGATTGTCTAGAATTTTCAAAAAATAAAATTTCTAAAATAGGTTTAGGGGGGGTAAGCGGAAAACCTCTTTTAAATAGATCTAATCATATAATTAAATTAGTCAGAAAAAATGTTCCAGCTTCTTTTGTGATCATTGGAGTAGGGGGTATTATGAAAGGAGGTGATGCTCTTGAAAAACTGCAATTAGGCGCCGATTTAGTGCAGTTTTATACAGGTTTAGTATATAAAGGTCCCTTCTTGTTAAATGACATAAAAAGTAAAATAATAGATTATGAATATTAAGATTACTGAATGTCCAAGAGATGCTATTCAGGGTATTGCAAATTTTATTTCAACATCTAAAAAAATAGAATTTTATAATTCATTATTACAAGTAGGATTTGATGTTATTGATATAGGTAGTTTTGTTTCACATAAAATAATACCTCAGATGCGTGATACCGGAGAAGTTATTGATAAGGTTAACATGGATAGCGTTTTGTCAAAATTATTGGTAATAGTAGCTAATTATAAGGGCGCT
>CAXEHY010000008.1:0-2818 GCA_963996865.1 uncultured Flavobacteriales bacterium | reverse complement strand
TTTCGTTATTGATATAATCAACTAGTTGTTCTTGAGGTATTTTTTTGTCATAGATTAAAAAATTATTTTCTGATAATATTTTTTTGCCGGTTTCATGAATACCATCATTTGCCAAAATTTTTATTTTTTTATCCATTTTTTTCTATTTCTTGCATTATTGAAGTTAAGATTCTTACGTTTTCTACGCTCATAGCGTTATATAATGATGCTCTATAGCCGCCAACGGACCTATGTCCTTTAATGCCTTGTATATTGTTTTTTAAGCATAAATTATCAAACTTTTCACCTAATTGGTCATTCGCTATTGAAAAAGTAATATTCATGTTAGATCTATCTTCTTTTTCAGCAATTCCTGAAAATATAGAATTTCTATCTATCTCTTCATATAATAAATCAGCTTTTTGATTATTAATATTTTCAATCCAACTTATGCCTCCATTTTCATAAAGCAACTTTAAATTTAACATACTAACATATATACTAAATACAGGGGGTGTGTTAAACATTGATTCTTTTTGTATATGAGTATTATAATCTAACATTGTGCCTAAATTTTTATTTTTATTTTCTAATATTGATTTTTTTAATATTACAAGTGTCATTCCAGCTGGACCTATGTTTTTTTGAGCTCCCGCGTATATTAAATCAAAGTTTGAAGTATTTATTTTTCTACTAAAAATATCAGATGACATGTCACAAAATAATTTTGTTGAAACTTTAGGGAAGTTTTTAATTTGAGTTCCATAGATTGTATTGTTTGAGGTGCAATGAAAATAATCTATATTATTTGGAATGATATATTTTTTAGGTATGCTTTTATAGTTATTCTTGTCAGAGGTTGCAAGAATAATTGTTTCTCCTATTTTTTTTGACTCTGTAATAGCTTTACTAGACCATGTGCCAGTATCTAAATAACAAGCTTTTCCATTTTTACTTAAAAAATTTGCTGGTATCATATGAAATTGCAAGCTAGCTCCGCCTTGAAGGAATAATATTTCGTGTTCATTTGTTAATTGTAATAATCTTTTTATGAAAAATTTAGTTTTTTCCATGATAGCCGTAAACTCTTTACTTCTATGAGATATTTCTAATATAGACAATCCGCTTTTTTCATATTCAATAATTGATTGAGACGCTTTTTTAAATACTTCTTCAGGTAATATACATGGACCAGCATTAAAATTTATTTTTTTCATATTCTTAATTTAAAAAAAATTAATTTGGAAAAAGATTATTATTTATTTTTTTTCTTTTTTTTAGTTTTAGTTTTGTTTTAGGAGTAAAATTGTCTTTTAATATCCATTTTTCATCTTTTAATATTAATGCATTATAACTTCCTTCTGGCATTGAGTTAATGTTGTTTTTTGTAAGATTTTCAAACACAATAGTTTGATTATCATAAAATTCTAATGTTAATTTACTGTTTATGTAATAAGATAAAATATAACGATGTAATATTTCATCATTAATTTTAAATACAGGTTGTCCAAATTGGAATTCTTGTTTTTTCTGATCAAAAAACATAGGTTCTATTATTTTATAATTAGCTAGTTTATTTCCTGACCATCCTATTAAAACATAATAATCTTGATTGTTTGTTTTATATTTTTTGATGTCATAATAAATTGATCCAATCCAATTTTCTCTATTTATAGTTTTAGTTTTATATAGGTCAGATTTCTTTTGATAGTTTTCAGTTATTTCACCAGATTTATAAAAAAAGAAATTATAATCTTTATCTATCATCTCCTGAATAAAACAAAAAAATTCATGCCCGTCTTTTAGGGGTAAAAACCAACTTATTATTTTGATTTTTTTATCTTCAGACATTATTATAGATGCAGAATTATTTATAAAATCAAACATTTCATAAAAAGATTTTTCATCATATAATATTTGCTCTATTTGTTCTATAAACATTTCATTATTTATTTTTTTATTATCATCAGAACTGCTGATAATATTATTTGATAATTCTATAAGATTATTTTTGTCTTTTTTGCTTATATATTGGGCTGATGATATAAACGAGAAAAATAAAATTAATGTAACAATAGATATTTTTATTATTTTCATCTAGTTAAATATATAAAAAAATGAATTTAGATGATAGGATAATAGCTTTTCATAGATTAGGTGAAGTTTTAGATTCTTTTATTCAAAAAAAAATAAAATCAAAACAATTTAAATTAATAGAGGAATCTATTATACAGTCTAAAAAGCATAATGGTTTTTTAGACAGAAAAAATATATTTTTTGCTATTAAGAATATTATTCGTAGTCTTAATTATCAAAATGTATCTGGTTTTTTGAAAAATTATAATTATGATTTTCAAGACACAAACAAAACAATTGGATTAATTAATGCTGGTAATATTCCTTTTGTAGAATTTAATGATGTTTTTTATATTTTGATTTCTGGATTCAATTTAGACATTAAATTGTCACGTAAGAATAAATTTTTACCTAAATGCATTTTAGATATATTAATAGATATTGAGCCTAGGTTTAATTTGAAAATAAAATATTCAACTGTTTTGCCAGATAAAATAGATGGGGTGATAGCTTCTGGTTCAGATTTGTCAAATAGTATTTTTAGATATAAGTACAGTGCTATTCCTAATATATTAAGACAAAATAAAACTTCTATAGCTGTTTTAAAAGGTGATGAAGGAGTCAAGGATATTAAGGGTTTATTTTCAGATATGTTTAGTTATTACGGTTTAGGATGTAGAAATGTCAGTAAGTTATATGTACCAGAAAAATATAATTTTGATTTTTTAATTAAGCATTGCATTGAAAATACTTTTTTGATGAA
>CAXEHY010000007.1:0-11850 GCA_963996865.1 uncultured Flavobacteriales bacterium | reverse complement strand
TCCTGTGTAGGAGGAAATACAGGAAGTAGTGCCTGTATCCAAGACTGTAATGGAGTCTATGGTGGTTCCGCTTATTTAGATAATTGTGGATCCTGTGTAGGAGGAAATACAAATATTAATGCATGTTTCTTTAATCCTCATGTAGATATAGAAATAGATAATAATAATTGTGACTCTTTGACAAATCTTTCAATAACAGTTTCTCAAACAGCTTTTCAAACAGATATGTCTCTTAGTAATTTTTTATCTGATGATGGAACATTTGATTTTAATAATATAAATATTGGAGACACTATAGGAAACGCTTACATGAGTGCGGCGGGAGGGGGTATAATTATTAATGCTTTAATAATTGTTAACGCTATAATTAGTCCTAACGAAATAGTAGCAAATGCGTATGACACAATCCATAATATAAATGTTGGAGCATTTACATTATCAAATCAACAAAGCTTAGCTCCTAATCCTCCAGGAAGCAGCTACAACGGAATAAGTATTATAGCTTCTTCAATAGTAGATGGCAATAATACTACAGCTGGTAATTTCAGCAATATTACTTTTAATAATATTTTTAAAAATCCTTCTAATAATACTTCTTTCAACTTTATAAGCAATATAATTTCAGAAATTGGTGATTTTTTTACAGATACTATACAGCAACATATAATATGTAATACAGATTATTTCAGCCCCGAAATAAATGTTACAGGCAGCGATTCTTTATGTAATCAAATAATAGATTTAACCATTACGTCTGCTCAAGATAATGGAGAATATGATATTGCTACTACATTGTTTTTTTCTGATATGGGACAATTCAATTTTAGTAATATCAGTATTGGAGACACTATAGGTTATTCGTATCTAAATGCCGCTGGAGGCAGTATTAATATTAATGCCGTGCTAATTGTAAATTCTATAATAACAAACAATGAGATTTTAGTAACTGCTTTTGATACTATTTTAAATATAATGGCAGGAATATTTACAATGTCTAATTTAAACAATGGAGGAATTAATATTATAGCTACTTCTCCCCCTGATGGTAATAATACTACTTCAGGAAACTTCGGATATGCTGTATTTGAGAATATGTTTATCACCCCTGGTGTTGACACAACTATACAATTTGTCTCAATAACAAACTCTGAAAACGGAGATATTGATTATGATACAACTCTATATAACATTAATTGTAATCAGTTAAACGTTATAAGTAATTTTAATGAAATTTTATGCTATCCTAATCCTTTTAATGATTATATAAAAATCAAGACATCTGAAAAATACAAACATGCTAATATATATGATTTGAATGGCAAATCTTATACATTATTAAGTCATGATAATAATATGTTAAACAACTTAGACTATTTGAAATCTGGAACTTATATTATTTCTTTAGAATTTAAAGATAAAATCATAAAACAAAAAATGATTAAATTCTAATCTATAAATAACGAATAACTAAAGTCATCATCATCCCCACAAAAGCGCTTAACATAATTGTATGCACGTTTGAATTGACTAAAGATCTCTTTTGGTAATTTTTCTTGATATTTAAAAAAACCTTAACTCCAAAAACCATTAAAAGAAAAGTTAAAATATGAAGTCCGTTAATAGAAAAAGATGTAAAAGTTTTTAGTCCTTCTATAACTTTATCTCCCGACAAATACCATAATGAAAGTATAGATGATAATAAAATAAATCCATAAATAAATACTCCTTTTTCTTTGCCAAAAGCAACTATTAAATGGTTTTTACCTGTAGTAGCATCCGATTCCGCATCAGGAAACTCATTTATAAGTAAAATATTTGCTGTCAATAAGCCGCATGGCAATCCTATTAATAATGATGGCACAAAATAGGCGGCAGACAAAAAATCAAAAGCTACACCTCCTGTAGACATTGCAACTACTGTCCCTAAAGTAATCAAAGGACCGAAAGCGAGAGCTATAAATAATTCACCTAACCCTCTTCTAGCAACAAATCTAAATGGTGGGGCTGTGTAAAAATATCCGATAAGTAGCCCTATAAAACCTAAAATCAAAATATTAATATTTTGATCACTAATAATATAAAGAAGCGCTCCAACTAAAGCAGACAAAAAATATAGTATAGTTGCTAATTTTTTAGTGCCCTGTAATGATATTAATCCTAATTCTACGGCTCTGCTTCCCCCTGAATATTGTTGAAAGTAATTATTATTGGCTTCGTCTGTCCCGTCTTTTACGTCAAAATAATCATTCATTACGTTAGAAGCTAAATGCAAAAGACAAACTCCTATTAATATTAAATAAAACGATAATGAATTTGGATTTTCTAAAATAATACGATTATAAGCCCCCCCAACTAAAACCGGCATAATGCATGCTGACAAAAAGGGCATTCTTGTTATAGCTAAAGCTTTAATTAATTTAGTAGAAAATTTAATAGGAACATCAACTTTTTGATCTATAACTTCAGTTATTCCGCAATAACCTGTTTGAGGATTATCTTTACCATCAGAAAAAACAGGTGTTATTCTGATTTTAGCATTAATTACAGAACCATTTTTATGTATAAATTGTGTTTCTCCTGTATATTCTCCTTTTTTAACAGCTTGATCTAACCATCCTGCTACATTTTGTAAAACAACTTCTCCTGGAGAAAAAATGGAAACCCTTTTTTTATTTATTAATTCTTCTTTTTTATATCCGAAAATTGTTTCGGCAGCATCATTCATAGTTAAAATTCTGCCTTCCATGTCACAAGTAATTGAACTTTTCATATTTTTTACTTTAAAGATTTAAAACATTTTAACAATGATACATATTTAAATTTAAATTTTAAATTAATTATACTATTATTTGATACATTTTGTATATCTCTGAAAATTCTAGCTCTTGATCCTAAAATCAAAAATAAAAATCCCCAAGGAATATATATTTTATATAACTTTTTATTTTTTATCAAACAAAATCTTTTATAACATTTTTCCCAAGTATAAGAGTTATTTGAACATAAATTATATATTCCATATAGATTATTTTTAATAGAAAAATCAACCGCCCCAACTACGTCTTCTATGTGAACCCAAGATACCCTATATTTATTTTTAACAGGAATTAAAAAAAAATTATATTTTGAAATTTTATTAAACTTTTTCCAAATTTCTGAATTTTTAGCAAATACAATTGGAAGTCTAAAAATTGTGAAATTATTATTATTTTTATGTGTTTCTTCTTCTAAAGACTGACAAACTTTTGACAAAAAATTACTGCCACAGGCGCTGTTTTCATTTTTTATTCCCGCATCATTCCCTTCATAATAACCTATTGCGGAAAAATTTATAAAGTGTTTAATCTTATGTTCTATGCATAGATTATTTAAAATTTGAGATGATAACATTCTACTAGAAATAATGCTTTTTCTATTTTTTTTTGTCCAGCGACAATTAATGGTATAACCTGACGTGTTTATTATTACATCTATCTTTTTATAATCTAATTTAGGAATAACTTTATATTTAGGATCCCAATAATAATAACTAATGTCTGTTTGATTTTTGGTTTTTGATTTTGTGGTTGTAAAAACAATAATATTATAAATAGACTTAAATTTTTCTATTAAATGAGAAGCAATTAAACCTGTCCCTGTAATGATTATATTTTGCAAAATAAATTTTTTTACAATTATAAACATTTTGAAAAAATTTAATTGTAAAAATATAATGAAATTATTAACCCTCTAAAATCACTTTTTTTGAAAGTCTTGAAATAAAAAACTCGGCTGTATTCCTTGATTTTTTTGATACTTATTGCTCTGATATTCGCTGTATTTTCCTTTGATGCTATGATAATATATTTGACAAATATCAATACCTGGATAAATCTTTATTGGTTGCACGCAAAACATTTCTAATGTCCAAAAACCTTCAAATCCCACATCTCCAAAACCAGCTGTTACATGAATAAATAATCCCAATCTACCAATAGATGATCTTCCTTCGAGCATAGGAACATATTTTTTAGTTTTAGTGTATTCTTTTGTTCTCCCTAAATACAACTTATTTTGTTCTAATAAAAATCCTTCTTGGGGAATAATAATTTTAGATGTCTCATGCTCTTTTTTCATATCCAAAATATTATTATTATAAACCATTAATTCATTATGTAAAGTTAAATTATAACTATTTGGATTTATTTTTGACCTGTCAAAAGGGTCTATAAAAATATTTTTATTTAATTCTTTTTTTATTTCTTTTCCTGACAGTATCATATTTTATAATTTATCTAGATTATTTAATAATTCTCCGCTTATAGAGATGACTGCTGATCTGGGTATTTCCCCGTTTTTCCCCGACGGCCAATTACTTGTTAGTTTTTCTTTTTTTGAATACTGTCCAGGATGTTGTACGCTTAAAAATAAGGTTTTATTATCAGGAGAAAAATAAGGTCCTGTAAATTCTGCGTCAACAGGCGCGCTAGCAACTTGTATTATTTTCCCTATATTATCTCCTGTACGCTTTATTACAAATAATCCGTTATTTTTAAATTGCACATAAGGATCTTTATTTATATAATAACCTGAAATATCTGAAGTAAACCACAAATTACCCTTATGATCAAAAATTAAATTATCAGGACAAGCAAAACCGGTATCTTTTCCTCCTGTCACAAAAACCTCTGAACTAAATTTTTTAGCACCATAATCATTGTTTTTTTCTGTGATTTTTAAAATTGAACCATAAAAATTGTTATTGGAACTACTTCCGGTTAAAGAAATAAAAATATCTCCTGTTAAAGGATCTAACTCAATATCTTCTGGTCTGTCTAAAGGGGTTCCTCCCACTAATCTTGCAGCTTTTCTAAGGTTAATCAATAAATCAGTTTGACTTTTGAAATTATTTTTTAAAATTTTATTATTATAATAATCTAACGCTATCCATGTCCCCGTTTCCATGTTTGCAACATATAAAGTTCCTTTGTTTAAATTTTTTGTTGATTCTGAAATAAATTTATATATACATTCATTTGTGGCGTCATCTCCCATATAAACAACTATGTTTCCTTTTTTAGATTTTGAAACAGTTGCACATTCATGAGCGCATCTTCCAAGACCAATAAGTTTTTTAGAATTTCCAGTGAAAGGATCCACCTCTACGACCCATCCATAATGTTCTGGAGGATAATTATAATAATTATTCCATTGATACGCTCCTGGAATAATTTTTCTTTCCCCCGATTCATATGTTTCTTTACCATAAAAATACTGGTAATTTTCTTCACATGTTAAAATAGTATTCCATGGAGTTACACCGCCAGCGCAATTACCTAAAGTTCCTTTAGCAAAAGTTTCTCCCATAATTTTATAATCCCAATTAAAAGGAATCTTAGTAGAGGCTGTTATTCTTTTATTATAATTAGATTTTTTATCTATATTCCATTTTTCATTCTCATAAACAAGCTTTATTATACTTCCCCCTACATTATATATTTCATTATCTACTTGTTTTTTAGTTTTTTCTAAAATATTAAATCCAGTAACAAATTTTTGAGTTATACTTTCGTGATTTACCCATAATAACCCCTCTTTTTTATTAATAGGGATAAAGGCTAAATAATCATTATGTGTACCAAAAAAATCTTTACTAGATATGGGGTCTCCCCATTTGATTAAAACATCATATTTTAATCCTTTTGCTAAAACAACATCATCTTGTGATGATGGTAAAATTCCTTTATAAAAAGAAATGTTTTTTGATTCCGCAAACAAATAATTAGTATTTATGCTTAACCCTAATGTGCCTACTCCTAAGAATTCTAAAAATTTTCTTCTAGATAGTCCATTAGAATGTGATTTGCTTTTCATGATAAATCTTTATTTGGAAAAGTAGGAAAAATATAATAATTAACAAAGAAAAAAAAGATCCTGAATTCCTTAATAACTTATATCTATTGATTGTGTCACGTTTTCAAAAAATGTTATTGCTAATTGTGTAACATTTCCTTGTCCGTCAAAAGTATGAGTAGAGGGTTCTGATATAATATCTACTGAAGTCGAATTAGTAAATGTTGGATAAAAAATATTATTAATATTTACAATAATATCTATCTCTGTTTCAAGATTAGGATGTATATTAAAATCAGAAGAAAATGTTTTTAATTCATATAATTCCCCCGCCCCCGGATGATAAGTAAAAGGATGGTTGAAATCATTACTTAATGTTGTATCTATTTTACCATCAAGTTTCATGAAAATATAAGTATCCCAGGCGGCCCAATGCATGCCATTAAAAATATGTAATGGGTTATTCGAAACGACAGTATTTGGATCTATTAAATTTGTTTGAGGATCTAATCCTATCCCTAATGAAAAATTATTATAATTCCCTGATTCTAACTCCACATTAATTGACAATGTAGATATATTATTAAAATCAACTAAATGAACATCTAAAATATCTTCATTTCTATTATTTGTTATATTATTTGCCTTTATATTTGAAAAATACATCTTTAATGTGGTCAGTTGCATGTCCCAAGCGTTTGTAAAAGAAAATGTATTGTTGTCAATTATTTGGTTGTTAGCAACAAAAACAAAATTTAATTTTAAGGTTCCTGCCTCTTCTGTTTCACAATCTGGCCTGCAAGCAGAAAACAACAAAAAAGAAAAAATAAAATAATAAAATAAACTTCCTGAATTCATACTAATTAACAACTAATTTATAAAATACTTTACTTCTATTTTTGTTTGTTAAACAAACATAATATATTCCTTTAATAATATTATTTAATTCTATTACAATACAATTATCTAAAATTTTAGTATTAAAAATAAATTCTACTCCTAAATTATTATATATACGTATATCATTATAAAATGATTTATCATTAGAACATATGTTTAAATATTCTTGTGCTGGGTTTGGATAAAAAATAATATTACTAAAATCATTCTGAATATTATTCACTATCTGCACTATTAAAGTGGTGAATAATATACTGTCACATCCATTAATTGTTGTTAAAGTATCTAAATATGCTCCTTGCTCGCTTAAATAATTCAATCCCACTAGCACGCTATCTCCTTCATTTATTACAATTGTAGTGTCTGTAAAGTAATTATTATAAACCATAAGATTTGTGATAATTAAACTATCAACAGAAAGTGCAAATAAGGTGTCATAAAATACTCCTGGATTTGCTTGATAGTCCCCTTGTGCAAAAAATGTTTCTCCATCACAAATATCTATATTTTGTATAATAACAGGATTAACCATTAAATATGTGTATAAAATACTATCACATCCATATTGGTTGGATAATGTATCTATATAATCTCCTTGTATGCTACAATAATTATTCGCTATTTGAATACTATCTCCATTAAAAACAGATAAAGTGTCATTATAAAAATTATTTGGCAATATAGACAAGTTTGTAACTATGATGTCTTCATAACCTAAACTGTCCACAAATAAATGCGTGTATGTTCCTGGTAATTGTTGGTAAACAGAATCTAACAAAACACTATCCCCCTCGCATATTGATAATTGATCAGGATTAAATTTTAGAACAAATAATCCACTTTGAATATCTGATACTAAAATTATCCCTGAAGACAGTAAAGGATATACTCCCCAGGCTCCAGCCCATCCATTATGATTATTAGGAGAATATGTATCATAATATCCTACTTTTATAGGGTTATAAGGATCTGAAATATCAAAAATCTGTAACCCATCATGGTAATATGATATATACAAATAGTTGTCTTTAATTATTAAATTATGAGCTACAGCATTTGGGGCGGTTCCTGAAGTTAAGGTTGATAAAACTGTTATATTGTTATAATTAGATACATCTGTAACTTTTAAATGAGATCCGTGAGTTTCATCTGCAAAAACATATATACTATCATTCTCACTTAACCATCCTGAATGATTATATCCTTGATAAGGATAAATGTCTATAAAACCTATATTTTGTGGCGTATTATTTGTTAAGTCATAAATATACATACCTGCTGATCCTCTGTTAAAATATCCTATATTATCTTCTATATACATGTCGTGACAATAAAAACCCATATCAAATAATAATGTTGGATTAACTGGATCTGTTAAATCGTAAACTGGGCCATTTGTGGTATATAATTTTCTATGCAAAGTGTCTATAAAAATATTATGCATAGTCGAAAATAATTGCCAAGAATCATAAACTACACTTGTAGAATCTGGTAAATATGAAAAATCTATTATTTGCAATGTACTGGGTCCTTGGTCACAGACAGCGTATAAATAATTATCCATAACGTGATAATCTCTATGTATAATGTTTCCTTGATTTGCTCCCGCTATATAAGATACCTCTTGAGAACTAAAAGGATCTGTAACGTCTATAATATGTGTTCCTAAAGTTGTGCCTATAACAGCATATTCTCTTGTGTCATGAACAAAGCCATATACTTCTGTGTACTGGCCTCCAATACTACTTACAGGAAGAGAATCTCCTTGCCAATTATATAATAATTCAACATTATCTGATATTATTTGACAAGAACTATCGTCTATGGTTGCTAGTGGATTATAATTATGTGAATTAGGATCAGTGCATCCTAATAGAGGACATTGCAGACCTCCATTTATACTAAATTGATCTGATCCAAAATAATATTGCCCTTGTAAGCTACCTGATGCAATGACTCCTATAGAATATAATAACTGATAAGACCCTCCTTGCCAGCCATCCCCATAAGAATCATACATGTTAAAATTATAACACCCATTAGGTAAACATAAAGTGTCTATGTATTGTGTGTGATCAAGATATATCTGATTTGAAGTATCTATTAAATTTCCTGTTGAATCTGTAATAGACCATGATATTTCTGCAGCCCAGCTTCCTGTATTTAACTCTAATATAACTGTATTATATTGACATATTTGACTATTAAGATTAAAAGATAAAATAAATAAAAAAATACAAATCAAATATTTCATTTAATAAAATTATAATAAATATATATGTTATGCTAATAAAAGTATCTCTCAAAGCCTAAACATGATCTAAAACAAATTAAAACGAATTAAAACGAATTAAAACGAATTAAAACGAATTTATGAGCTTTTAATATAAAAAGTTTTATTCAGGAGATTTAATTGAGTTGAACTTGATTTAAACATAATAAAACAAGATTTGATAATTTAAAACGAATTAAAACGAATTAAAACGAGTTATTTTGTCTAAAATTAGGTTTTTAATGTGATTTTTATTAACTGTGATAAATCTTGGTAATTGTTTAATTTTATTTAGATTTAATAAATTGAATTTAGAAAATGTCTTATAATAAAGAAAAAATACTTCTTGTGGATGACGAATCTTCTGTATTAGATTTTTTGTCATATAATCTAAAAAAAGAGGGTTATGAGGTGAGGGTAGCCTCCAATGGAGTAAAAGCTTTAGAGAAAACAAAGATTTTTAAGCCTGATTTAATTATAGTAGATATCATGATGCCCGAAATGGATGGCATAGAGTTATGTGGATTACTAAGGGAAGATCCTTTAAATGATATGATTATAGTGTTTCTGACGGCCAGAAATGAAGATTATACTCAAATAGTAGCATTAGAATCAGGAGGGGACGACTACATAGCGAAACCTATTAAGCCTAAAGTTCTTGTCGCTAAGATAAAATCTTTACTGAAAAGAAAACATAAAAAGAAAAATATTATTGAATACAATAATGTTATGATAGATCTAGAAAAACATGAAGTCAAGATTGACGAAAAAAAAATAAATCTCCCAAAAAAAGAATTTCAAATCTTGAAAATACTTTTAAAAGACCCTGGAAAAGTTTTTTCAAGAGAAAAAATTTTCAAATTAGTTTGGGGGGATAATGTGTTTGTTGGCGGAAGAACTATAGATGTTCATGTAAAAAAAATTAGAACCAAGTTCGGTCAAAATTTTATCTCCACTATAAAGGGAATAGGCTATAAGATAAACGATGATTAAAACTCTGAAAATAATTCTTTAAAATTGTTACTCTTTTGCGTGATAGGTAACATCCATCTGAATGCCTCTTTCAATGAAACTAAAAAGAGTGGTAACCGTAGAAACATTATCTGCTCTCCATCCTATAACAGTACGATGAGTCCAGGAGTTAATCCAACCAGTAACAACTTTATTTGCCAAATATTCTAAAGTTGTATCACAGGTTAAATCAAGAGTAGAAGGTTCTCCGGTACTAGTTCTTCTATGCTTATATAAACATTCTCCGTTAGCTGTAGGAGTCAACTCCTCGTAAGTAGAGTGCCTCATGTCTTCAAATGAAAGTTGAGCATTCATTTTTGTTACCTTATAACAATATTCTCTCATCTCACCGAGACCGAATTCAGTTATAGTATTTGGAACCCCATAAGCCTTAGCTATAGCGTCTTCAGTGGTTCTATACTCATTAACTTTCTTCCAAATTAAAGAATCAAGCGTTGAACACGTAGTGTACTCTTGACCATAAATTGTTAAGCTTAAACAAGCAAGTAATATTGTTATTGTTATTTTCATACATGTAAAAATATAAAAACCCCCGCTAACTTTAACGAGGGTTTTGTCAAAAAACCATTTGGTATTATTTTTAGTTGTTTATTCTTTCATTAAAAAAACACTATCGTTCCACTACAACTGTAGTTGGAGTATAAATTCCACTTGTCAACGCGTTAATTAACCCGTCTACAAAAGTGTGTTTTGTCGTGACAACATAATTTTTTGCCCCTTTTGCCATCTCATAAGTGTCTGGAGTTTCCCCTGAAACAAGTCCAAAAAGAAAATTATGCTGTTTAGCTTTTACATCAATTCCTTCTTGAACCCCATCTCCTACAACTGTTGTGTGCACATAACATGATGAAAGCGTGAAAACAACTAAAGTAAAAAAAAACATTCTTTTCATCTCTTTAGTTTTAATGTTAATAAAAATTAATTTATAAAGATACGTAAATAAAAAAACCTCACAAATCATGAGGTTTCTTTTTGGTGGGCCCAGCTGGGCTCGAACCAGCGACCCCTTGATTATGAGTCAAGTGCTCTAACCAGCTGAGCTATGGGCCCAAATATTTTTCAATAATAAAATAATTTATAGAATAAATATAATTATTTATGATTTATTTCACATAATTCTATCAAAACTCCATTTGTGTCTTTAGGATGCAGAAAACAAACTTTAGTTTTATTGGCTCCTTTAGAAGAAGTTTCTAAGATTTCAAATCCTAATTTCTGTAATCTTTGCTTTTCTGACTCTAAATCAGAAACTTCAAATGATATATGATGTAAGCCTTCTCCTTTTTTAGCAATAAATTTAGATATTACACTACTATTATTTGAAGACTCAACCAGTTCTATTTTAGTGTTGTCTATGTTATAAAAACAAACATTTACTTTCTGGTCTTGTAAATATTCGGTTTTATCAGGATTCTTGTTAAAAATTTTACTGAACAACTCCTTTGAAGAATCTAAATTTTTAACAGCTATGGCTATATGATCTATTTTTTTCATAATAACATGCAAAAATAAAAAAAGACGGCCATAAAAACCGTCTTTTTTATAAATGAAACGAATTTAAACTGTTAGAATACAACAGCAACGCCCATTGTCATAGACATATCGCCGTCAGCCCACGTTAAAGTAGGTTCGAAGTTTAATCCATCCATTAGAGCTCCAAAGCTTTTACCGAAAGATACAGTCATCGCGCTTGAACCATCTGTGTTCTCATCGCCAAGACCTCCAATTTCGATCCAGCCAAAGCTCATTCCTTTTCTAATTGCAAAATCAAATTCACCATCCTCGTCCGCAGCACCTACAACACCAGATCCAGG
>CAXEHY010000006.1:0-10611 GCA_963996865.1 uncultured Flavobacteriales bacterium | reverse complement strand
TATGGTTGGTTTAAATCTAGCATTAAAAAATGGCATAATAATCAAAGGAGGGAAGTTTATTGAAGTTTTTACAAAAATTAAAAATATCGCATTTGACAAAACAGGAACTTTAACTAACGGAAATATAAAAATTGAAAATTTAGAATATAAAAATAAAAATGATTTAAACATCTTATATAGTTTGTCATTACATTCTTCGCATCCTATATCACAAGCAATAACAAAAAAATATCAAAATAAATGTGAAAGCATAAAATTTGATGAATTAGAAGAAATAAAAGGCAAAGGCATAAGTGCTAAAATAAAACAAGATTCTTTCTTTTTAGGTAATCCTGAATTTATATTAACTAATAATATTAAACAAGATATTTGCCTGACAAAAAATGAAAAAATTATTTTGACATTTAATATTGTTGATGAGTTAAAGCATAACACTAATCAAATGATTAAATATTTCAAAAACAACAATATTCACACCTCACTAATAAGTGGAGATTCTGAACAAAAATGCATCGATATACAAAGTAAAACTAATATTGAAAAAATATATTACAGACAACTTCCTGAAGACAAATTAAAAATAATAAAACAATATGCAAATAAAAATATAACAGCTATGGTTGGAGATGGAATTAACGATGCTCCTTCAATGGCGGCGTCAAATATTAGTATATCTTTTAATAATGCATCTAATCTTACAATAGATACTGCAGATATTGTTATAATGGACAGTAAATCAATAAATAAAATACAATTAGCACATAAAATATGTAAAAAAACATATTCTACAATTAAGCAAAATTTATATTGGGCTTTAGGTTACAATTTTATAGCTATTCCTCTAGCATGCGCAGGATTATTAAACCCTATGTGGGCAGCTTTATTTATGGCTTTTTCTGATATAGTTGTTATTGGTAATTCTCTAAGATTTAACAATAAAAAATTATAATTTCTCCTTTTGCACGTCCCATTCATAGGCTTTAGATTTTGATACAATTTTTAAAGAATCATTATTAAGGTAAACAGTACAATTAGATGGTATGTTTTTCCTAATAGTACTTCCCGCTCCAATAGTAACATTACTCCCGATTTCAACACCTGCCAATATAGAACAATTAGCTCCTACCCAAACATTATTACCGATAATAACACCTTTAGTTGTTGACATTTTTCTATGATCATATTTGTAATGATTAGTAGTGCTAATAATTGTATTTTGCCCTATATTCACATTATCACCTATTTTTAAACCCCCACTAGCATTAATGTAAATTCCAATATTATCTCCAGGATCACACATAATACCTTTTTCAATATTTTTCCAATCTATAATTTGACTTCTGAAATCCACAGGCCAAGGTATGCTTCTGTTAAAACCTATGATTTTTTGCATAAATGCAAATTTGATTAAAATTTTATAATTATACATATAACCTTTTCTAGGTCTTTTATATTCAGAGTAAAATAATTTCACTGTCCATCTGAAAATATTATCATCAAAAACTAATAGTATAGATTTAATTATTTTCCTAAGCATTCCTCATTAATTTTCTCATATATAAATTTAGCCCAATATAATGAATTGATCCTATGATTGAAGAAAATAATAATGCTATTTTTATCCCTTGATCTCTGAAGAGATATAAAAATAATATTTGAGAAACAACTAGACTAAAATTAAAAAACAATAATAATTTTTGTTGTCTAAAAATATCTGCCACAGAACTTATAGGAGAATAAATATTTTTAAACAATAAATATATTGCAAAATATTTTATTAAATCACCTGAAAATATCCACTCTTCTCCTAATAAAACAAATAAATCTTCCACTAAAAATGACATTATAATTAAAAATGGAAGTAAAAATAACATTATCTTTTTTTGAATATTATCAGTGAACTGCAACAAGTTATTTTTATTGTTGTTATAAATAACACTAGCCTCTTGAAAATACACCTTAGATACAGAGCCAACTAAAATAGAAATAGGAACGATAATTATTTTTTCAGCAAAAAAATACAAACCAGCAACTTTAATGTCAAAAAGAAAAACTAAAAAAACAGGAAAACCAATGTTTGCAGTTGAATTGAAAAGACTAGATAAAGTAGAATATTTAAAAAACATTATATATTTATTAAACACAACAGATAATCGATCCAAGCTGAAATCTAAAATAGAATTAAATTTAATTTTTCGCATATAAGATATAAAAACTAAAATTTGAGAAAATACATTTGCTAAAATTAATCCTCCTGAAATTATCTTTAATCCTAAAAAAACAGCGGCCAAAACATTAGATGAAGATTTTAAAACATTATTAAAAGAAATAATTTTATATTCTTTATTGCGATTTAACCAACTCAAACATAATTCAGAAAAAGCTATCAATAAAACAGATACAGGAATTAAAAAATAATAATCTGAAAATAAAACAGAATTGGTTTTTTGAAATAAATAATCTTTAAAAACATAGGATATAATGAAAACAACACAGAAAACAAAAAATATCAACAGTAAAGATAAAGTAAAAAGAGAATTAACTTGTTTTTTTTCTTTTGGCAACATTAAAGCTAAATCAAATTTACCAGCAGCAACAGAAGCTATAATACTTGATATGCTAATATATAAACCATATGTTCCAAATTGTTCCGGAGAATAAAATTGACTCAAAACAGGAATCGCGACTACTGCAATTAATTGTGATATCGCAGAAGCAGATAATAATAATAAAACATTGCTTTTAAAATTTGACATCATTTATTTATTCAATTAAAAATATTTCATATTTTAGCACTACAAAATTATTAATCAAAACATAATTATATGAAAAACTTTTTATTATTTTTTTCTTTTATGTTTTTAACTTTTAGTTCTTTTGGTCAAATAGTTAACCCTAATAACCAATCACTAAAAGAAAAAGACAGAAGAATATATAAAGAACAACAAATTACAAATTTTAACTCTCCTGATAACAGTCAAGTAATAATTTTTCAAGAAGACTTTAATGGTAGTGCGGGAACATTTACAGTAAATACTGTAACTGGACCAGCTCCTTGGCAATGGACTAATAGTGGTATGACGGGAGATTACCCTACAGCTGATTTGTCATCTACAACGGCAGGTAATGGATGGATGATGGTCGATTCTGATGGAGACAACTTTAGTGGAGGACCTTTAGAACATACAGAACTAATATCTCCTATAATAGACTGTTCTCTGTATCCTAATATAGTTGTTAGTTTTGAACAAATGTTTAGAAGGTGGCAAGCAGACACATGTCTAGTTATGGTAAGTAATGATGGTGGTAGTACTTTCCCAGGAAAATACTATGTTAATTCTGCAATAGGACCTAATGGTTGGTACGCTACTATAGACCAAACAGGAACAGATAATCCAGATTTAAAAATGATAAACATATCAGCTACTGCTGGTAGTCAATCTCAAGTTGTATTTAAATTTGTTTGGTATGGTGCTTGGGATTATGGATGGCAAATTGATGATGTAAAACTGATGGAACAACCTGCTAATGATTTAGAATTAACTGGCATGGCTTTAAATATGACAGGAAGTGGTGGATCAACTGGTTTTAGAGACTATTACGGTAAAGTTCCTGCAACACAAGTTACTGATATAGAATATGGTGTTGCGGTTAATAATTTTGGATCAGAAACTCAATATAATGTCAGCAGTACTATTGATTGTCAAGAAGGAGGAATATCTGTTTACAATGATGTAGTTAATCATGGAGCAATAACTTCTGATTCTTCTTTTGTGGCTTACCATTCAAATTGGTATCTTCCAACTGGAACAGGTCTTTATGAAGCAACATTTTCAATATCTGCAGATTCTACAGACGAAGAACCTTCAAATAATTCTGCAATGGTTCCTCAAGAAATAACTGATGGAGAATATAATCCATTTGGATCTGGAGATAAACTGTCATCTTTAAGTGGTAGTTTTTACACAGGAGGAGACGATGGTTTTAAACTAGCAAATTTGTTTGAAATGGAAACAGCTGATGAAATTACATCTGTTAGCATAAGTGTTAGAACAGGTGTCAATAATCCTGGCACTGTTGATGAATTTTGTTACACTTGTCCTGGAGCATTGATACAAGTTTCTGTATTTGATTCTACAGGTTTAATAGGAGGAAATCCTAGTCTAGTATCGTTGTATTCTGATTTTTATACAGTTACAGATGCAGATACAGCTGCAGGAATTATACATGTTCACATACCTCAAATAAGTCCTCTAACAGGATTAAGTCAAGACAGAATGTTGCAACCTGGAGGATATTACGTGGCAGTAGAGACATATAGTAACGCTGGAGCTACTCCAATAACTATTTGGGATGATTTAACTATGCCTAGAGGAGCATGGTCAAGTATAATTTATATTGCTGGTGAACAATGGTACACTAATGGTGATGCTTTTTGGATTCAAGCTAATTTTGGATTTGAAGCCTCAATGCAAAATAATGATTTTGTTTCAGAAATAAGCTTGTATCCTAATCCTTCAAAAGGACAATCTACACTTAATTATAACTTAAGTGATAACGGCAATGTTATTATAAACATATATAATATTGATGGTAAAATTGTCAAATCATTTAAAGAAGGATATAAAACTTCTGGACAATATAGTAAATCATTAAATTTAGATAAATTAACAAATGGAATATACAGATATGACATTGTTGTTAATGATAAAATTTCTTCAGGGAAAATAGTTTTATCTAAATAAACTATGTGCTATATAAAATAAGAGGGGGCTATGCCCCCTTTTTTTTTACTATTTTTCATATATTTGATAACAAACTAAAATTAAAAGCTATGACAAGATTTATATTATTTAGTATATGTATTATATTAAATTTAAGTGTTTTTGGTCAATTTGCACCATATACAAACACAACTAATCAAATAAAAATTATTGACACTGAACAAGAAAACAACTCTATAGAAAACAACTCTATTCCAGAGAATTCAATGAATGTTATATGGAGTGAAGACTTTGGAACAGGAATACCTGCGACATGGACTAATGTAGGATATGATGGAGCATTACCTACTTCTTCAATTTCTCCAAATGCTTTATGGGAATATAGAGGAACTATGACTACTCCAGGCATAAGCACAGGAAGTAGAGGAGCTTATACTGGCACAACTGGTCCTATACAATCTGCCTCTGCTCACAATGGTTTTATAATTTTCGATAGTGATTACTTAGATAATAATGGTGTTCCCGGAGCTGGTGGCACAGGATTAGCTCCTACTCCACATGTGGGGACTCTAAGTACCGGAGATATTGATTTATCAAATTACCCTAATGTTCAATTAGAATTTCATAGCTTTCAAAGAAGATTTTTTGGAGACGCTTTCATTGCTTTTAGTAATGATGGAGGTGTCACTTGGCCTGACTCAATAGAATATCATTTTTTAGATGTAAACCAAAGAACAGAATCTGATAATTATGAAAGATCTAAAATTTCAAGTTATGTAGGAGGGTCTGCTAACGCGAGAATGAAGATAATTTTTGACGGAGCAACTGACGGAAATACAAATGGATCAGGATATTATTTTTGGCAATTAGATGACATGGCGATTTCAGAAGTTGCGAATATAGATTTAGTATTATCTTCTATAGATATGTATTTAGGAAATAACGGAGTAAATAACTCTTATTTTAGTGGACCTAATGCTAATTTTTATGATTATCCAACAACTGATAACATGAGAGATTATTATGGGCAAATACCTTTAGATCAAATGGATGATGTTAATTATGGTTATGTTGTATATAACTGGGGGGCTTTAGATAATAATCAAATATCTTGTACTATGGATATTGAAAATAACGGAGTATCTGTATATCAAAATACAGAAACTGCTGGAAGTTTACTTGCAGATTCAACAATGATATACTACGCTACAGGAAATTACATGCCTACGCAAATTGGAGAATATACATGCACATACACTGTTGTGGGAGATTCTGCTGATGGTTCTCCAATAGATAATACTTCAGAAAGAATATTTGAGGTTACAGACACTGTATTTAATGCTTATAAACCAGGAACAAATCATACTGACTGTATAGGCACAGGACACTTTACGGGTGGGGATGATGGTTTCAGAATTGGTAATGTTTATGATTTGACAACTGATAAAGAAATAACATCTGTAACTATAAGATTATACAGATCAAATTCAGATTACTACAACACTCTTCCTGGGGGTTTAATACAAGTTCAAGTTTTTGACACTACTGGTTTTTGGTCAGCAGGATTAGAAAATTTAGACTCTAACACGCCAAATGCAGGTCAAAAATTATACTCAGATTTTTATACTGTAACATCTCAAGATACAGCAGACAGATACGTAACTATTCCGATACCTACAGTAGATCCATTAACTGGAAATCCTGTAAATAGAGTTTTACCAGCAGGATCATATATGGTAGCAGTAGAACTATACAGTAACGGAGGAGCATCACCTATAAGAATTTATGATGATGTAAACGTAGATAGATATGCTTGGTATAGTATGATTTATGTTCCAGGTGACCAATGGTATACAAATCCTAATGCTCCATATGTAGCTGCTAATTTTGGCGACTGGGGAGTTCCTAGTAGTATAGATGAAAATACAGAAGGAATTAATCATATGATTTATCCTAATCCTACAAAAGGTTTATGTAACATAGACTTAAATCTACAAAATCAAGATAATGTTCAAGTTATATTTAGAGATATAACAGGGAAAATAATTATCGAAAAAAACTTTTCAAATATTTTAGGAAGATTTTCGAACACTTTTGATTTACAACACTTAGAAAATGGAATTTATTTTTATGAAATAAATGTAAACAAAAGGAAAGAATTTGGAAAAATAATTTTAAACAAATAAAAAAAAGCTCCTTCGGGAGCTTTTTTTTTTAAATAATACTTAAAATATCATCTATACAAATTGGTTTATCAGAAATAAAACCTTCTCCATGTTTTACCCCACACACAAGACCTAAATCTTTAGATCTATTATAAATATTCTGTAAAAAATCCTTTGAAGAAATAATAGTATCTGGTTCTGAAGAATTAGGATTATAAAACTGTGATTTATAAGATTTTATTACTTCCATTTTTAAATCAATAAAATCAGAAATATCAATAACAAAATCTGGTTTATGATTATAAAACTGTATATAATGATATAATGATTTAGGTCTCCAAGGACTATAATTATCTTCAATTTTAGACAATCCTGACAAAAAACAAGATTCAGAAACTAGTTTAGAGGCATTACCATGGTCTGGATGCCTATCAATAGGAGAATTAACCAAAACAATATTTGGCTTATATTTTCTAATTAAATTAATAATTTTAATTTTACAGGTATCATCATTGCCTATAAAACCATCTTTAAAAAATAAATTATCTCTAATTGATAACCCTAAAATACTAGATGCTTTTTTAGATTCTTCTAATCTAATATCTTTATCTCCTCTTGTCCCTAATTCTCCTTGCGTGAGATCAATCACGCCTACTTTATACCCATTCTTAACTGCTTTTAATATAGTCCCGGCACAACCTAATTCAACATCATCAGGATGAGCTCCAAAAGCTAAAATATCTAGTTTTTCAACCATTCTATTACTTTTTCTGTGTTTGGTTTAGTTTTAGGAGATAAACAATCAAAAATAACACCTTTCTCATCAACTAAAAACTTTTGAAAATTCCATTTAACAGGATAATTCATGACACCATTATATTTTTTTTGAGTCAACCATACATATAAAGGACTTTTGTTTTTACCTTTAACGTTGATTTTTTCAAATAATTTAAAAGAAATATTATACTTTGATTCACAAAAAATCTTTATCTCATTATTATCACCTGGCTCCTGATTTAAAAAGTCATTAGATGGAAAAGCTAATATTTCAAAACCATCATCTTTATATTCTTCATATAATGCTTGTAAATCTTTATACTGATTAGTGAAGCCACAATTAGAAGCAGTGTTTACTACCATAAATTTCTTGCCTTTTAAATCCGACATTTGAAACACATCACCTTCAATTGTCTTTACTTGAAAATCATAAATAGAATTCATAATATCTTGTGAAAATAAAATATTTGTATAAAAAAATACAAATAATAATAAAATAAAATTATTAATAACCTGCATGTAGAATATTCTTTTTGTATTTAAAATAAGATATTATACCAATAAGAAATATTAAAGCTACACTATAATATAAAAAACTAGGTATAGGCAAAGGATCACCTTTCGCATAAGAATGTAATCCAGACAAATAATAATTAACGCCAAAATATGTCATTATAATAGAGAAATAACCTATAATAGATAAAAAGTTAAATACAAATATGTTATTTAATTTTGGTATAAATCTTGTATGTAATATAAAAGCATAAACTAAAATACTTATCAACGCCCATGTCTCTTTAGGATCCCAGCCCCAATATCTTCCCCAAGATTCATTTGCCCAAACCCCTCCTAGAAAAGTTCCTATTGTCAATAACATAATACCTACGGTTAACGTAGACTCATTTATATATGTAAGTCGTAATATATTGTTTTTAGAAATATTAAATATCAAGGAAATTAAATTAATAATACCTAACACTGCTCCTAAAGCAAAAAAACCATAACTAGAAGTTATAATCGCAACATGTATCATCAACCAATAAGATTTAAGAACTGGAACTAAATTTGTGATTTCAGGATCAACCCAATTAAGATGAGCAACACTTAACAATACTGAAGCAACAATTAATCCTGCAGCAAAAGTAAAATGAGATTTTTTTGAAAATATAAAGCCTGCTAAAATTGCGGTCCAAGAAATAAATATCATAGACTCATAAGCATTACTCCAAGGGGCATGTCCTGAAATATACCATCTTAATATTAAGCCAAATAAATGCAACAAAAACAAAATAAAAGAAAAAGAAAAAAATATTTTAATTATAGATTTAATTATAAGATTCTGATTAAATAAAAACAAAAATGAAAAAACTAAATACAATAATCCAACTAAAACATATATCTTATATAGATTATTAAATATATCTAATTTATTATACAACAATTCTGATTTTATTTTAGATTCTGACAAATAAATATTTGCGCCAAATTTAATTTGATAATCTCTAATAAAGTGCAAAATACTATCTGCTTTTAACCAATCATTGTTACTTAATCCGTAACTAATATTTTCAAAATAAATTGGTAAAATATTTTTCACAAACAATGAATCTATGCTGGTAAAATAATTTACAGTATCCTGTGAGTTAATCCATTTATCATCAGGGTGTTCAGGTACAGGGAAAATCTTTAAAAAATCCATTGATAATATCATTTCATATATCTGAACTTTTTCAGTTGTTGATATAATTGCCTGATCAAATTTTGTTCTAACAGCGGGTTTCTTGTTAAAAGCTTTATTTAAATGTGATTTTAAAATAAACTCTTTATTATCTCCAAAAAACTGTATATAAGAAAAATGATCAGATGCTGCGTTTTTATCAATAATTAACTTTAAATCATGATTTTTAACCTTAATAATTGGGAAAAAACTCCATAAAAAAGGAGAATATGACATAGAAAGAAAAGATTGATCTGAAGATAATCCATAATATTTATCTGAACCATAAATTTTCCTTAATAATTCAGAAGAAAATGTATTAATTGGTTTTAAACGTCCATTATTATCTTGAACCAAGATACTTCCGAATTTTTCAGCATGTGAATAATCAACTCTAACAATATCTAAATATGTGTTATTGTTAGAAATTGTATCTGTAGGAAAAACAAAATCTACATTATGTTGTCCATTTAAATTGAAAGTCAACAAAAAAAACAAAGGCAAAAATAAGGTCTTATTTAATTTTTTATTTATTGAAGAAAATCTGCTGCTTGAATTAAACAAAGTAAACACAAATCCTATTGCTAAAAGAATATAACCAAGATAAGATACTAATGTTCCAAAAAAATCATGATTCATAGACAAAACTGTACCTTTTTCATCTGTATCATATGATGATTGATAAAATCTATAACCTTTATATTTCAAAATATTATTCATATAAATATGAGAAGGTATTATTTTATCTTTATCAATTAATTCCACATAAGACTCAAAAGAAGAAGGATTTTCTGAGCCAGGATATTTAGTTAAAATAAATTTATCTAAACGTAGATAAAAAGGCAAATTAATATATCGTGACCCATAAGACAAACTAAAGTTTAATCCTCCTAATTCAAAACTATTATCAGTATTCACAAAACCTACATCTCCAAAAAGATTAATTTGTTTTTTTTCATCATCACAATAAACCTCTAATCTTAATAGATCGTCTAATTCTTCTATATCTGACTCCTTATAAATAAGCTTGGAGTCTAAATATACTTCTTTCAAAACAAATGGCAATCCCTGAATATCATATAAAATCCTAGATTCAAAAATATGTTTTTGATTTGCTTGTAATAATCCTTTTTCTTGAGTTAACATTTTAAAAAAAGAAACATTTTGATTATAATTAAAATATAAAGTGTCATTTAGATAAGATATATTGAATCCATTATTATTATTA
>CAXEHY010000005.1:0-2586 GCA_963996865.1 uncultured Flavobacteriales bacterium | reverse complement strand
CTCTGCATTAAAATTAAATGAAAAGATGTCTCTATGATAATAAAAACAACTAACCAAAGAATTAACTTATTAAATCGACTTATCTTATTCATTATAACAATATATTTAGATAAAGTTAAAAAATGCAAAACAAAATAGGAACTATAATTTAAATCTTATTTTTATAATATTAAATTCTGCAATATATTTTTCAACTTCTTTAAAACCATAACTTTTATACAAACTAACAGCAGGATAATTGTTTAAACCTGTCTCTACAGTAAAAGTTTTGTTTTTGTATATATCTAAAACAAAATCAATAAGTTGCCTGGCTATACCTTTTCTAAAAAACATAGGATCAACAACTAAACTTTGGATATGCACCGAATCTTTATTTTCAAGCTCGACAACACCTAATATCTTATTTTTAATCTTGTAAGCGTAAAATAAATTTTCACTTTTCATAAAATCAGGAATCTGTCTATTTAAAGGAGGGAATTGAGATACTCCTAATATCTCAGCTTCTACTTTATATGATAATTGAAAAATATTATAAATAGACTCAGCGACAAGTTGATCACTATGTTCTAATCTAACTATCATTATAATCAAAAAATGTGATAAATTATCTATTCAGTTTTAAAAACTTTTTGTCCATTGATAATATAAACACCTTTAGGTAGTTTATTAAAACCTACATTATATTCTCTGCCGTACATGTCAAAAATAACATCTGTGCTTTTTATATTATGAGTGATGTCCACAATAGAAGTAGAACTACAAGCGCTCTGAGATATACCAGCGCTTAATATGGCGTTTTCTAAACCTGAAACAGGCCAAATATCTTGCTCTAAAATAGTTCTATCTGGAGCTATAAGTATAACTGTAGGGTATGCGCTGATTCCATATGCGTTATTTACAGCATCACCGCCACCATCGTTACCGCTAGCAGCTGGAAGTAAAGCGCCGTAATCTAGTTCATATTGTAAAACTTCCGCGTCAGTATCTCCGTTATCAATACTTAAAAATATCACTTCACCTGTATTACATCCAAACATAGTAAACGCGTCATTAATTATAGGCACTGAAGATATACAGGGGCCACATGTTGTAAAGAAAAAATCTACAACAACATGTTTTCCGTCATCTAAATAATCAAACAAATTATGTGTAACTCCATGAACATCTGTTACTGTAAAATCTGGAGCCTGTGTTAAACTAGTTTGAGAATACGCCTGTAAGCTGAAACTTAAAATAAAAACTAATAAAAAATTCTTCATATTTATAAAATTTAATTAAACATTATTGTAAAGTCAATTTTTTATTGACACTTATATTTTTAGATGTTATTTTTAGAAAATACAATCCTTTAGCATACCCAGACAAATTCACTTTCTTAGTGTGCTGGCCTACTAATAAATCAATTTTTTCCGACAATATCACTTCCCCTATTGAATTAATAATCATGAAACTAATTTCTTGATTAACAGCACTATTCAGTTCAACTGTAAATAAACCCTTACTTGGATTTGGATAAACAGAAAGATCACTATAAAATTCATTTATTGACGTTATACATGAATCTACTATAACATTAATGTCCTCATTTAAAACACAGCCATTAGAATCTGTTGCCGAAACCGTATACCAAGTGTCTTCAGTTGGATCATCAACTAAATAATGACCACCACCATTCCAAACATTCCAGAGATAAGAAACAAAACCTGCAGAAGCCTCAAGAACTATAGTGTCTCCTAAACATATTATAGGAGGATCTGGATTAGATTGAATAAAGAGCGCAGGAGATTGATAAAATTCTAAATCAGTATACAATACACTATCACATCCATTACTAGCCGCTAAAGTGTCCATATATAATCCTTCATTATAGTATAAATTATTATTCACAATAATAGTATCTCCTTCACAAACAGCCACAGAGTTATAAGTAGCATAAGGCATAATTTCTATATCATAATAAAAATAATAATAATTATTACCAGCGTTAGAATTTGTTATAGTGACAGGACCTATACTAAATGGATAAGGCCAAGAATTACCACTACTTCTATAAAGACCTAAAATACCATTACTAGCATTTGGATCTACGCCTAATTCAATATCACTACCTACAGGTATTAAGAAATCAAAATTTAATCTTTGTTCTCCGGGATACACATCATGAACGACTTCTTGTAATACCGAACCATTAGAATCTCTTAATTGAAAAGTAACTGTATTAGTATCGAGAGCATAAACTGTAGCTGCTTTCAAAACACTTAATATATTATTATCTAAAATTAAATGACCATTATAATTACTAAAAGAACCTGGACCTGAAATACTATCTAAAATACCTCCATTAAAAGAAGCATAATTTGCTGTATTTACATTTAAATTAGTGGTTACTACACTATCACATCCATTAGAAGAAGATAAAGTATCTAAATATGTTCCTGAAACACTATAAACACTGTTGCCGACTAATATGCTATCACCTAAACAAATAGATTGATTATTAACACCTGATCCTCCTGAAATAGAGAGAACAGTTAAATTAGTCGTAATAATACTATCACAAGTAAATTGTGTCTGCAAAGTGTCTAT
>CAXEHY010000004.1:0-2795 GCA_963996865.1 uncultured Flavobacteriales bacterium | reverse complement strand
TCATTAATTGCAGCTTATATGTCTACTATGTCTACTCATCTAAATTGGGGAGCATCATATATAGTTAATGATATTTACAAAAAAAACAAACAGAAATTCACAGAAAAACAATTAGTAAAAGTAGGAAGAATAACAACTATATTTCTTTTTTTAGTTTCTTCGTTTGTAGCTTTATTGTTAACCAACGCATTACAATTATTTGATTTTATTCTAATGTTTGGAGCCGGAACAGGTTTAATTTTTATTTTAAGATGGTTTTGGTGGAGAATAAATGCTTGGAGTGAAATTTCAGCAATTTTTGTTTCAGGATTTATTTCAATATTATTTAGTATACAAACAATATCATCAATATTATTTGGCGGAAATGCATTAATGCCAGAATACATGAAATACCCAATGGTAGTAATAATTACTACTATAATTTGGGTTTTTATAACTTTTATAACTAATCCAGAAAAAAACGAAATACTTTTAAAATTCTATAAAAAAACTACTCCTGGAGGTCCAGGTTGGCAAAAAATAATTAAAAATGAAAAAATTCAAAAAATAAAGTGGTCAGTTCCTACAGGAATATTAGCAATAATTATATCATTAATAATGATATATTGCTGTCTGTTTGCAACAGGGTATTTTATATATGGAAATATAGTATTAGGTGTGATTTTATCTGTAATTACTGTTATATTAGCATTTGTTTTGAGAATTATTTGGAATAAATTACAAAATGACAAAAAAATGGTATGAAGAATGGTTTGAAACAAAATACTATGATATTTTGTATAATAAAAGAAATTACCTAGAAGCAGAATTATTTTTAGATAATTTGTTTAATCATATAAAGCCTAACAAAAAAGAAATTTTCATAGACATAGCTTGCGGTTCAGGAAGACATACAAACTATATTGGAAGATTAGGATACAAAATAAAAGGCATTGACTTATCTGGATTGAAAATACAAAAAGCAAAAAAAGAGCAAAACAAGAACAGCTCATTTTCAGAGCATAACATGAAATATGTTTACAGATCAAATTATTTTGATTATGTTTTAAATTTATTTACAAGTTTTGGTTATTTTGAAAACAAAAAAGACAATCAATTAATAATAAATAACTTTCATGCAACATTAAAGAAAAAAGGTAAATTAATTTTTGATTATATTAATTTCGAACAAGTATTAAAAAATTTACAAAAACATGAAACAAAAGAAATAAATAAAATAAAATTTAAAATTGAAAAAAAAATTAAAGAAAATAAACTAATCAAAAAAATTGAAGTTTTAGATAACAGAAAATATACATATGTAGAACAACTTATGATATTTAAATATAAAGAAATCTCACAAATGATAAAAAAAGAAAATTTTAAAATATTAAACGTATTTGGAGATTACAAATTAAATAAATTTAAAGAAACAAAGTCTCCTAGAATAATAATAATAGCCGAAAAAAAATGAAAATTGTATTTTTTGGAACACCATTTTTTGCTGCAAAATGCTTGGATAAAATATTTAAAAAACACCAAGTATTAGGGATAGTTACGGGAATAGACAAACCACAAGGAAGAGGTAAAAAAAATCAATTTTCTGAAGTAAAAAAACATGCTATAGAAAATAATATTCAATTATTTCAACAATCAAATATGCAAGATGTAAAATTTATAAAAAAACTAAAGGCTTTAGAAGCAGATTTATTTATTGTTGTTGCATTCAAAAAAATACCAAAAGAGGTATGGTCTATTCCTTCAAAAGGCACAATTAATCTACACACTTCATTACTTCCAGAATATAGAGGCGCAGCTCCAATAAACTGGGCTATAATAAATGGAGAAAAAACAACTGGCATAACAACATTTTTTATAAATGACAAAATTGACTGTGGAGATATTATATTAAAAGAAAAGATAAATATCACCAAAACAACAACAGCCGCTCAATTACATCAAGAAATGATACAAAAAGGAAGTGATTTACTGCTTAAAACAATATCTAAAATAGAAAAAGATAAAATAACAAAAATCATTCAAAATTATAAATCAGAATATAAAAAAGCTCCGAAACTAACGAAAGAAATATGCAGAATTCAATGGAATGAAGATTGTAAAAAAATATACAATAAAATCAGAGGGCTTTCTCCTGTAATAGATGATATTAAAATAGAAAAAGATATATCTATATTTCCCGCAGCATGGAGTATAATAGACAATAAAAAAAAGAAAATAAAAGTTAAAATATACGAATCTGAATATGAATTAAAAAAACATGATTTAAAGGCTGGAGAAATAATAACAGACAATAAAAAAGAATTAAAAATATCTTCAAAAAAAGGCTTTATAATAGTAAAAAAAATACAAATAGAATCTAAAAAAATAATGGATATAAAATCTTTTTTAAATGGATATAAAATTGGAACCTCAAGTAAGTTTATCTAAGGATGAAGTCTTTTAATATGCCAATCTGATTTTTCTTTAAAATAGACTAATCTATCATGAAATCTATATTCTCGTCCTTGCCAAAACTCAAAATAAAATGGGCGAATTAAATACCCCCCCCATAATTTAGGTTTTTTAATGTTGTTTTTATCCGAAATATTTGCTTTAATATATTTTTTAAAATCAAAATCTAAATCTAGATCTTGACTTTGTTTAGATACAATAGCCGCATGTCTGCTTTTTATATCTCTTGAATCAAAATATTTTTCTGATATTAACTCATTGACGCGCACAGCCTTACCTTTAATTCTAATTTGTCTTTCAAGAGAGTTCCAGAAAAAATTTAAACAAACATTATTATTAAAGCT
>CAXEHY010000003.1:0-5418 GCA_963996865.1 uncultured Flavobacteriales bacterium | reverse complement strand
TCCAAAAGGTTTTATAGCTTTTATCTCGCCTTTAAATATGTCTCCAGTTTTAGGAACATATGTTATATTTTCTATTTCTTTAACAGCTTGTTTTATATTGTCTCCATTTTCGCCAAAAATTTCTACTATTCCATGATTATCTTCTTCTTCTATGCTGATTGTAGTATTAGTTTCTGCCTGTAATTCTTGAATCACTTTACCACCAGGACCAATAACATATCTTATCATGTCTTTTGGTATTTTTATTTTTATAATTTGAGGTATATGAGGTTTTAGTTCTTTTCTAGGAGTTTTTATACTTTCATTCATTTTATCTAAAATAAATAATCTACCTTTTCTAGCTTGCTCTAATGCTTTTTGTAAAATTTCATAAGTTAGTCCTTGAATTTTAATATCCATTTGACAAGCAGTAATTCCATCTTTAGTTCCAGTGACTTTAAAATCCATATCTCCTAAAAAATCTTCGTCACCCAAAATATCTGATAGAACAGCATAATTATTATCTGATTTTATTAACCCCATTGCTATCCCTGAAACAGGTTTTTTTATAGGCACTCCAGCATCCATTAAAGAAAGAATTCCTCCGCATACAGATGCCATGGAAGATGATCCGTTTGATTCTAAAATTTCTGAAACTATTCTAATGGTGTATCCAAAATCTTCAGGTATCATGTTTTTGATAGCTCTTTGTGCTAGATTTCCATGACCTATTTCTCTTCTGCTTGTTCCTCTTATAGGTCTTGCTTCTCCAGTTGAAAAAGGTGGGAAATTATAATGTAAATAAAAATTATCAAAACCTTCTTTAGTTGGTTCATCTATTTTTTTCACGTCTTGAGATGTTCCAAGCGTAGTTGTGACTAAAGCTTGCGTTTCTCCCCTCGTGAAAACAGCTGAACCGTGAACAGATGGGAGATAGTCTATGTCACAAGTTATATTTCTAATTTCATCTAATTTTCTACCATCTAATCTATTACCACTACTTAATACATTTTCACGCATTTTTTCCTTAACAAGATTATCAAATGACTTATTTAGATTATCTTCTATAGATTCTAATTCTTCTTCAGAGAAGCTTGATAATAATTTTTCTCTTAAATCTTCAAAGCTTTGTCTTCTTTCTTGTTTTGGTAGATAAGATGTGATTATTTTTAATATCTTTTCTCCATATTCTTTTTCAACTTTTTTTATTATTTCTTTATTTTCATCTTTTTTAACATATTCTCTTTTTACTACTTTTAAAGTTTTAGCTAATTTTTCTTGAGCTTCACATTGTTTTTTAATTGCTTCATGAGCTATCTTTATTACTTCAAGCATTTCTTCTTCACTAACTTCTTGCATTTCACCTTCTACCATAATTACACTTTCAGAAGACGCGCCTACCATTATTTCAATATCTGATTTTAATATATCTTCTATTTTAGGATTAACTATAAATTCACCATCTATTCTACAGACTCTAACTTCTGAAATAGGTCCTGCAAAAGGAATGTCTGAAATACTTAAAGCGGCAGAAGCAGCTAAACCTGCCAAAGAGTCTGCGGCGCAATTTTTATCATATGATAATAACTGAATCATAATTTGTGTTTCAGCATGATAATCTTTAGGAAATAGTGGCCTTAATACTCTGTCAACTAATCTCATTGTTAGAATTTCATTTTCAGAAGGTCTAGCTTCTCTTTTAAAAAATCCACCAGGAAATCTTCCTGCCGCATAAAATTTTTCTCTATAATCTACAGTTAATGGCAGAAAATCTACATCTTTAAATTCTCTATTAGAAACAACTGTTGCTAATAGCACAGTATTTCCCATTCTAACTTCTACTGAACCATCTGCTTGTTTAGCTAATTTTCCTGTTGAAATTTCAATATTTCTGTTTTTATCTAATTTTATTATTTCAGTTATTTTATTTTTCTTCATTACCTTCTTAGTTTTAATTTTTGTATTATTTCTCTGTATTTATTTATATCTTTTGATTTAAGGTACTCTAACATCTTTCTTCTTTTACCCACTAATAATTGCAATGATCTTTGAGTTTTTTTGTCTTTTTTATTAGATTTAAGATGACTAGTTATATCTTTTATTCTTTCCGTAAATAAAGCTATTTGGGATTCGGTAGATCCGGAGTTTTTTTCATCTCCACCGTATTGTTTAAATATTTTTATTTTGTCAATCATATATTTTGTTTAAAAATTCGGACAAATATAGTATTTTCGAGTTCTAATAAAAATTAATTTGTGAAAAAATCAAGCATTAATGATACTTTGTTTTTTAGATCATTTCTTGTTATAATAGCATCAAGGAAACCATGTTCTAATAAAAATTCAGAAGTTTGAAATCCTTCAGGTAATTCTTGGCCTATAGTTTCTTTTACAACTCTAGGTCCAGCAAATCCTATTAATGCTCCAGGCTCAGCTATATTAAAGTCACCTAACATTGAAAATGAAGCTGTAGCTCCTCCAAAAGTAGGATGTGTTAATAATGAAATATAAGGTATCTTGTTTTGTCCAAGTATATTGAGTTTAGATGATGTTTTCACTAGTTGCATTAACGCATATGCTGCTTCTTGCATTCTTGCGCCACCTGATTTACTTATTATTAAAAAAGGATATTTGTTTTTTATAGAAAAATCTATCGCTAATGATATTTTTTCTCCAACTACAGATCCTATTGATCCTCCTATAAATTTAAAGTCCATACAGCATATAACTATATTTTTGTTGTTTATTTTGCCATAGCTTGTAGTTATTGCGTCTTTTAAACCAGTTTTTTTTTGGGTTTCTTGAATTCTTTTTTTATATGTTTTTGAGTCTTTAAAATTTAATGGATCCCCGGATTGGATTTTGTTATTTATTTCTTGATATGTATTTTCATCGTATAATATTTCAAAATATTGTTTTGAAGATATTTGAAAATGGAAATTACAATTTACACAAACATATGAATTTTCAATATGTTGTTCGTTGTCAAAAATATTTTTACATTTTGGACATTTCGTCCAAAGTCCCTCAGGAGTTTCTCTTTTTTGATTTGTTGATGTTTTTATGCCATCTTGTTTTCTTTTAAACCAAACCATAATTTTTTATTCTTCACACTTGCCAATAGAAGCAAGATGATTCATTTTAGCTCTTAATAATAGTTCTTTTTGACCATTTTCTCTATTTTTTCCTTTCCATGCAATAAGACAGTTATACTGTAATGCTCTTCCGTAAGAAAATGTTAAATTCCAAGGTTTGTTTTTAAATTTCTTATTCATTGCATTTAAATGAGCTGTAGCAATCTTACTGTCTTGTCCTCCTGATAAAAAGGCTATTCCTGGTACATTTTCAGGAACATATTCTTTTAGTATTTTGTAGGTTAAATCAGATACTTTATTTACGTCTGCTTGTTCAGGGCAATTTAAAGCAGATATAATCATATTTGGTTTTAAAACAATTCCTTGCAAATCTACTTTATGTTGATTTAATTCTTTAAAAACTTTATTTAATGTTTTTTTTGTTATTTCTACACAAGTTGTAATTGTATGTGTTCCTTCCATTAAAACTTCAGGTTCAATTATAGGGACTATATTTTGTTCTTGACATAATGCAGCATATCTTGCAAGAGATTGAGAATTTGCATTTATACATGTTTCAGATACGGTGTTATTATTTATTGTAATAACAGCTCTCCATTTAGCGAATCTAGCTCCTAGCTTATAGTATTCCTTTAATCTATCTCTTAACCCGTCTAATCCTTCTGTTATTTTTTCGTTTTTAAAATTAGACAGGTCTTTTGCTCCTGTATCTACTTTTATGCCAGTAATTATGTTTTTAGAATTAAGGTATTCAGGAAAAGGTATTTGATTGTTGCATGTTGTTGTTTGTCTAATAGTTTCATCATACATTATTACTCCGCTAATAAATTCTGACAAACCTTCTGTAGAGAAAAGCATGTCTCTGTATTCGTTACGGCTTTCAAAAGTCGATTTGACTCCAATTGAAGCAAGTCTTTTAGTAATAGTTCCTGTACTTTCATCTGCCGCAAGAATTCCTTTTCCATTAGAAACCATTTGTCTTGCTATAGATTTAATATCTTCGTTTTTCATTTAAATATATATTTATATTTGCAAATGTTTTGAATTTATTGTAAAAAACAAATTAAAATATAAAATATGTTAAGTAAAAGAGAGCTAAAATTATTAACATCTTTAAGATATAAAAAGTATAGAGACATCAATAGATCTTTTTTGATAGAAGGAGAAAAAGTAGTTTTAGACTTTTGTGATTCTAAATATGATGTTTTGAAAATATATTTTTCAACAGATGTTCAAAAAAATAAAATTCTACAAAAAATAAATATAAAAATTGATTTAGAGTTTATTAAAATATCACATAATGAGATGAAGAAAATAAGTTTATTATCACAACCTAACAAAGTTATGGCTTTAGTGAAATATCATAAAGATGTAAGTTTTAATTTTGACACTTTACAAAGTGAAAATATTCTAGTTTTAGATAATATTCAAGATCCAAGAAATTTAGGATCTTTGGTTAGGGTTTCTCATTGGTATGGTGTGAATAAAATATTTTGTTCCAACAATACTGTAGATTTATATAACCCTAAAGTCATTCAAAGTTCTATGGGCTCTTTGTCTTCGGTGAATATTTTTTATTTAGATATAATTAAATTTTTAAAACATCTTAATAAACATTCTGGATTTACAATTTACACAACAGCTTTAAAAGGGGGGGATGTTCAAAAAACAATTATAAATGATAATTTTGTTGTCATTTTAGGTAATGAGTCAAAAGGTGTTTCAAAGGAAATTTTAAATTTACAATTTACTCAAATCACAATACCTAAAGTTAATATACATGGGCCAGATTCTTTGAATATTGTTTCTGCTTATTCAATTATTATTTCAAATTTTTGTAGATATAATATGAACATATAACAATTATTATAGTTACAGCTTATATGTGCATTTTCATGTTATATAGTGTTATTTAAATCTTTTTTCCCATCTCAAAAAAGATTTTTTGCATTTCATACATTTATATCTCTTAAAATTGAATACTTGAAAAGTTAAGTAGTTTATCAAACGATCTTTTTTAAGTTTTTTTACTCTTTCTAGTGGCTCTTTTGGACATATAGGACATAAATTAGAATAGCTGCCGCTGCTCACTTTATGCATTATCCTTTTATTTTTTATTACCAGAAGAATAATAATATAAATAACTAATAATATTATTATTATTTTGGGAAAGTCAGGTAAAAACATGTTTCACATTTTTATATTCTTAATATATACGTTGTTTGTGAAAAAAAGTTTCTTTTATTCAAATAAAAAACAAATATTTATTCCACGAGTTTTTAATTTATTTAAAACATTACTGTATATTAAGTTTTCTTCGCTTAGAATATTTAAAATACCTATTG
>CAXEHY010000002.1:0-8685 GCA_963996865.1 uncultured Flavobacteriales bacterium | reverse complement strand
TATGATAAAGAGTATATCCCGGGACTTGAAGTCTCAAAAATGAAATTACTATCAGTAATATTATTGAAATTCATTTCTTCAACTCCATTATTGATTGTAAAATCCCAAGGAGAATTTCCTGATAAATTAATATTTATTTCAGCTAAACTGCCGTTATCACATAGATTTGCATCTCCACTAATTACACCAACAGGTTTGGGGTGAATCGTCAATGCTAAAGTGTCCGTTTCTGTTGGGCAAGGAGGATTTAAGGCTTCTAAATATAAGTTAACATATCCGTTTTGTAAATCATTATTTCCGTAAATATATTCAGTTATTAAAGAAATATTATTTGTAAAATAACCATCACCATTTGTGCTCCATGCAATAGAGGTGTAATTACTAGACATTGCTTCATTTATTATTATTTGTTCATAAGGACAGATTGCAATGCTACTTCCTGTTGAGACAATAGGGTTGTCAACATAGGTTATAGAAATAATATCACTGTCTATACAATTGTTGCCATTATCTTCTGTCCAGGTATAATTATATGTTCCGTAATTATTCATGGTTATATTTGTATTAGGATCATTGATGTCATCAAAAATTGATCCTATAGGTCCAGTCCACGTGCCTGTTCCTACTGAAGGATTAGCATTTAATGTATATGATAATCCACAAGAAGCATCATTGACGCCTGCTTGTGCTACTGGTATTTCTATAAATATTATACTTACACTATCAATACCAATACATCCATTGTTATTATCAGTCCAAATGAAAGTATTTGTTCCATATACATATGAATTAGCATTTGTATTTTGAGATGTTGGATTAGAAAAATTAACATTATTTCCACTCCAATTACCAATTCCAATAGGCTGTTGAGCATTTAATATTACATTAAGTCCGCATATATTTTGAGAAACACCAGCGCTAGGTATAGGTGTTTCATAAAAAGTTATTGATATATCATCTGATGATATACAATTAAAACTATTATCTTCTGTCCATGTAAAGTCATGTGTTCCATAGTTATTTACAGTAACACTTGTGTTAGGATCATTGATGTTATTAAAAATCGCTCCTATAGGTCCAGTCCACGTACCTATTCCTACTGAAGGATTAGCATTTAATGTATATGATAGGCCGCAGATATTGTCATCTGGCCCTGAATTTGAAGTAGGGCTTTGTGTAAATATAATTTGCACTGTATCTAAATCCACACAATGAAATGTTGACCCATCATTATCTTCTTCCCATATAAAATCATGTGTTCCATAGTTATTTACAGTAACACTTGTGTTAGGATCATTGATATTTGAAAATATTGCTCCAAATGGACCGCTCCAGTTTCCTATTCCTACTGAAGGATTAGCGTTTAATGTATATGATAGGCCGCAGATATTGTCATCTGATCCTGCATCTGAAACAGGTTGTTGAAAGAAATTAATATTTACTTGATCAAAAGCAGTACATCCATTTAAAGATTCTGTCCAAGTAAAAGTGTCAGGCCCATAATTAGGAACTGTCACATTAGTGTTAGCGTTGTTTATATTTGTGAATATGGCTCCTGAGGAATTACTCCAGGCACCTGTTGCTCCTGTTGAATTATTAGCATTTAGATTATAATTTAAATCACAAGAACTGTCATCTGGTCCTGCGTTTGGAGTAGGGTTAGGATTTACAAATACATTTATATTATCAGTAAAGGTCCCGCCACAAGCAGTTACTTGTGCTGTTAAAGATGTCGTTTGGGAAGGTATTATTGTAATATTGCTTCCAGTTCCAATTGTTGTAATATTATTAGCTAGCCAAGTTATATTACCTGTAGCAGCTGTTCCTGTTGGATCATATTTTTTAGCATCATTATAAGCAGACCAATTTGTATTATTTCTGCCAGGAACGGCATAAGCTAAATTTCCGCTTGCATTTTGTATTCCTTGTACTGAGTTGGGGTTATTCCAGCAAATAGATTTAGTTTGTATATTATTTTCAATAACATTTGTCCCCTCATACAGTATTATTTGAAAGGTGTTATATGAAGTCCAACATCCATATTGAGGCTGATTTAGGAAGTTTACTACAAGCCTTCTATTAGGAGCTGTTCCTAGTGTTATGTATTTAACATTTGTTATTGCTGCGGCAGTTGGAAAAAAATCTGACCAAGGCCCCATAATTGCATTTTTAGGACAAGCGTAACCTCCACAAGGTATAGGATCAGGATCAAAAGCATGTATTTGATTTACGTTTGGGTTTGAAAAACTTATCCATCCATTTGAACTCACATAAAACTGAGAAAAAGTATTTCCGAAAAAACAAAAATTAAAACCTATAGGTAATGCATTACTCCCGCAGTCATCCCAATCATAGCCCCATCCATTAAACCAGCTCCATCCATATCCGCATGGGCCCCATGAGCCCCATCCGCCACTTCCTCCATTAGGAAAGGTGACATTAGAACCCATATAATAAGATTCAGGACTATAATTTATGGTTGATATATTGTAGTTATTAGTGCTAGCCACTGAGACTGTCGCTGATAAATTTACCGTATCACCTTGACATATTGTTATGTCAGGTCCTACGTCAATTTGAGCGTTAATTTGAATAAAAAAAAATGTAAACAATATAGTTTTGAATAAAGTTTTCATTTTTGATTTATCTTAAAATATTTATATGACCAGTTCTTCTTAGTACTTGAGAATCTTTTCCAAATATTTTAATATAGTATGTATAACTACCTGTTTGACAATATTCATCATTCATTTTCCCATTCCAAGTATTACTTATATCATTAGAATAAAATATTAATTCACCCCATCTACTATATATATAAAGTTCAAAATCAATTATATTTTCTCCGTAAATATTAAATAATTCGTTATGTTCATCATTGTTTGGAGTAAATGTGTTAGGAACGAATAAAGTTACTTCGCATCCAAGTTCTATCATTATAGAATCTTGTTCTAGGCAATTATAATCTAATACATATGTTAGCCAATGTTGACCTACGCTGACACTTGAAGGAGTAAATAACCCATTTTGATTTACACCTTGTCCATACCATTTTCCTCCTGGCGTAACAACTTCTAATTGTATAGGAGGGTCCACAGGGCATATTATAGAATCTATGAAAGTTAATATACTTGCGTCTAGAGAACTAATAATATTTATTGTAGCTATAGGAGAAGTTGCGATACATATGCTGTTTGAAACTTCCACATAATAATCACCTTCTATTGAAGCGTTATATATTTGAGAATTAGCACCAACTATTGGATTATTGTTAAAATACCATTGATAAGTTTGAAAATCACCTTCTACAAATAAAACTTGACTTTCGTTAGGGCATAAATAAGTGAGCGGTGGAGTGACTTGTAAATTAAAAGGAGGTTCAATAAACTCTATTGTGACATCATCCGAATTAATACAATTATTATTATTTTCTGTCCAAGTTAAATTATATATTCCATAATCAGGGGTGTTTACAGATGAATAAGGATTATTTGGATCTTCTATTATTAAATTATTATCATTAGTAGACCACGCTCCATCTCCAATACTTGTTAAAGGATATAATGTTGTAAAATCTCCACATATTAAAGTGTCTGGTCCTGCGTAAGCTGTAGGCATTTGATTAATAGTGATAGGTATTTGTGCTGTTTCATTTGGACAACTTATACCAGTCACAGTATATGTTATAGTTTGACTTATAAGTGAACTAGGGTAATATATATTATTAATAACATTACCATTAGCATCAGTCCATGTTCCGTTTAAATCAGGAGATCCACTTAATTGAGAAAATAAATCTATTTGTGCAGCGTTGTCACATCCTGTCCATGAAATACCAGTACCAGGATCAGGATCCTGTTCAACAGTTATTGTATTTGTAGCTGTGCCCGCACATCCCAAATTATTTGAATAATCATATGTTATTGTATGTGTTCCAGTGCCAGCAATGCTAGGATCAAAAACACCATTATTAACACCATTGCCACTATAAGTGCCTCCTGAAGGTACACCGCTATTTAATTGTATAGGAGCATCAGTAATACACATATCAGGCATATTTTGTAATGCAGCTATATTTGGAGTAATTTCAATGCAATATGATGCTGTGAATTGTGAAAATAAAGGACAAGCGTCATCACTTAATTGTAATGTGAAACAATAAGGAGCGCTGCTAGTATCATTTTGTGTGGTATTCCATGTAAATGTTCCAATTGGATTTGCCGTGCCATTTCCATTTACAGAGAAGTTTGTTCCAGGAATAGGATTGATTAGATTCATTGTAAGTAAATCACCTAAATTAGGATCACTTCCAACAATATTAAGAGTTATAGGCTCTCCAGGACAAAATGCAGTATCTGTATTTACTAAATTAATAGGATTCCCATCATAACCACTTAATTCAGGGATGTTATTTCCTGTACATGGCTGTACATTTACTTGAATGTCTCTAATTACACTGCCAATTAATATACCGTTCCTGTATTCTTCTACTTTGACAGCTACAACTGTTACTTGTTGGCCTCCAGGAGTTGTGCAGATATTTCCATTTGCGTTATTAAAAGTAGTTGATCCCACTGGAGTAAAAGGTTGTTGCCCGCTTAAAGGAGGTGGCCCAATATTATATAATACTGTTGCTGGCGGTGGTCCTGTCATAGGATCTATTAATGTGAAAACTAGATTATCTCCATCAGGATCAGTAGCTCCGTTACTATAGCAATAGTATTGATTTTCACAAATGAATGATATTGGTCTTGTGGCAAATTGAGGTGAATTATTGCACCCTACAGCTGGAGTGTTATTTAGTAAAGCTTCTACATATATATTATCTCCTCCTGGATTTTGAATATTAGTGATCGCATTATTTCTACAACATTCAGTTGTAGATAATACCCAGTCATCTGCTTCAGCTGGTAATTGAAGTAATCCTTCATAAATCCATTCTTCTATTCCAGGATAAGTTCCTGGAGGAGTATGACATGTAGTTAGATATCCTACACAAATAGGCGTGCATATTGTATCAGATGTATTGTTTAGTGTTATACTTCCAAAAAGACCAAGAGAAGCTGATTCATAATTAAGCGTCATAGAAAGAGGAGCTGTAATACCATCACAATCTCTGTAAAATCTTAATTTAACATTATAACCTGCTCCTTGAAGTTGATATATATCATCACAGGGAACATTGCTGACATTCATGTTCTCCGTGAACAATGTTCCTGTTATAAAATTATTTCCTTGTGATGTTAAATTAATATTGTTTGAAACCACAGAATATGTTCCTCCGTTCCATCCGTCCCCAAAAGTGTCATATGCATTAAATGTATATGATCCTGCGGGTAAACATAAAACTATAGTGTAAGAGTCATTACTGGCGTATACTCCGCCTTGACCTCCTTGTCCGACTATATTACCGTTTGAATCAGTTATATCCCAAGATTGTTCATAGCCGAAAGTTCCTGTAGTTATTGTTATAACTACATTACCATTACCAACAAGAATATTCCCCCCAGGACTACATGTATAAGTTAAATCAAGACCTGAAGCATGAGTCCCAAATATCTTGTTTGAATTAACAGTGCAAAATATAAAACAAAATATAAATACTAGTTTGATAATTTTCACATTTTAAATTTACAAAATATTATTAATAGTGATTAGATATCTTTAAGTATATTATATTTTTATGTAATTTTTGTTTTTTATCCATCCTGTTTCATTGTTTATTGATATTTCTGACCAAGTATTATTTTGCTGTAGTATTTCAATTTTAGCGCCTTCGTGTAATGTAAAAATTGTATTACCGTTATTTGAGGGAGAGCTTTTGATATCACTTGAAAGTTGAATTATAATTCCATAATCTTCATTATTAACGTTATTATAATATTGATATACAGAGAATATAGATATTGTCATCATGAAAAAAATAAAATAGTATATTTTAAAGTTTATGTCTTTTTTTATTAAACATATAGTTAGTGTCCATAATGACAATAATAGAATTATAATCCATGTTTTTAAGTTTAGGATATTAATTATTTTATGTTTTATGTTTTTTATTATCACAATGTCTATATATTCTTGTTTGTCTATTATTAGATTATTACATATTTTAAGATTATTTTTTACGTTTTTATCATTAGAATTGAATTTTAATGCTTTTTCATAATATAATATTGCTTTCCCAATACTATCCATTTTAAAGTAACAGTTTCCAATGTTATAAAACAATTCATATTGGTAATAACCATTTTGTATTAATTCATTATAGCTTATAATAGCTTTTGAATATTCTTGTGACGAATATTGATTATTTGCTTTTTCTATTATATTGTTCTCAGCAAAACAAATTGTTTGAATTAAGCATAAAAAAACAATAAAGTATTTTGTCATAACTATTTTATATTCTTGATAATATTTTTTAATCTTTTTAAAAGATTTTTCAATTCTTCTTTTTCTTCTTTGAGTTGAGAAAATCTTAAAACTTCAAACATTTTAATTATTTCATTTATATTATTTATAGTCTCATTATTTGTGTTAATATGTTTCAGTTGTTTGATAATTTTTTCTTTACTTATATCAGATATCGGAATGCCGCATTTTTTTGATAAATAGTTCCAAAGTATATTATCCATAATATCATAAAATTCAGAATTTGACATTTTGTTTTTTGTTATTTCTTTCTCAAGTTTTTTGATTTTATTTATAGCTGTATTTTCATTATTATTTGTTCGTTTTGTTAAGTTGATTTTTAAATATCTCATAGTTATTAATGTGATTATAATAACTATAGGCGCGATGATTAGCAGTAAAATTAATGTTATGTTGTAATTTAAAATATTATTATTTTTAAGTTTAAAATCATTGTAAGTGTGTTTTATGTCATCAATAGCTTCTGTTTCTTTTTTTTGAGACACTTGAATAGAATGTTCATCGTTATGATTTTTGTTAATTTGTAATTTAAATTCAGAGGTTGTTTCTGTAATATATTCTTTCTTTTTAGGATTAAAAAATGTGAATTCATACTCAGGTATTGAATAATTGCCAGGATATCTTGGTAAGATTATAAATTCAAATGTTTTTTCTCCTCTTGTCCCATTTTTTGTTTTAAATGATTTAAAGTTTATTTTAGGTTCATATATGTCAAAATCATTAGAAATTCTTATTTCAGGAATGTCTATTAATTCAAAATTACCTAAACCTTTGATTGTGATAGAATATTTTATTGGATTATTTGATTCAGTAGTTAATTTATCTATTTCACTTTTTATTTCAAAATCTCCAACTATTCCATTAAAACTTTTAATGTCTGTTTGAGGTAGGGGTAAAACATTTATTGCGATTTCTTTAGATTTTATATTAATAGGTACATCTTTATAATTATCAAAAAAAGGATTAGAAAAAGGATGTTTTTTTGATTTGAGATCTTTTTGTCTATATATAAAATTATATTCTAAAGGCTCTATGATGATTTCACCTGATTTTTGTGCTGTCAATAGTACTTTGTAGATAGTTTGAGTTAAGTATTTTTTATTATTTATAATTTTTTCGTTTGTTTCATTTTTTACTTGCACTTCTTCTTTCCAGAAGCCATTAAAATCAGGTATTTTGTTGCCCTCAACACTGACTAAATTTAATCTGTAAAATAACTTATATGTGATTTCTATTTGTTCGCCTTTAAATATATTTTTTTTATTAGTATATGTTTTTATATATATATCATCATCAATATTTTTATTATTTATTTTTTGTTCAGTTTTTAATAATTTTTCTATTTCATCACATTTTTTATTATCATTTTTATTCCAGCATTCTAATAACTCACAATTTACTTCTATGTTATTAACATGACATTTTTTCCATTTTTGCCCATTTGTGTTCCCATTAGTAACAGTAATCATTATTCTTTTGCCGTTTAAGGTTTTTGACGTGCTTTGTGATGATTCACTTGTGAATTGAGCCTGTAAATTTAAGCTTAATAAAATAAATGTTATAAAAAATAAATTTTTCAAATTACCAATCTTTTTCTATTTTTTGTTTTGTTGTTTTCATTCTTTTTCTTTGAACTTTTTTTTGTATATCTTTTTCTCTTTCTTCAACAGCTTTTAGCATTTTTAAAGCTTCTTCTTTGTTGATCTTGTTTTCCTGTTCTTTTTCTTGTTCTTGTTTTTCGTTTTGTTTCGTGTCTTGTTCTTGCTGTTGCTCTTTGTTTTCTTTTTTATCTTGTTCTTGTTTTTGTTTGTTGTCTTGTTCTTGTTTTTGTTCTTTGTTTTCTTTTTTATCTTGTTCTTGTTTTTGTTTGTCGTCTTGTTTTTGTTGTTTTAATATTTTTTGAGCATAAGTAAGATTATATTTTGCATTTATGTAATCAGGATTATTTTTTAAAGCTTTTTTATAATATTCTATACTTTCTTCAACTTGGTTATTTTTCAGTAAAGAATTGCCTTTATTGTAATAAATCAATGATTGCATTTTTTCATTTTCTTCTTTGCTTGCAGCTATATCATATATGCTTGATGCTGTTTCGAAATTATTTTGTTTGTAGATAGAATTCCCTAGATTGAAATTTATATTTTCTTTATTTTCTTTATTTTTCTCCAATGCTATTCTATAGTTTCCTTCTGCTTGTTTGTATAAACTATCATTATAATATTTATTTCCTTGTAATAATATTTTTTTATAATTCTG
>CAXEHY010000001.1:0-4492 GCA_963996865.1 uncultured Flavobacteriales bacterium | reverse complement strand
TTGCAAAAAAGTAAAATCTAAATATCTTATTTAAGATAACATCTTTAGTGATTCTAATATCTATAATTATAAAAAATAAAAAAACACAAACTAAAGAAAGAAAAACAATATTCGCATATGGGTTAAATAATGTTATTGAAAATAAAAAATTATTTAATAAATAGAAAAAAGCTCCAAGCTTAACAATATTATTTAACAACATAATCAATTATTTTTTGTGATAAAGCGTCATTATAATCTACTTCTCCTTCAAAAATATTTTTATTTTCTATCATTTGAGATCTCATTTGACCTGGAAACCATATAGTATGATTTTGACCTAAAAAAGAAGCCCACATACTAAAAGTACTAGCTGAAGCAACTAAAATTCCCCCTTTACTCAAAGCTAATAAATCTGAAATAGCTGATCCAAAATAAGATCTTTGCACATTTTTTATATCTAAAATTTCTTGTAAATCATGATCATCAGCATCTGAAAATACATATATTTTAATTTTATTATTTATAAATGTCAATTTATTTATAATTGATTTATACCATAATAAAGGTATACGCTTATTCCAAACCCCTTTCCTTAAAGAAGTCTCATTATCTTCATTTTTGAAATCTCCCATTCTAATGTGCACAACTACACCTTTACCTGAAAAGTTTTTAATAGAGTTGAGATGTCTTTGCTTAACAAGTTTTGAAATTTCATGAGCAAGTAAAATATTATGAGAGCATAAATCACTAAAAGTAATTTTATTATTATTTATTCTTAATATTTTACTTCTATGAAAAGACAAAAGCAGTATCTTTTTAAATAAAGAAATATTTGATTCTGAAATAAAAAAATCATGATAAGATCTTTTATCTCTTTCTGACCTTAAATAAGGTCCAATTTTCAAAGAAGTCCATGTTGTTGGGATAATAGTTAAATTTCGTTTCTTTGCTTCAATTATCATTCTAGACCAAGGAAATAATAAATTGCATAAGCCTGGTCCTCCTAGTCTAAAAAAATACAAATCTAAACCACCAATATCAGCATATATATATTTATTTTCTTTCAAAATGTTTAATTATAGAAATAATATTGTTTTTATAAATTATATAATAAGAAATAATAATCAATATTGGTAAAAAAACATAATCTAAAAACAACATATTATCAAAGTTTATAATTGAATTTACAAAATATAAAAAAGCTCCAATCAAGTACAACTTAATTAATTGAAAACTATAAGGTGTTATTCTATACTGAAGCCATAAAATAACAACTTGAGTAAAATTAACAATTATCATTGACACAAGGTATATCATAACAACAGCTCCTAACCCTTTTTCTCTAATAAAAAGAATACAAGCAGAGCATAAAATTAAAGCTTTAATAATTTGAATAAACAGGTTTTTTTTCTCCAAATTAGCCATAATCATAAAATTACCTGAACTGCCAGCTGACAAAGAAACTAATCCGCCACACATAAGTAATATCAAATACTTGTTATAATGGAAATTATTGCCCATTTCACCAAAAAGAGATAATATTTCACCAGAAAAACAAACAACTATTAAAACAAGAGGCATAGTTAAAAAATTAATTATAAAAGTTGTTTCTTTATACAAAGAAGCAAGCTCTTTCATTTTACGTTCAGAAAACAGCTTTGAAATTACAGGAGCAAAAACTCTATTTAAATTAATTAACAATATAGTTGTTATAGAAGCAATAGATAATAAAACAGAATATGCTGCTATATCTTCTTTTGACAAATATATAGAAACAAAGAAAGCTAAAATTTGTCCTCCAAAATAAGCTACAACAGAGGTGTAAAACATTCTTTTTGAATAGGCATACATAACCTTATCAGATATTATTGCTTTAAAATCAAGTGATAGTTGTAAGTTTAAACATTCCTTGTTAAATTTAAAAGTCAAAATACCTAAAGTCAAAATCTGAACAAATATTTCTATTAAAACAAAAAACAGAATATTATCTGTAAAACAGAAAATGACAAAAGTTAATATAGCTCTACATAAAACACTAAAGACAGTGCCATAAATAACTATTTCCTTGATTTTTAGAAAAGATCTATATAAACTAATAATCATTGCCATGAATAATGACATAGGGATATAAATTGACATTAAACATAAAATATAATTTATATCTGATTTATGATATATATATTCTGCAATAAAATCATTAAAAAAACAAATTAGAATAACAGCTGCCAGTCCTATGAGAATAGAAAAACCAAGACAAAAACCAGCTATTTTTTTAGCTTGATCTTTATTAGTTTTGATAAGATTTGGGACATATTTAATTATTAAAAAAGGCAAACCTAAAGCTAAAAAAGTGTCTAAAGTAGAAGCTAAAGTTTGACCTATTACATATTTACCATATTCTGATAAAGAAACTATATTAATTAAATATATTTTTAAAAAAAAACCTATTACAAAGCTTAAACAAGCTCCTAAAATACTCCAATTGGTTTGTCTAATAATTAAACTAAGCATTTTGATTTATTTAAAAATGAAATTAACTGATTAGAATTATATTTTTCAGGCAATTCCATTTTATATGAATTAATATTTTTAAAATTATCTCTATAAAGTAACTCAACATTGTTAACCACTTGACTCAAACTTGGCATAAAATCATTATGACCTAACTCCTGATAAACATTCATACATGAACTAAATTCAGAGAAAAAATCTTTTAAAATAAAATCTACAATTTGATCAACATTAATTTTTGAAACCTTAAAGTCATCACCTTTAGCTAATAAAAAAACACCTTTTAAGTCCACAGATTTTGATATACTATTAAAAACTGTTTTAGGAGAAACTCTAAACTTAAGATCTTTATTAAACAGCTTCCATTGCATCCTTTGCAAAAAAGGCATATCTGTTTTTGTTTTATTTGCTGACATCCAACTTTGATGATATTTTTTAATAACCATATAAGAACCATTACAATACAATCTGTTATTATCTAAAATACTAAAATCATCAGCCACAAAAGAAGCTCCATTTAATTCTAAAATATTAAGTAACATTTTAGTTTTTCCAGCACCAGAAGGACCGACAAACAAAAAACCATTATCATGATAAGAAATGGAAGCTCCGTGTATTAAAGAAAATTTTTTATTTGACTGTACCATTAAAACAAAAAACAAAAACACCCTATGATAAAATTTAATTAATAAACCCTCAAAATAATTAACATAAGCGCTAGAAAAAAACTTTATATCAAATAAGCCTCTATTGCTATGATTACAAATAAAATAAACCTTAAAACAGTCTTGAAAACAAAATCCAAACTCTATATCTTGATCTTTATATTTTATTAAATTACTATCTTTAAAATTATCGCAAAAATAAAACTCAACATCATGTTTGTCCTTATCTGAAGCCTCAAAAGCATTAAAATTAAATTTTAATTTGTCTTCTATACGTTTTTTTAGAGCCGTATTTGTGATGTCATCACAATTCAAAGAAAAAGACATATTGCCAAAAAGATACTTCATGATAAAAATCTACTTTTAAACATACGCAATAAATTACCATTTACAAACAACAGGCGTAACTTAAGAAACTTAATAAAAATCCCTGAAAATGAAGTTCTCGTGTTTTTCAACAAAACAACTGTAAAATAAAACCCAATAATAAATTTTAATTTTTTACTTATTACTTGATTATCTAAAAGCCCATTATCTTTAAAATACTTCAATCTACCTATATGCCTCTTTTTATATTCAGAAAACTTAATTAAAGGCTCTAATAATTGAATAACACAATAATCAGATATATCAACAAATATTTTATCTTTAAAACTAAGATTAATAATTTTATAATAACCACAATTAACACAATTGATATAAAAATCTAATCTAAAAGAATCATTTGGAGTATTTATAATAAAACTATTGCCTTCTATTTTATGACCCAGCAAAGCAAGCTTGTTAATAACATCTTTAGCTCTTACATTAAAAAAAACAATATCTATATCATCAGATTGTTGATAATCTAAATCTGGACTAAAAATGACATTATATTTAAAATCATTTAAATTATTCTTTAAAAATAATATTCTACTATTTAACAAGGATGTTTCCATATCTAAAGCTTTTTTACGTAATCTTTAATTAAAGAATTGATATTCAGGTCTTTATTTAAATTAAAAAGAGGAGACTTGTTGTTATATACGCCTAAAATCTTTTTTGCTAAAGATGTCGTGTTTTCTTTTTTAGCAATATAAAAATTTTTAATGTCATCGGGTAATAATTCTTCAACACCTTGATTTTCAATAGCCACAAAAGGAGCGCCACAAGCATAAGACTCAATGTAAACACAACCTAAAGCCTCATCATAAGAAGGCAGCACGAATAAACTAATAGAATTATAAAAATCTAATAAATTTTCATGCGGCATTTCTGATGCAAAATCAAAATAAAAATCTAATTTATTGTTACTAACATAATTTTTACAAAAATTTAAATAATTACCGGAACCT